>NZ_JBHMIW010000008.1:0-323467 GCF_042436655.1 Sinorhizobium sp. P24N7 | reverse complement strand
TGCACTGTTTGGCACAGGCGTTGCGGAAACCATCTTGGCCAGTGGCCCTGTGCGGCCACACCGAAAGGCCGAACATATGGAAGCAAGCGATCCGATCAAAAAATCTGCAAAAAACACTTGCAAGGGGAAGCCGTCCACATAAGGGATGAGAGGAGAGATTGCACTCATCCGAAAAGTTTCCTACAGCGCCGCGCCTCTTATAAGACGCGCAAAGGTCGTTGTAGCCTTTCGAACTGCTGCACGTTTTTGTCCATTGATCGGCTAGGATCAAAGGAAACATGGCGTTGCAAGACAGTCACTTCATTTCATTCGATCGATTGACTTAGTCGATTGATTGGCGCATCATCGATGCATGATCAAGGATGGAAACCGCCCCACTGTGCTCCGAGCCGACCGCGGCGACGCGACGCGGGAGAAGCTGCTCAACACGGCCATCGACGTCTTCGGACGCTATGGCTTCGATGGCGCGACCACGCGAAAGCTCGCCGATGCAGCGGGCGTCAATCTCCAGGCGATTCCCTATTATTTCGGCGGCAAGGAAGGGCTTTATGTAGCCGCCGCCGAGCACCTTGCGTCGATGATCGGCGGCCATGTCGGCGACCTGCGGAGCATGATCCTCTCCCGCCTTGCCGAACTCGATGCCGAAGGCGCTGCGATGACGCCGATGGAGGCGCGGCGTTTCCTGACCCAGATGGTCCAGAGGATGATCGCTCTCTTCGTCAGCAAGGAATCGGAAAGCTGGGCACGCTTCATCATTCGCGAGCAGATGGAGCCGACCGAAGCATTCAAACGCATCTACGGCAGCATCATGGGGCCGATGATCGACATGGCGAGCCGGCTGATCGGCGCGATCATCGGGGACGACCCGGCTTCGGAGCACATTCGTCTGAGAACGCTCTCCTTCGTCGGAAGCGTTCTGGTGTTTCGAATGGCGCATGCAGCCGTCTATGCCCAGCTCGAATGGGAATCTGCCGGACCGAAGGAGATCGAGACATTGCACCGCCATGCCGCCGAACTCGTGGCGGTGCTCGGTGCCGAGAGGGACCGCCGGTCATGAGGAAGGTCGCCATACTCGTTGCAATCGTCGCCGCAGCTCTCGCCGGTGCCTGGTGGTTCGACCTGCCGGCGCGCCTCGGCTTTGCGGGTGAGCCGCGGCAGGCGGTGCTCTACGGCAATGTTGACATTCGGCAGGTGTCGCTTGGCTTTCGGGTGAGCGGGCGGATCGCTGAGTTGCGCGTCGACGAGGGCGATAGCGTGAAGGCAGGCGACGTGATCGCGAGGCTCGACGCCGAGCCGTTCCGCCAGGCACTCGGTGCCGCCGAAGCGGACGCCGAGGCTGCCCGGGCGACGCTGGCAAAACTCAAGGCCGGCGCCCGCGCAGCCGAAATCGCCCAGGCGAGCGCCACGCATGAAGAACGCCTTGCGGAGCTTGAGAATGCGAAGCTCGCCTATGAACGCGCAAAGCAGCTGCGTCCGAACGGCACGATCTCGCAGGCGGAGCTCGACCAGGCAAACGCCAGCCGTGCAGCGGCGGACGCACGCGCAAGGTCGGCCCGCGAGGCTTTGGTGCTTCTCGAAGAGGGAAATCGCGCCGAGGACATAGCGGCAGCAGCGGCCCAGGCGAATGCCGCGACGGCAAAGGCCGAGAGCGCCCGCATCTCGCTCGATGACACCCAACTTGCCGCCCCGAGCGACGGCGTCATCATATCCCGCGTGCGTGAAACCGGCGCGATCGTCTCGCCCGCCGATATCGTCTACGTGCTTTCGCTGACGGAACCGGTCTGGGTCCGCGCCTATGTCGCAGAGCCCGACCTCGGCCGTGTGCATCCGGGAATGAAGGTGACGATCACCTCCGACACCGCGCCCGATCGCAACTATGAGGGAACCGTCGGCTTCGTATCCCCGGTCGCCGAGTTCACGCCTAAATCGGTTGAGACACCCGAGCTCAGAACCGATCTCGTCTACAGGCTGCGCATCGTGATCGCCAATCCGGGCAAGGATCTTCGCCAGGGCATGCCGGTCACCGTGCACCTGCCGGAAGCGAAGGAGGCTTCCTGATGCCCGCCCCCGCAACGGAGCCCGGTACGGCCCCGTTCGTTCGGCTGAACGCCGTCACCAAGCGGTTCGGTACCGCGCCCCCGGCGCTCGACGCAGTTGCGGGTGAAATCTTCGGCGGATGGGTAACCGGTCTCGTCGGTCCGGATGGCGCAGGCAAAACGACGCTGATCCGGCTGATGACCGGCCTGATGCTGCCGGATGCAGGCACCATAGAAGTGCTCGGCTACGATACCCGGAGGGATCCCGCCAGTATCCAGGCGGCAATCGGCTATATGCCGCAGCGCTTCGGACTCTATGAAGACCTGTCGGTCCAGGAGAACCTCGACCTCTACGCCGATCTGCGCGGCCTGCCGAAGACCGAGCGCAGCCGGACCTTCGGCGAGTTGCTCGACTTCACCGATCTTGCCCGCTTCACGACGCGGCTTGCCGGCAAGCTCTCCGGCGGAATGAAACAGAAGCTCGGCCTCGCCTGCGCGCTCCTGCGCAAGCCGCGGCTCCTGCTTCTCGACGAGCCCGGCGTCGGCGTCGATCCGATTTCGCGGCGCGACCTCTGGAAGATGGTCGGAAATCTGAGGGCGGAGGGCATCGCCGTCGTCTGGTCGACCGCCTATCTCGAAGAGGCGGAAGCCTGCGACCATGTTTTCCTGCTCAATCAGGGGAGGCTCATGTTTTCCGGCCCGCCGGCGGAGATGACCGGCCGCGTCGAGGACCGCGTCTTTCGCCTCTCCGGCATCCGCGGCCGCCGCCGCGAAGCGCTTGCGCGCCTCGTCGAAGAGCAAGGCGTGGTCGACGGCGTGATCCAGGGCGAAGCCATACGTCTCGTCATGAAGCAGGGTCTTTCACCGCCGCTCGGCGACACGGCCGATGCCGCTCACGCAGCGATCACCCCGCCCCGCTTCGAGGACGCTTTCGTCGATATGCTCGGCGGAGGTCCCGGCGGCCGGTCGAGGCTTGCGGAAACACAGCGCGAGTTCGCCGAAGACGCCGGCAGACCCGTGATCGAGGCGCGGGGTCTGACGAAACGCTTCGGCGACTTTACCGCCGCCGACAACATCACCTTCGATATTCCACGCGGCGAGATTTTCGGCCTCCTCGGCCCCAACGGCGCCGGCAAGTCGACGACGTTCAAAATGCTTTGCGGCCTCCTGAAGCCGACCGCCGGCGAAGGCCGCGTCGCCGGCTTCGACCTCAGGCGCAACGCCCCCGAGGCGCGCAATCGGCTGGGTTACATGGCGCAGAAATTCTCTCTCTACGGTGATTTGAGCGTCATCCAGAACTTCAATTTCTTTGCCGGCGTCTACGGGCTGTCCGGCGCGAGAAAACGCGAACGCATCGCTCTGATGAGCGAAATCTTCGACTTCCGCACGATCCTCGACATGTCGGCCAAGGACCTGCCGCTCGGTCTCAAGCAGCGTCTGGCGCTTGCCTGTGCCGTGCTCCATGAACCGGAAGTGCTTTTCCTGGACGAACCGACCTCCGGCGTCGATCCAATCACCCGGCGCGAGTTCTGGACCCATATCAACGGCCTTGTCGAAAAGGGCGTGACCGTGCTCGTCACCACGCATTTCATGGATGAGGCGGAATATTGCGACCGCATTTCACTCATCTATCGCGGCCGCTCGATCGCACTCGGCTCGCCGGACGACATGAAGGCCCGTGTCGCAAGCAAGGATCTCCCCGACCCGACCATGGAGGACGCGTTCATCGCGCTCGTTCAAGGCTCCGAGGCGAAGGAGGCTGCATGAACGCCGAGAGGAAAATGGCGAAAGCGTACGAACCCGCGGGCCGGGCCCGGCGTTTTGCCGCCCTGGTGCGCAAGGAAACCTATCAGGTCGTACGCGATCCGAGCAGTATCCTGATCGCCTTCGTCCTGCCATTGGTCCTGCTCTTCCTCTTCGGTTATGGCGTGTCGCTCGATACGACGCGCACGCGCGTCGCCCTCGTGGTCGAGGAGGCGACCCCGCTCACGCGCGATCTCGCTGCCAGCTTCGAGGCATCGCGCTACTTTTCCGTCGTCACCGGACGCGACCGCAGGGAATTTGAGGACGACCTTGTCCTCGGACGGGTGCGCGGCATCCTCGTGATCCCCGCCGGCTTTGCCGCCGACCACGCGGCGGGGCGCCATCCGTCGGTCCAGGTGATCGTCGACGGCTCCGATCCGAACACCGCCAATTTCGTGCAGAACTATGCACAGGGTGCTGTTGCCAATTGGGAGCGCCAGCGCTTGAGCGAGGGCCGGAGCCCGCCTCCGGCGATCTCCGCCGAACAGCGCTTCTGGTTCAACCCGCAGCTGACAAGCCGCAACTTCCTGGTTCCGGGCTCGATCGCGATCGTGATGACGCTGGTCGGCACGCTGCTCACCTCGCTCGTCGTCGCCCGCGAATGGGAGCGCGGCACGATGGAGGCGATGATGGCGACGCCCGTCTCCGCCGCCGAGCTGCTCGCCGGCAAGCTGCTGCCCTACTTCGTCCTCGGCCTTACGTCGATGACGCTTTGCGTGCTTGTGGCGGTCTTTCTTTTCGATGTCCCCTTCCGGGGATCGGTGGCGGCGCTCTACGCCCTTTCGGCCACCTTCCTGATGCCGGCGCTCGGACAAGGGCTGCTGATCTCGGCCGCGACGAAGAACCAGTTTCTCGCTTCGCAGCTCGCGCTGATCTCGGCCTTCCTCCCGGCCTTCCTGCTGTCCGGCTTCCTCTTCGAGATCAATTCCATGCCCACCGTCATCCAATGGGTCACCTATGCCGTCCCGGCGCGCTACCTCATTCCCAGTCTGCAGACAGTGTTTCTCGCCGGCGATATCTGGCCGATGTTCGCACGCGCCATCACGGTGATGTTCCTGATCGGCTGCATGTTCTTCGCGCTGGCGGCGCGCAGCACCAGAAAGAGGATCGGCTGACATGTGGTGGACGCGGCTGAAAGCCCTGATCGTCAAGGAGCTGCTCGCGGTCCTGCGCGATCCGAAGGGCCGCACCGTTTTGATCGGCCCGCCGATCATCCAGCTCCTGGTCTTCTCCTATGCGGCGACGCTCGAGGTAACTGACGTCGATCTCATGGTGCTCAACCGTGACAGCGGCCAATGGAGCCAGGAACTCGTGCAGCAGATCGGCGGCTCTCCGACCTTTCGCTCGATAGAGCTCGCGAGCAGCCCT
Source organism: Sinorhizobium sp. P24N7 (assembly GCF_042436655.1). Taxonomy (NCBI): domain Bacteria; kingdom Pseudomonadati; phylum Pseudomonadota; class Alphaproteobacteria; order Hyphomicrobiales; family Rhizobiaceae; genus Sinorhizobium; species Sinorhizobium sp. P24N7. Next base: position 318,260 of record NZ_JBHMIW010000008.1, on the reverse strand, counting down.
CACGAGGTCCGCCTCGCGATCGATACCCAGCGAGTCCTGGCCGCACTGGAGATCGGCCCCACCTTCTCCCGCGATATCGAGGCGGGGAGACCGGCGGAAGTGCAGATGATCCTCGACGGCCGGCGTTCCAACGCGTCGCAGATCGTCTCCGGCTATCTCGGCCGAATCGTCGGCGCCGTCGCGGCCGAAACGCCGGCGGGCAGGCGTGCGGCCTCCGAGACGATCCGGGTCGAGGTCCGCAACTGGTTCAATCCGAACCTCACCTACCAATGGTTCATGGTGCCGAACCTGGTCGCGAGCATCGCTCTCCTGATCGGGCTTATCGTCACGGCGCTGTCGGTCGCGCGCGAGCGGGAGCTCGGCACTTTCGACCAGCTCATCGTGTCACCGTTGCGCACCCATGAGATCCTGCTCGGCAAGCTCATCCCGCCGATGATGATCGGCCTCTTCCACATCACCATCTATATCCTTGCCGCGGTCTTCATCTTCGGCGTGCCGCTGCGCGGCTCTCTGTTCCTGCTCTATGGGAGCGCCATCTTCTATCTCGCCGCCGTCGTCGGCCTCGGTCTCTTCATCTCGGCGCTGTCCATGACGCAGCAGCAGGCAATCCTCGGGGCCTTCCTCTTCATGGTCCCGGCTATGCTGCTATCCGGCTTCGCGACGCCGATCGAAAACATGCCCTCCTGGCTGCAGCCAGTGACGCTGATCAATCCGCTGCGCTATTTCCTGGTGATCGTGAAAGGTGTGTTTCTAAAGGACATTCCCCTTGCCGAAGTCGTCCACCAGACGCTGCCGCTTTGCCTGATCGCGATCGTCACCCTCTCCTGCGCCGCGTGGCTGTTCCGCAGGCGGCTCGAATGAAGACTAAACAAGCCGGATAGGACCGCGGTAGCGGCTGACGACTTCATCGGACGTGACGAGCGTAAGTCCTTCGACGAGAGACTGCGCGATGAGAATGCGGTCGAATGGGTCCTTGTGGATCAGGGGGAGTTGATCAAGCGCCACCGCATGGGTGCCGTCGACCCGCAGTTCCCGGTAACCATTGTCCAGCAAACCTCGACGCAGGAGCCGTGGATCGGCATCGAAGTCCATCCGCCCCAAGCCACGCTTGATCGCGATCTCCCACACGCTCGCCGCACTGAAGTAAAGCGTATTCTCGGAGCTTTCGATAAGAGCGCGGGCCTCTTTCGACAAGCGGCCGGGTACACCGGCCGCCCAGAGGAGAATGTGCGTATCAAAAAGAATATTCATGCGCCAAAAAGATCTGCAACCTCGTCACGGCCCATCTGATCGAAGTCGTCCGGTACCGTAAACTGACCCGCCATGAAGCCGATCCGCTGCACTTTCGCATCGGAAGGCTGATCGATCGGGATCACCTTCACCATCGGCTTTCCCGCTTTTGCAATGATAAAGGGCTGCCCCTGCGCCGCCTTCTCGATCAGTCGCGATAAGTGGGTTTTCGCTTCGTGAATGTTGACGGTTTCCATCGGGGTCCTCGTAATCGAACTTAGTTCACTGAACTTAGTTCAATCCCCGTCTCTTTTCAAGGTACCGCGCCGCCAGCCCTTATGCTGTCAGCCTTTAACGAACGCTTCGATGGCGGCGATCTCGTTCTGGCGGATGTCGTGGCCGCCGGAATGCCACTCGAATTCCACCTTCGCCTTCTGCTTCGTGAAGTAGTCCTCGAGCGCCCGTGTCAGCGGGGCCGGGCAGATCGGGTCGCGTTCTCCGGCCGTAATCAGGATCTTGCGGCCGGCGAGCGCGGGATTGTCCTCCGGACGGAACGGGATCAGCGGATGCATGAGCACAGCCTTGTCGAAGAGGCCCTCTTCGATCAGTACATTCGCGAGAATGTTGGCACCGTTGGAATAGCCGAGACCGACAATCTCCGAGGCGTCGTGTTCGCCAGCGAGCGCCTTCACGAAACCCGCCATCTTCTCCGTCGCACGCGCGAGGTCCGCCATGTCGTAAACGCCCTCGCCCGTTCGCCGGAAGAAGCGGGCGGCCCCGTGTTCCGATACGTCGCCCCGCGGCGACACAACGGTGGCCTCCGGCAGGAGCTGCGCCCCGAAGCCGAAAAACTGGTTCTCGTCGCCGCCCGTCCCGTGAAGTACGAAAAGGATCGGACCGCCGGACCTGCCGGATTTCAATGTGTGCACATAGCCATGATCGACCATCGATTTCTCCTTTGTGCGCGCGTGGTTGCGAACACTTCTTCTATCTAAAGAAGTGCACTCCTTCCTGCGCCAGCGGAAGGAGCTTACAGGGTGCTGGCCGCTAGGCGTCCAGCTTCTGCAAATGGCTTTCGAGAACCGGGCGCAGATGCTTGTGTTGCTGCGGCAGCTTCAGCGCCTCTCCCAGATGCGCGATGTCCTCGTCCCGGTCGAAACCGGGCTCGTTCGTGGCGATCTCGAAGAGAACGCCGCCGGGCGTGCGGAAATAGATCGCCCAGAAATAGTCCCGGTCGATCACCGGTGTCACGTGGTAGCCGGTGTCCATCAGCGCCTTGCGCACCTCCAACTGCTTCTCGCGGTTGTCGACGGCGAATGCGACGTGGTGAACCGAGCCGGCACCCTGTGCGGCGCGGCTGATGTTTGGCAGCGTCTCCAGATCGACGAGGCTCGCGCCGTTGCCGCCGGGCACGATCAGCCTGGTTACGCCGTCCTTGCGGTCGAGTTCCTCGTAACCCATGAACTTCAGCAGTTCCGCAGTCGCGCCTTCGTCGCGTAGCCGCATGGCGACCGAGTGGAAGCCGCGAATGGCGTGATCCAAGGAGATGCCGCCTTCGGTCCAGGGCGTACGCGGGTCATCCTCGGCCTCGACGAGAGCGAAGCCGTCGCCGTCCGGACCGGCAAAGTTCAGGCGCTTTTCGCCAAAGCTTTCCGTCTGCTTGAGACCGCTCGCACCGAGTGTCGCCAGGCGCTCCTGCCAGAAGCCGAGCGAGCCCCGCGGGATTGAGAAGACGGTCGTCCCGACCTCTCCGGTGCCCGCGCGGCCGCGCGGCATCTGCGGAAAGGGAAAATAGGTCATCACCGTGCCGGGGGTGCCGGTCTCGTCGCCATAGTAGAGATGGTAGACGTCCGGCGAGTCGAAGTTCACCGTCTTCTTGACGCGGCGCAGGCCGAGCGTATCGGTGAAGAACCGGTTGTTCGTGCGGGCGTCGTTCGCCATCGACGTTACGTGATGCAGGCCTTTGATCTGGTCAAGCATGATCCGCTTCCTTTCTGCCCGCGCTTTGCGGGGTGCGTTGATGTCGGTTAGATGCTCTCTGGACGCCGAGAGCGAAAGACCGTTGCAAAAGAACGGATTGTCAATGGGATGTTGACACGACAGGATGACCGTTAACAATTACGACCACAGACCGGAGAGGACTGCCTGCATGGCAGCTTGCCACGCGTCAGAGCGCCATTTAGCATCGCGGCGGCCGGCAACATTCGATCCTGCGGCCAACACCGCGAGCGGGAGGAGGAGCCCGGCCATCCCGTGAAATACCGTCTCGTTCTTGCCCTCCTTCTCCTGCCGGCAGCCGCAGGATTGATCGCCGTCCAGGGAACCGCCGTCGCCACGCGCAGCTATATGCAGGAGGCCTCGTCGCAGGCGAACACGGCTCTGCGGCTGGCGGTTGCGGCCCTTAGCGGCCACCTGAACCGCTATCAGGCCCTGCCCGCGCTGATCGCCGACCATGATGACGTCAAGGAACTGGTCACGCGTCCGCGCGACCGGCGGCTGCGCGGGGCCGTCAATTCGTATCTCAAGGAGATCAACGAACTCCTCAAGTCTTCCGACATCTACGTCATCACACCGGACGGCAACACGATCGCCGCCAGCAATTACGATGGACCGACGAGCTTTGTCGGCGAGAATTTCAGTTACCGCCCTTATTTTCAGGATGCACTCAAGGGGAACCAGTCCCGCTTCTATGCTCTCGGCACGACATCGCTGAAGCGCGGTTACTATTTCGGTGCGCCGGTCCGCGTCGGAGGGGACATCCGCGGCGTGATCGTGTTCAAGGTGGATATCGAAACCATCGAAGCCTCCTGGCAGGGTGGCGAATACCGGATCTTCGTCTCCGACCCCGAAGGCATCATCTTCATGAGCGGCAATCCTGCATGGCTCTATGCCGGGATCCTACCGCTGACGCCTGACCGGCTTGCCCGGACGGAGGGGTCGCGGCGCTATGCGGACGCCACGCTCCGCCCCCTGCCGGTCGTACAAAGCGAGCTTTCCGGACATCGATTGCTAAAGGTGTCCGAGGGCAGCGAGCGGGAATATCTGGCCCTCTCGCATTATATGCCGGAGGCGGATTGGACCGTGAACGTTCTTACGGACACGGCATCCGTGCGGACCCAGGCCCTGACCACGGTTGCAGCCGTCATGCTGCTCCTTTGCCTCGCCGGCCTGGCGATCGCGATCATCATCCAACGGCGCGCAAGGCTCAGGGAACGCATTCTGATGCAGGAGCAGGCGCAGGAGGAACTCGAGCGCCGCGTCGAGGAGCGCACGGCGGATCTTGCACGCGTCAATTCGCAGATCGAAGCGGAGATCGCCGAACGGCGGCTCACCGAGCAGCAGTTGCGCCAGACCCAGGCCGATCTCATCCAGGCGGGCAAACTCGCCGGCCTCGGGCAGATGTCCGCTGCCCTGTCTCACGAATTCAACCAGCCCCTCGCCGCCGCCAAGACCTATGCCCACAGCGCCGCGCTGCTCATCGAGCGTGGCCGCACGGCCGAGGCGAGCGACAATGTCCGGCGGATTTCGGGCTTGATCGACCGTATGGCCTCGATCAGCCGTCACCTGCGCAATTTTGCGCGAAAACCCAATGAAAAGCTCGGCCCGGTCCGTCTCGACGAGGTGATGCGCGACACGCTGGAAATCGTGGCAGTCCGGTTGAAAGCGGCAGACGCCGAAATGGATACCGATCTCGGCGATGAGCTGGCGGTCCTCGCCGGTTCGGTCCGCTTGCAGCAGGTGCTCGTCAACGTGATCTCGAACGCCGCCGACGCCGTCGAAGGACTTGACGATCGCAAGCTTTCCGTGCGCGCCTGGCGCGAAGGCGGCAGGGTCGTGCTGACGGTGCGCGATCGCGGCGCGGGCGTTGCTCCGGCAGTTGCGGAACGCATCTTCGATCCGTTCTACACGACCAAGGGCGTGGGAAGAGGCCTCGGCCTCGGCCTGTCCATTTCCTACAACATCATCAAGGATTTCGGAGGAAGCCTCACCGTGTCGAACCATCCGGAGGGTGGCGCGGTGTTTCGTATCGAGCTTGCCGTTGCCGGAGAAACCGGGCGGGAGGCAGCTGAATGAGCGAAACCCGCATCCTGCTCGTCGACGATGAAGAGGAACTGCGTCGCTCCAGCGCTCAGGCGCTGGAACTCGCCGGCTTCCGGGTGGATACGTTTGCCAGCGCCGAGCATGCGCTCGAACGCATCGCCTTCAGCTTCCACGGCGTCGTCATCAGCGATATCCGCATGCCCGGAATGGACGGAATGACCTTTCTGCAGCGCATCCGCGAGATCGATGCCGAACTGCCGGTGATCCTGGTGACCGGACACGGCGATGTGCAGCTGGCGGTCCGGGCGATGCGCGAGGGCGCCTATGATTTCGTCGAAAAGCCCTTCACCGCCCAGATGCTTGCCGGCACCATTCGCCGCGCGCTCGATTGGCGTGGTCTCGTGCTCGAGAACCGCCGCCTGCGGGCCGTTGCGGGCAAACGCGACGACATAGAACAGCGGCTGCCCGGGCGAAGCCAGGCAATGGTCGACCTGCGCTACCGCATCAGGGCGATCGGCGCCTCCGACGCCGATACGCTGATCATCGGCGAAACGGGAGTTGGAAAAGAAGTCGTCGCCCGCGCGCTCCACGATTTGAGCAGCCGCGCGAGCGGCCCGTTCATCGCCATCAATTGCGCCGCTCTTCCCGAAAACCTGATCGAAAGCGAGCTCTTCGGGCACGAACCGGGCGCATTCCCCGGAGCGCTCAGGCCGCGCTACGGCAAATTCGAGCATGGCCGCGGCGGCACCATCCTGCTCGACGAGATCGGCTCCATGCCTTTCGATCTCCAGGCGAAATTCCTTCGCGTGCTGCAGGAGCGGGTCATAACGCGCCTCGGCTCGAACGAGACCGTACCGCTCGATGTTCGTTTCATCGCGACCAGCAAGGTCGACCTGGAACGCGAGGTAGCAAGCGGCCGCTTTCGTGCCGACCTGCTTTACCGGTTGAACGTCGCAACCTTGAGAGTGCCGACGCTTTCGCAGCGCCGTTCCGATATCTCCCTGCTCTTCATGCAGCTCGTCCGCGAATCCGCCGCTCGCTACGGCCGGGACGACATCGTCGTCTCGCCCGCGCTCGCTTCGGAAATGGCCGCACGCGAGTGGCCCGGCAACGTGCGCGAGTTGCGCAATGCCGCAGAGCGTCTGGTCCTCGGGCTCGAAGCCGAACGCGAAGAAGTGCTTGCATCGGCGAACGGCCGGCGCCTGGCCGACAAGGTGGCCGCCTTCGAAAAGAGCGTCATCGCCAGCGCTCTCGCGGCCCATGGCGGCGCGTTGAAGCCCGTCTACGAGTCGCTCGGCATTTCACGCAAGACGCTCTACGAGAAGATGCAGAAGTTCGGGCTCGACAAGAAGGCGTTATCGGAGGAGCGGTAGTGCTCCCCCGCACGCGGGGTGAGGGGATGCCCTGAAAATGTGCGGTCATGTTGACGAAGTCGGCCCATATAGTCCCTTCTCCCCGCCTGCGGGGAGAAGGTCGCGGCGGCGGGATGAGGGCAATCCGGCACGAGTTGCCTACCTCACACGTTGAACGCGGCTCCGATCAGCGTCTTGGTATAGGGCTCCCTCGGCGCATCGAAGATTGCGTCCGTTTCCCCCTCTTCGACGATCCGGCCGTTCTTCATCACGATCACATAGTCGGACATCGCCTTCACCACCGAAAGATCGTGGCTGATGAAGATGTAGGAGAGACCGTGCTTTTCCTGCAGATCGCGCAGGAGGTCGATCACCTGCCCCTGCACCGACCGGTCGAGGGCCGAAGTCGGCTCGTCGAGAATGACGACCTTCGGCTTCAGGATGATCGCGCGGGCGATCGCGATGCGCTGGCGCTGTCCGCCGGAGAATTCATGCGGATAGCGGTTGCGCGAGGCGGGGTCGAGGCCGACTTCCTTCAGCGCTGCGATGGCCCTGCGGTCGCGGTCGGCACGGCTCAGGTCGGGCTCATGCACATGGAGGCCTTCGGTGATGATCTCGCCCACGGTCCGGCGTGGCGAGAGCGACCCGTAAGGGTCCTGAAAGACGAGCTGCAGCTGGCGGCGCAGCGGTCGCATCGCGCCGCGGTCGAAGCCGGAAATGTCGGTCGAGCCGAAACGGTAGTAGCCGCTGCTCGGCAGAAGCCTCAGCAGTGCCCGGCCGAGCGTCGACTTCCCGGAGCCGGATTCGCCGACGATCCCGATCGTCTGGCCCTGCCTGAGCCTCAGATTGACGCCGTCGACTGCACGGAAAGCGGCCGAGGCTCCGCGGAAGAGGCCGCCAGGGATCGTATAGTCCACCGCGACATTGCGACCCTCCAGGATGATCGGGGCATTGTCGGAAGGCGGAGGCTTGCGCCCGCTCGGTTCGGCCTCCAGCAGCATCCTGGTATAGTCCGCCTTCGGCCGCTCGAAGATATCGGCCGTCACCCCCTGCTCCACGACCTCGCCGCGGCGCATGACCGCGACCCGGTCGGCGAAGTACTTGACGATGCCGAGGTCGTGGGTGATCAGAACGATCGCCATGCCGAAGCGCCTTTGCAGCGATTTGAGCAGATCGAGGATCTGGGCCTGGATGGTCACGTCCAGGGCGGTCGTCGGCTCGTCGGCGATCAGGATGTCCGGCTCGTTGGCAAGCGCCATGGCGATCATGACGCGCTGGCGCTGGCCGCCGGAAAGCTCGTGCGGATAGCTGTCGATGCGCCGCCCCGGTTCGGGAATGCCGACGAGCTCCAGGAGCTCGAGGACGCGCCTGCGCGCCTCCTTGAAGCTGCCGCCCCGGTGATGGACGATCGGCTCGGCGATCTGGCGGCCGATCGTGTAAAGCGGGTCGAGCGAAGTCATCGGCTCCTGGAAGATCATGGTGATCTTCGAGCCGCGCACCTTGTTCAGTGCCTTCGGTGCAAGGCCCACGAGTTCCTGGCCGCGATAGCGCGCCGAACCCGTCACCGTCCCGTTCTTGGCGAGCAGACCCATGATGCCCATCATGGTCTGGCTCTTGCCCGAACCGGATTCGCCGACAACTGCGAGCGTCTCGCCGGAACGGACGTCGAGATCGATGCCCTTGACCGCTTCGACGGTGCCGTCAGGGGTGGAAAAGTCGACCTTCAGGCCGCGCACAGCGAGAATGGAATCCTTCATCTCTGTCATGTCAGCGGTCCTTCGGGTCGAGCGCATCGCGCAGGCCGTCGCCGACGAAATTCAGCGAGAACAGCGTCACGACGAAGAAGATGGCGGGGAAGATCAAGAGCCACGGCGCCGACTGTATGTTGTTCGCACCTTCCGAGATCAGGGCACCCCAGCTCGTAAGAGGCGCCTGCACGCCCAGTCCGAGGAACGACAGGAAACTCTCGAGCAGGATGACCTTCGGCACGACGACGGTGACGAAGACGATGACCGGACCGATCGTATTCGGGATGATGTGCCGGCGGATGATCTGCCAGTCGGTCAGACCCAGCGCCTGCGCCGCTCCGACGAACTCACGCCGCTTGAGCGCCAGCGTCTGGCCGCGCACGATGCGGGCCATATCCAGCCATTCGACAGCCCCGATCACCAGGAAGATCAGGATGAAGCTCCGGCCGAAGAAGACGACGAGCACCACGACCAGGAAAACGAAGGGCAGCGAATAGAGGATCTCGACCAGGCGCATCATGACGTTATCGACGCGCCCGCCGATATAGCCCGATGTCGCCCCGTATACGACGCCGATGCCGAGCGAAACGAGACTCGCCAGCAGGCCGACGGCGATGGAGATCTGGCCGCCCAGCATCACCCGGACAAGCAGGTCGCGGCCATTGGAATCGGTGCCGAAGGGGAAATATTCCCGAGCCACCTCGCCCTCGACCTTCAGGGTACGGCCATCGTTCTCCGTCGCGACCACCTCGGTGTTCTCGAACTCGTTCGCCCGGTCGAAATAGCGCGTGGCGCGAGGATCGATAGGCTCGTCCGAAGTCACGGTGGCGGTGAAGGTCTGGCCTTCGACGTTGAATTCCGTGAGCGTGACGCGTGCACGCGTCGCCACGCCCTCCATCACGTCCTGAAGTGTCGAGGTGTCTGGACGCGGCTCGAGGCTGGGGCCGATCGTGACATAGGACGGAAAGACCTGATCGTAGCTGTGAGGCGAAAAAAGCGGCCCGACGAAGGAAAAGAGCGCGATGAGCACCAGCATGACGCAACCGGCCATGGCCGGGCGGTTGCGGCGGAAGCGGAGCGTTGCGAGCTGAAAGAGGCTTCGGCCTCTGGTGTCGGGCATCGATGCCGGGATCTGAGCGATATCAGTCATGGCGAACCCTCGGATCGAGCAGGCCGTAGAGAATATCGACCAGAAGATTGAAGAGGATGACGAAGATGGCGATGAGGATCACGGTGCCCATTACCAGCGTATAGTCGCGGTTGATCGCTCCGAGCACGAAGTAGCGCCCGACGCCCGGTATAGTGAAGATCGTTTCCACCACGGCCGAGCCCGTAAGGAGGGCGGCGGCGCAAGGAGCAAGATAGGAGACGACCGGCAGCATGGCACCGCGCATGGCGTGCGTCACGACCACGGCGCGGGACGGCAGGCCATAGGCTTTCGCGGTGCGGATATGATCCGTATTGAGGGCCTCGATCATCGAGCCGCGCGTGAGCCTGGCAAAGACCGCAAGCTGGGGAAGCGCAAGCGCGATCATCGGCAGGATGAGAAAGCGGAGAGAACCGTCGCCCCAGCCGCCGGCGGGCAGCCACGCGAGCACGATCGCAAAGATCAGCGTCAGCACGGGACCGACGACGAAGTTCGGGACGGTGACCCCGATCGTGGAAACCGACATGACCGCGAAATCCAGGAAGCTGTTCTGCCGCAAGGCGGCGATCGTTCCCGTTATGACGCCGCCGACGACCGCGAGCAACAGCGCGTAAAAGCCGAGCTCCATTGAATAGGGCAGTCCCTTGCCGATCAGCTGCGCGACATTGTTGTCGTGGTAAATGTAGCTCGGACCGAAGTCGCCCGTGATGGCATTGCCGAGATAGGTGGCGTATTGGCGCCAGAGCGGCTGATCGAGGTGATAGGTCCTCATCAGGTTCTCCATCGTGGAGGGCGGGAGAGGACGCTCGAGGTTGAAGGGCCCACCGGGGGCAAAACGCATCAGAAAGAAGGATATGGTGACGACGATGAACAGCGTCGGCACCGCACTCGCCAGCCGGCGAAGGATGAAGGAGATCATTGACTTTGCTCCGGAGGCGACGCGCGGGTGCCCGCGCGTCGCCTCAGTTCGTTATTCGGCGATGCTCAGGAACTTGCTCAGGTGCGCATTCGGCGCATTGTCCTGCCAGCCCTTGACCCGCTCCGAAACGAGCCAGAGGTCCGCCTGGGTCAGGAACGGCGCTATCGGCTGCTCCTTCATCAGCAGAGTTTCAGCCTCGTGCATGATCTTCGATCGTGCCGCCGGATCCTGTTCCTCATAGGACTTCTTCATCAGCGCATCGAATTCGGCGTTTTCGAAATGGCCGTAGTTGAAGGTCTTGTTGGTGCTGAGGCTCAGTGCCAGGAAGTTTTCGGCATCGGCGTAATCGGCGACCCAGCCGGCACGCGCGACGTTGAACTTGCCGCCCTCCTGCAGGTAGGCATAGTGCGACGACACGTCGAGATTCACCAGCGAGACCTTGGCGCCGAAGGTGTTCTTCCACATGTCGGCGACCGCCGTAGCGACACGCTCATGGTTGGGATTGGTGTTGTAGCGGATTTCGATGTTGAGCGGCTTGCCGCCCTCGCCGTAACCGGCTTCCTTCATCAACTCGATCGCCTTGTCCTCGCGGTCGAGTTGCGACATGTCGGCAAAGTCGGCCTTGGTGGGATCGCCGTAGCTCTCGATGCCCGGCGGGACCATCGAATAGGACGGCAGCTGCGAACCGCTGTAGATTTCCTTGGCAAGGAAGTCGCGGTCGACCGCCATCGAAAGTGCCCGGCGGACGCGGACATCGCTATAGGGCTCCTGGCGGGTGTCGAAAGCGTAGTAGTAGGTGGCAAGCGTCGGGGAAACGTGCACCTGCTCTCCATAGGACGTGCGCAGGCGCTCGATCTGGTCGGCGGAGAAGTTGTAGGCGAGATCCATTTCCTTCGCTTCGAAACGACGGACAGAGGCCGCCTGATCGTCGATCGGATAGAAGATCACCTTGTCGAGCTTGACATTGGCGGCATCCCAATAATTGGTGTTCTTCTCCACCGTCAGGCTGTCGTTCGGCACATGCGCCGTCAGCTTGAATGCGCCATTCGAAACCATCACACCCGGTTTGACGAAGTCCGCGCCGTTCTTTTCGACGCTCGCCTTGCTGACCGGAAGCGCCGTCTGGTGTGCGAGCAGTTCCAGGAAGAAGGGCGTCGGCCGTTCGAGGGTAACCTCCAGGGTCTTTTCGTCGACGGCCTTTACGCCGAGCTGGTCGACCGGCACTTCGCCCTTGTTGACCTTTTCGGCGTTCTTGATCGGGAAGAGGATGTTGGCGTATTCGGCCGCGGTCTTCGGATCCTCCACGCGGCGGAAGGAGAAGGCGAAATCCTCTGCCGTCACCGGCGATCCGTCCGACCACTTGGCATCGGCACGCAGTTTGAACGTGTAGACGGTACCGTCGTCCGAAAGCTCCCAGGTTTCGGCGGCGCCCGGAACGATCTTGCCCGCGGCATCGTAGATCGTCAGGCCTTCATAGAGGTCCTTGAGGATGAACTCCTCGATGTTGATGGAGGTGTGGGCCTGGTCGAGCGTCTGCGGTTCGCCGGCATTGCCGCGGTGAAGTACCGCCTCGGCGAGCGCGGGGCTTGCCCCGATGAGCAGCGAGCCTATGAGCGCAGCGGCCCTGAGATTGAGTTTCAGTGAAGCCATTTTTCTTCTCCTTCCCCTCGTTTTGGGTTCATTGATCGCAGGAGAGAAGTGCAAATTTTCAGCGAACGCAAGCGATCTGCCCGGAAAATTGCAGCCTTCTCTTTAAAACGCGAACGCCGATAATCGCTCAGGTTGTATAGGCGTTTGCGACGAATTTCCTCCCTTTCACGACGCAGGTCTGCCGGCCGGCCCCGGCGCGCGGAGATCCACCTGCAACGTTGTAGATCGCTTCGGCATGTTGCGCTTCGTTACGGAAGAATGCTCCGAAAGAGCAGTCATGCAACCTTCATGAATTGTAGCGGCACTTTACGTAATATGCATAAAAAATTGTCCCAATCGCTGCAATCTTTTTGCACATCGGCTCCCCCTCACGCGGACGCCGAACGCCGCCACGATCCGGACCGAACCTGCCGCCGGCCGCGAAAACCCGCGGCTGCTCTGCGGGCACAACTGAGATTGGCAACACCACCAGAGGGCGAAAGTAGCGATTTCTGGCAGGGGGATTTCTCATCCACAGCAATTTGGTCTGACGCACGTCCATCAAGCGACCGGCACGACCGCCGGCCCGGTTGCCAAACGCCCCGCATGAATTATTGTGCGCTTGAACTGGCGCCTGGAGTGGCGCGGAGCATCAGGGAGTTAAGAATGGCATTGATCACATTGCGGCAACTGCTCGACCACGCGGCAGAGAACAATTACGCACTGCCGGCCTTCAATGTGAACAATCTCGAATATATCCAGGCCGTCATGAGGGCCGCGGATGCGACCGACTCTCCTGTCATCCTGCAGGCAAGCCGCGGCGCGCGGGCCTATGCCGGCGATGCGTTTCTGCGCCATCTGATCCTCGGCGCTGCGGAAGAATATCCGCATATCCCCGTCTGCCTCCACCTCGACCATGGCGACCAGCCGTCGACCTGCATCTCGGCGATTACCAACGGCTTCACCTCCGTGATGATGGACGGCTCGCTGGAGAAGGACGGCAAGACCGTCGCGAGCTACGAATATAATGTCGCCGTCACCGCGGAAGTCGTGAAGATCGCCCATGCTGCCGGCGTTTCCGTCGAAGGGGAACTCGGCTGCCTCGGCAATCTGGAAACGGGTGCCGGCGACAAGGAGGACGGCCATGGATTTGAAGGCAAGCTCTCACGCGAGGAACTGCTGACCGACCCCGAGCAGGCCCTCGACTTCGTTTCGAAGACCGGCGTCGACGCTCTTGCGGTCGCCATCGGCACCAGCCACGGCGCCTACAAGTTCACCCGCGAACCCGACGGCGAGATCCTCTCGATCGAGACTATCGCCAAGATCAACAAGCGTCTGCCGAACACCCACCTCGTCATGCACGGTTCCTCGAGCGTCCCCGCCGATCTCCAGGAACTCTTCAACGCCTATGGCGGCAAGATGAAGAAGACCTGGGGCGTTCCGGTGTCCGAGATTCAGAAGGCCATTCCGCTCGGTGTGCGCAAGGTCAATATCGACACGGACCTCCGCCTCGCCTTTACCGGCGAGATCCGCAAGCACCATATCGAACATCCGGATAATTTCGATCCGCGCAACTATCTGAAGCCGGCAATTGCCCACATGACCGAGGTCTGCAAGGAGCGCTTCGAGGCCTTCCACGCCGCCGGCCAGGCATCGAAGATCCGGGTGCTGCGGTTGCCGGAGATGGCCAAGCGCTACGCCGCCGCATAATTTTCAGATCAGAGCCCCCCTCCGCCTGCCGGCCCCTTCTCCCCGTCCAAACGGGGAGGTCGCGGCAGCGGGTAGAGGGGCCGCGCCTCAGCGCCCGCAACCAGGGTCGATGGACAAGCAGCCGGGGTCCTCGCGCGCCCTGCATCCGGCAGTCTGCGCGCACACCGCAAACCTCTACCCTCCGCCCCCCGTGCCGGTCTCATGCTCGTAGAGCTGGTCCATGCTGAGCGACGCGACGTCCGCCAGCGCGGCCTGGCCCTTGACGCGCCCGGAGCCGAGGACCACGACGTCGTCGCAGAACGAGATCGTGCTCCGGTGATGGCTGATCACGATCGTCGTGCGCCTGCCGGCCCTCGATCTCAACGTCTCGACGATCGCCGCCTCCGACAGGCCGTCCACCGCATTCGTCGCCTCGTCGAGGATCAGGATCGCCGGATCGCGCACCAGCGCTCTGGCAAGCGCGATGCGCTGGCGTTGGCCTGCCGAGAGGCTTGCACCCCTGTAGCCGACGAGCGTCTCATAGCCCTGCGGCAGCAGCTCGATGAAGCCGTGCGCTTCGGCAAGCTTCGCGGCGCGTTCCGCTTCTGCAGGTGTGGCGCTTTGACCGTAGGTGATGTTTTCCAGGATGGTGCCGTCCACCAGTTCGAGGTCCTGGCTGGCGACCGCGATCTGGCGCCGCCACTGAACGGGATCGAGCTCGTCGAGCGGCACGCCATCGACGAGGATGCGTCCTTCATCCGGCTCGACGAAACGGCAGAGGAGATTGACGATCGTCGTCTTTCCGGCGCCGGAACGGCCGATGATTGCGGTGGAACGGCCGCTGCGGATTTCGAAGCTTGCGGAATGCAGCACCGGGGGACGCACCTCGGAACCGGGATACCTGAAGGTCACCCGGTCGAATTTCATGCCCTCGTGCAGGCCGTCGACCGGGGCATTGCCCTGAGGAGGCTTCGGCTTGTCGGAGGAGTCGAGAAGCCAACGCACCTCTTCGAGCGATCCGCTCCAGCCCTGAATCTGGCTCCAGGACATCTGCAGGGCGCGCATATGCGGCTGCAGTCGATATAGCAGCACGACGAAGGCGACGATCACCGGAAAGCTGACGCCGACGGACCAGGCGCTTACCACCACGGCCAGAAACAACGCCGAGTGGAGCACCTCGGTCAGCGGCGGCAGCGCCCCCTGTCGTGACTGGAGCGCAAAGCCGGCACGGCGAACGGCGTCGGACGCGGAATCGAATGCATCCTTCTCGCGTGTTTCCTGGCCGAACACGCGGATCAGCCTTCCGGCATGAACGAGATGCAGCATTCTGGCGGCAAGCTCGCTGTTGAAGGAGGTCACATGGCGGCTTGGGCCCTTGAGCGTCGCGGAGAGCGCTGCATGGGCAAGCTGGACAAGGACGAGGCCGAGCGCCACGAACAGCGTCATCTGCCAGGACATGAGCAAGAGAAAGGCGAGCAGGATGACCGCCGCCGAGCCGTGCACGATAGACGAAAGGACCGTCTGGATCGCGTCGGACGCGCGCCATGACTCGTTGGAGATGATGTTGAGCAGCCGGCCGGGACTTTGCTGCATGAAGAACGGATATCCAATCCGCAGGAGCTGATCCGAAAGCGCGCTGCGGATGGCGTGGCTGGCCTTGCCGTAGATGAAGGTCGTGAGCAGCGTGTTAGCGAAGGCGAGGATATTCTTGAGCACGATCAGCGCGAGCACGGCGGCCGCAATGACCAGCAGGCGTTCGCCGTCTCCCAAGCCCGCTCCTACCGCCTGAAAGTAAGCGGAAATGCCGCTCAAGCCGTTGGCTTGTCCATCTCCTGCGATGATGCCCAGCATCGGAATGATGAGGCCGATGCCGGCGCCTTCGAGCGCGGCGCTGGCAAGGCCGAGAATGACGACGACCGGCAGCAGGCGCATTTGCCGCCCCAGCGCGCCGCGCAGGACCTCCAGTCCCGGCAATAGGAATCTACGCATATGCGATCCTCACCTGAGCTTCGGTGCTGCTTGTTCGGGCTGGCGCCGTTCGGTCGGTTGCGCCGCGTTTGCCATGGCAATCCGCGCGAAGCGCGCGGCGCCGACAATGTTCATCGAAACGATCGGCCAATGTGACAGTTGCAGCTTTGGGTCGAAGCGGGCGCCTCCGAAAACTTCGCCGCATGCGGACCTGACGGTCCAGCCGAAATGCTTGAGGAGCCAGGGCGCGCCGAGCAGGTGCTTCAGACAGAGCCCGCCATTGCCGAGGCTGTAATTACGATGCAGTTCTTCGATCGCCGCACGAAAACGGCGGCCGTGATGATGATGGACGATCATATCCGGCACGTATTCGACCGGAATGCCGAGCCGAAATGCCCGGACCAGGTAATCCGTATCTTCCGCGGCCTTCAGCGGCGCGCCTGCGCCGAAGCGCTCGTCGAAAGGACCGATGCGTGCCGCGACGTCGCGATGCATGGTCATGTTGCAGCCGAGCACGAAGCCGCCGGGGTGGACATCGCGGGTCAGACGTGCCGCGACTTTCGACCGCTTGATGGTGAACGGCAGGTCGGCAGGATCGCCGAGTTCCACGCGTCCTCCGCGGATGACCCGCGCGTCGCCACTGGCGTAGTGCCGTTGGAGGTCGGCGAGATAGTTCCTGTCCACCTCGCAGTCGTCGTCGATGAAGACGAGAATCCGGCCCCGCGCGCGCGCCATCCCTGTATTGCGTGCCGCGGCGAGACCCGGGCGAGGCTCGGTGGCGAGCGTGATCGGCATTGTCGAGGCTGCTGCCATGCGTGCGAGTTCTTCCGGGGTGCCGTCCGTGGAGCCGTTGTCGACGACGACGAGTTCGCTCCTGTTCGCCGCATGGGCATGGCATGCGGCCTCGATCGATCGGATCGAGGCGCCAAGCGCCCGGACGCGGTTGCGCGTGCAGACGATGAAGCTGACCAACGGCTCCGACTCTTCGGACAATGAAGCGGCCACCGAGTGCCGAGCGGCCGCTGCTCTTAGATGTTTCTGCGCTTTTGCAGGCTGTTCGACGGCCATGTCAGATCCAGCCATGCCCGGAAAGCACGCTCGCGGCGGGCACCGACTGCAGGTGGCGCGCGAGCCGATCCACCCGCTTGCTCGCGGCGAGCGAAATCCGGCTGCACCAGGGTGCGCGAGCGGCCGCGAGCAGCCCGTATCGCTCGCGGCGGCGGATCAGGCCCCATTTCCCGGTCCGCGTCAGGAACTCATGGGTCAGTCGCGGCTGCTCCTCGTCGGCGATGAGCTGGTAGAGGAAGTAGAAGAAGCAAAGGGCGCCGTCCTCATAGGCACGCCGAACCTCGCCCGGCTGGGCCGAAATCTCACCCTCTAGCGCCAGGACCCAGTCGGCAAGACGTGCCACCGTCTCGCTCGTCACCGCGGCGCCGATCGCTTCGAGGGCTGCGGATTCTCCGAGAAGGGCATCCCGCGCCAGGTTCTCGGCGACGATGGTCAAATGGGTTCGGCGCATCTGCCGCTTGTGCTTGCTGGTCACGCTATCCTCATGGATGCGATAGGCGACCAGCGCCTCGTCGATCATGTGGACTGGGAAACGATCCGCGATCCGCCTGAAGAGATCGAAATCTTCCGCATGCACATAGTTCGGGTCGTAGCGGAGCATCTCTTCCGGGATGACGTTACGGTTATAGACGACGGTCGAGTGCATGAAGATGGTGAAGAACATCGACAGGATTCGCAGGCTTCCCGGGCGGTATATGGGATTGGGCTTGCCGCGGATGATCCGATTGCCAATCAGCATGTCGATGCCCGTGCCGGAAAGGGCGAGCCGGGGCTCTGCGGAAAACAATGCGACCTGACGCGACAGGCGCGACGGATAGGCGATGTCGTCGGCATCCATTCGCGCGACAAGCTCGCCCTTTGCAAGCGCGAGGCCTTCATTCAGTGTCGCTATGAGGCCGCGGTTCTCGCGGGAAATGATGGAAACGCGAGAATCGCTCTTGCGATAGCGTTCGAGAATGTCCCGCGACCGATCCGTCGACCCGTCGTCGATCGCGATTACCTCCAGACGCTCGTAGTCCTGGCGCAACACGCTCTCGATAGCTGCGGCGATGTACGGCTCCGCATTGTAGACAGGCAGGACGATGGAGACGAGGGGCGTCGGCATGGTTCGGCTCGTGAGCTTATCGGAGGTTCTGGGGCTGCAGGGCTTCGTCACGACCGGCGCCAGGGATAGCGACTGCCGCCCCGGCTCCGCCGTCGGAACGAATATAGGGAAAGTGCCGCTTCAGCCCGTTGAGCGGCTTTTCGAAGAACAGCCAGGAAACCGAGGCGAGCATCAGGGTCAGGGAGCCCGCAACGACGAACCGCCCTGCCCCCTGATCCGAGACATTGACCGGGATGAAAGGCTGCGCTTGAACGACCAGGGCCAGCACGACCGCGTGGAAAAGATAGACGCCATAGCTGATCCGGCCGAGCGCCGCCAAAGGCGAAAGCGCGACGAGCCGACCGGCAAGCCCGCCGATCCCCTTCGAACAGCCGCCGACCAGCATGGCGAGCGGCAGGAGCGGGAGGACCTCCAGGCCAATCCAGGCGAACCACGCGACGACCGGTGACATGGCAACAGGCTTCGACCACACGAGGACGAGCGAAGCGAGCGAAAGCGGCATCCAGCTCAGTTTTGCCCATGCCGGCCAACCGACTCGCCAGGATGGGCGGGCGGCGAGCAGCGCGCCCACGGCCAGCGCATCCATCGACGCCGGCGGCAAAAGATCCCGCGCGAGTGATGGAGTACCGGTGAGCGGCCAGTAAAAGCGGTAGGCGAGCGAGCAAACGATAACGCCGATGCAAACCCCGGCAACCGACCGGCGCGGCACGAGCAGCACGATCAATGGCCATACGAGGTAGAACTGCTCCTCGATGCTCAGACTCCACGTATGACAGAGAACCCACGGCGTCCATTCGTTCTGCAGCGCGTACCAGAAATTGGACAGATAGAGGGCGTGCCACGCCATGACCTCCTTCGATCGTTCCAGATCAAGGAAAAAGACGGCGGCGAGGACGGCGAAGTAAGGGGGGAAGATGCGAAGTGCGCGGCGCGCGTAGAAGGATTTGAGTGCCGTCGCCGGCTCGAAACGGGCAGCGTCGCGCGCATCGAGCAGCAGGCGCGTTATCAGGAAGCCGCTCAATACGAAAAACAGCCGAACGCCGAGATGGCCCCAATGGGATCCATCGGCTGCGAAGAAATGCGCATAGAGCACCATTGTGACAGCTACGGCTCTCAGGCCGTCCAGCTGCTGGTCGCGCACCATCTGCATCAACACTCCCTCTCCGTTCGAGCTTTCTTCCGTCGATTCGCGAACAGGTGCATCGTCTGCAATCAGGTTCGTTGAGCGCTTGGCGATGGAAGCAAGCAGTCGGGCAGGCTAAAGAACTGTTCGAGGCTGAACGGGGGAATCGGGCCAAACTTTGTTCCGCCCTTCATCAACATAGCCGGCCGATTCCCAAGACGCCGGGAGTGTGTCTTGGGCGCAATATTCAGCGTCGGCACGATCGAGTAGGCGTTGGTTGGCAGCGGCCCGACTCATTACGTCGGAATACATCTGTCAGCACATAAACATCTGAATTATTTTCACGCTGTAAGTGCCGATGTTTTCAAAACGTCGGCGGCGTGTTGATCCACAACAACACCGTTTCGCCGTCGTGCCTGTTCGACCAGGCATGGCGGCGGCGGCTCTCGAAATAAAGGGAGTCGCCCGGGTGGAGATCGTAGAACTGATCCGAATCCAGCACGAACTCCACATGTCCGGAGAGGACGTAGACGAATTCCTCCCCCTCATGCCGGTAGGCGCCCTCGCTCGAGGCGCCTGGCGCCAGAACGAAGCGATGGCAATCCATCTGGTTCTTGCCTTCGGCAAGCAATTGCACCGTCACCCCCGGTGTCGTGCGCGGCCAGTTGCGCCATTCGCCGGCCCGCACGAGCGCACGCGCTCTTGTCTCCCCTTCGCCGGAGAGGCTCGATACTGTGGTTCCGAAATATTCGGCAAGGTTGTGCAGAACGGCGACGGAGACGCCCTGCGACGTCCGCTCCAGGGTCGAGAGCACGGATGCGGCAATGCCGATGTCGCCGGCCACCTGCTCCAGCGTCTTGCCTGCGGCATGTCTCAGACTGCGCAGCTTCCGCCCGACCTGCAGGTCGCCATTGTCGTCGGTCGGCGTGGCGGAGCCATTTTCGTCTTCGGTGAAGGCGCTTTCAGCCTCCAGAGCCTCCCTGATCGCTGCGGGGTTGAGGCCGCGTTCGGAGCGGAACCAGGAAATGCGCTTCAGCCGGGCGAGATCGGCATCGGTATATTGTCTATGCCCCGTCACCGAACGCTCCGGCACGACGAGACCTTGCGTTTCCCAAAGCCTGAGCGTCGAGGCGGACACGCCCGCTAGCCTTGCCGCCTCGGCAACCTTGTAGCGAATGGTGCCAATACCGCCCATCAATTCATATCCTCATCACCGTGCCGGATCCGTGCCGCCGATCGCTGGCGGCTATCTAGCCGCGAGCGCGGCGGCTGCACAAGAAGCGCCCATCAATCCGGGTGTTGTCTCGATCAGCAAATTTGATTTGCAATCCATCCTGAAAAATGTACCTCTTCCTGAGAAAAGTTGCAGAAAAAATGCAATATATTCCCTCTCGACCAGGACGACAACGATGACGAGCCTCACAGATCGCAAGAATGCAGCCATCTCCCGCGGTGTCGGAATGACCACGCAGGTCTATGCCGAGCGCGCGGAAAACGCCGAGATCTTCGACAAGGAAGGCAACCGCTACATCGACTTTGCCGCCGGCATCGCGGTGGTCAATACCGGCCACCGCCACCCGAAGGTGATCGCTGCGGTCAAGGCGCAGCTCGATCGCTTCACCCACACCTGCCACCAGGTGGTGCCCTATGAAAACTACGTACATCTGGCGGAGCGCCTGAACGCGATCGTGCCAGGCGAGTTCGCGAAGAAGACCATCTTCGTCACGACCGGCGCGGAAGCCGTCGAGAACGCCGTCAAGATCGCGCGCGCCGCGACGGGCCGCCAGGCGGTTGTCGCCTTCGGGGGCGGTTTCCACGGCCGCACCTTCATGGGCATGGCGCTGACGGGCAAGGTCGTTCCGTACAAGGTCGGTTTCGGCGCGATGCCGGCAGACGTCTTTCACGCCCCCTTCCCGATCGAGCTTCACGGCGTGACTGTCGAGCAGTCGCTTTCGGCGCTGAAGAAGCTCTTCGCGGCCGATGTCGATCCGGCCCGTGTCGCGGCGATCATCATCGAGCCGGTTCAGGGAGAAGGCGGCTTCTACCCGGTCCCGACCGCCTTCATGAAGGCCCTTCGCGAGATCTGCGACCAGCACGGCATCCTGCTGATCGCCGACGAGGTGCAGACCGGCTTTGCCCGCACCGGCAAGCTCTTCGCCATGGAACATCACGGTGTCGCGCCGGATCTGACGACGATGGCGAAGAGCCTCGCCGGCGGCTTCCCGCTTGCGGCCGTCACCGGCCGTGCCGAGATCATGGACGCGCCCGGGCCGGGCGGCCTCGGCGGCACCTATGGCGGCAATCCGCTCGGCATCGCCGCCGCGCATGCGGTCCTCGACGTGATTGCCGAGGAGAACCTCTGCGAGCGGGCGAACCAGCTCGGAAACCGGCTGAAGCAGCGCCTTGCGGCCATCCGCGAGAAAGCACCGGAAATCGTCGACATCCGCGGACCCGGCTTCATGAACGCCGTCGAATTCAACGACGTGAGGACGAACCTGCCGAGCGCCGAATTCGCAAACAAGGTCCGCCTCCTTGCCCTCGAAAAGGGGCTGATCCTGCTGACCTGCGGCGTCCATGGCAATGTCATCCGCTTCCTGGCGCCGATAACGATCCAGGACGAGGTCTTCGCAGAAGCCCTCGACATTATAGAGGCATCGATCCTCGAAGCACGCGGTTGACGGCTGCCGGACCGGCCGCTATCGCGGTCGCCCATGCCGGGGCGCACGATTTGCGCCCTCACAAAGAATAGAAGCGAAGCCTGCGGTCGCCGCAGGCATCGCGGGAGGACGCCCCATGGCCCTGACGCCCGCACTCACCAGACACATCCGGCGACCGAAGGTCTTCGCCTCCCTCGGCGAAGTCACGCGGTCTTTCGGACAGCCGGCCGGCCCCACCTTCGATGTTTCCAACCCATCGACCGGCGAACTGCTCGCGACGCTTCCGGACATGGGAATCGATCACGCACGCGCGGCTATCGACGCGGCCGCCCTCGCCCAGCCTCTGTGGGCCGGCAAGCCGGCCAAGGATCGCAGCATCATCCTGCGCCGCTGGCACGACCTGCTCGTCGAGCATGCCGACGACCTCGCCTCTATCCTGACTGCCGAAATGGGCAAGCCCGTCGGCGAGGCAAAGGGCGAAGTCCTGCACGCCGCATCCTATGTCGAATGGTACGCGGAGGAAGCCAAGCGCGTCTACGGCGAGACCTTCCCGGCACCCGCCAACGATCGGCGTATGCTCGTGATCAAGCAGCCGGTCGGCGTGGTCGGCACGATCACGCCCTGGAATTTCCCGGCTTCGATGGTCGCGCGCAAGATTTCCCCGGCGCTTGCCGCCGGCTGCACGATCGTCCTGAAGCCCGCCGAACAGACGCCGCTGGTGGCCGGCGCGATGTTCGCGCTTGCCGAGAAGGCGGGCTTTCCCGAAGGCGTGCTCAATCTTCTTTACGCCTCCGAAGGCGCCCCGATCGGGCGCGAACTCTGCAGCAATCCCAAGGTTCGCAAGATCAGCTTCACCGGATCGACGGAGGTCGGAAGGCTCCTGATGCGGCAATGCTCCGACCAGATCAAGAAGGTAAGCCTCGAGCTCGGCGGCAACGCCCCGTTCATCGTCTTCGACGACGCCGATATCGACGAGGCGGTGGACGGCGCGCTCCAGGCGAAATTCCGCAATGCCGGCCAGACCTGCGTTTCGGCGAACCGCATCTATGTGCAATCCGCGGTGCATGACGCGTTTGCCGACAAGTTCGTCACGCGCGTGCGCGAACTCACGGTCGGTGACGGTTTTGCTCCCGACGTCGCCATCGGTCCGATGATCGACGTCCACGCGATCGACAAGATCGAAGCGCATGTGGCCGACGCGGTAGCCAAGGGAGCGCAAGTGCGCTCGGGCGGCAGCCGGATCGGAACGACCGGCACCTTCTTCGAACCGACGGTGCTTACCGGCATCTCGCACGACATGCGCATCGCCCAGGAAGAGACATTCGGGCCGATCGCCCCGATCATCCGCTTCGAGACCGCCGAACAGGTGGTGGCCGAGGCGAACGATACGATCTACGGTCTCGCGGCCTATTTCTACGCCGAGAACCTCAAGCGGGTCTGGCATGTCGCCGAGGCTCTGGAGTACGGCATGGTCGGCATCAATACGGGCCGCATGTCTTCTGAGGCCGCTCCCTTCGGCGGCATCAAGCAATCCGGCATCGGCCGGGAAGGCTCCCGCCACGGACTCGAGGACTATCTCGAGATGAAATATCTCTGCATGGGCAACATCTGACCGGGGTGCCTGCCGACCGCCGCGACGCCCCCCGAGACGCCCCCTCTGGCCTGCCGGCCATCTCCCCCCACAAGGGGGGAGACGATTTGCGGCACGGGTCACGCTTCAGCCGAAGCATGCCACATGTAGAAGCGTTCCGTATTGGGAGGGGAGCTGTCGGAACGACAAGATTTCGGGCCGGCTCTTCAAGGAGCACGGATGAGCGCAAGCGTATGGCGGGCGATCATCAGCTCCTCGTCGGTGGGCATGACGTGGAGCGCGACGCGGCTTCCTGCCTTCGAGATGACCGAGGCATCTGCATCGTTTGCGGCCGGATCGAGCTGCGCGCCGAGCCAGGCCAGGCCTTCGGAAATACGGGCCCGGATCGGCGCCGCGTTTTCGCCGACACCGGCGGTAAACACAAAAGCGTCGAGGCCTCCCAAGGCTGCGGCCAGCATGCCGGCGTTGAGCGTGCAGCGGTGCACGAAATGGTCTATCGCGAAGGAAGCGCGCGGGTCCTCGCTCGCCAGAAGCTCGCGCATGTCGTTCGATATGCCGGAGAGACCTTTCAGGCCGGACCGATGGTAGAGCAGGTCCGACACAGCTTGTGCACTCATGTCCCGGAGCAGGTGGAGAACGACGCCGGGATCCAATTGGCCCGGCCGCGTGCCCATCGGCAGCCCGTCAAGTGCGGTAAAACCCATCGTCGTCTCGACGCTGCGTCCGTCGTCCAGCGCGCACATCGACGCGCCGCTGCCGAGATGGGCGACGATCACCCGGCCGCGGGCGACCTCCGGCGCCACCTCGCGCAGTCGACCGGCGATATATTCATAGGAGATCCCATGAAAGCCATAGCGCCGCACACCCTGCTCATAGAAGGCGCGCGGCAGGGCATAGCAATCGGTATGCTCGGCGCGCCCTCGATGGAAGGCCGTGTCGAAACAGGCGACCTGCGGCACGTCGGGTTTGATTTCCATAGCGAGCCGGATCGGCGCGAGATTGTTGGGCTGGTGCAGCGGTGCGAGGTCCTGATAGCTTGACAGACGGTCGAGCACCGTCGTGTCGATCAGCACCGGCCGGACGTAATCCGGACCGCCATGCACCACCCTATGGCCGATCGCCCGGAGGTCGAAACCGCGAAGCGTCGCCAGCCAGTCGCGTGCGACCGACAGGGCCGCGGGAAGGTCGCGAACATCGGTCGTATCCAAGCTCCGATCGATGAGCTCGGTGCCGTCGGCTGCCGTCGCCTTCAGGCGCGACCGGGTTCCGATGCCGTCCAGTTTCGCACGAACCTGCCGCTCGAGCCCCGCCGTGGCGATCCCGAATATCTGGAACTTCAGGCTGGACGAGCCGGCATTGATGACGAGCAGCGCTTCCATCTGACAGGAGCTTCGCACCGAAGCGGGGCTGCCGCAAGACGACCCTTGAAATTCAGGCCGCGGCTTGCCAATTGGGAGCAAACGTCAACGAGGTCCGAAAACGCAATGAGTGAAGTCGAAACGTCCGTAGAGAAACATGTCTTCGAAGCCGACGTGGCGAAGCTGCTGCACCTGATGGTGCACTCCGTCTATTCCGATAAGAACGTCTTTCTCCGCGAGCTGATTTCGAATGCGGCCGACGCCTGCGAAAAGCTACGCTACGAAGCGATCGTCGCCCCCGAGCTCCTCGGCAGCGATCCCGCCTCGCGCATCACTCTGACGCTCGACGAGGAGAATGCCCGCCTGGTCATCGAGGACAACGGCATCGGCATGGGCCGCGACGAGCTTGTCGAATCGCTGGGCACGATTGCACGCTCCGGCACGCGTGCCTTCATGGAGCGGGTTGAAGCAGCGCAGAACAAGGACGGCGCCCAGCTCATCGGCCAGTTCGGTGTCGGCTTCTATTC
This sequence comes from Sinorhizobium sp. P24N7, assembly GCF_042436655.1. Taxonomy (NCBI): domain Bacteria; kingdom Pseudomonadati; phylum Pseudomonadota; class Alphaproteobacteria; order Hyphomicrobiales; family Rhizobiaceae; genus Sinorhizobium; species Sinorhizobium sp. P24N7. Next base: position 293,108 of record NZ_JBHMIW010000008.1, on the reverse strand, counting down.
GGCCTTCATGGTCGCCGACAACGTCGATGTCGTTTCCCGCCGCGCCGGCACCGACAAGGCCTGGCACTGGGCATCCGACGGCAAGGGCAGCTACACGGTTTCGGCGGTCAATCTCGCGGACGCGCCGTCGCGCGGTACGCGCATCACGCTGCATCTGATGGACGACGCCAAGACCTACACCTCGCGCTGGACGGTCGAGCGCATCATCAAGGAGCAGTCCGGTCACGTGCCGGTTCCGATCTCGATCGTCGAGAAGCCCGGTGCAGAACCGGCACAGGTAGCAGACGGCACGGCGCTCTGGACGAAGCAGAAAAGCGAGATCAGCAAGGACGATTATACCGATTTCTACCGCGGCGTTGCCGGGCAGTACGACGATCCGGCGCTGACGGTTCATTTCCGCGCCGAGGGGCGCCACGAATATACCGCGCTTGCCTTCGTGCCCGGCTCGAAGCCGTTCGATCTTTTCGACCCCGATCGCAAGGGCCGGATGAAGCTCTACGTCAAGCGCGTCTTCATCACCGACGAGGCGGAACTGCTGCCGCGGTACCTGCGCTTCGTGCGCGGCCTCGTCGACACGGCGGACCTGCCGCTCAACGTCTCGCGGGAAATGATTCAGGAAAGTCCTCTTCTCGCAAATATCCGCAAGGGGCTGACGAACCGCGTGCTGACCAGCATCGAAAAGCTTGCGGAAAGCGATCCCGAGGCCTTCGCCAAGATCTGGGAAAACTTCGGCAGCGTGATCAAGGAGGGCATTTACGAGGATTTCGAGCGGCGGGGCCAGCTCCTGGCGCTGTCGCGCTTCCGCACGACCGCGGATGACGACAAGCCGCGCGGTTTGAGCGACTACGTCAAGGAGATGAAGGACGGCCAGTCGGCCATCTACTACCTGACCGGCGACAACCTCGCCCAGCTGAAGGCGTCGCCCCAGCTCGAAGGTTTTCGCGCCCGCGGCATCGAGGTGCTGCTCCTGACATGCCCGGTCGACAGCTTCTGGGTGACGACCGCTCCCGATTTCGAAGGAAAGCCGTTCAAGTCGATCACCCAGGGTGCGGCCGATCTCGCCGCCATCGCCAAAAAGGACGATGCGGCCGCCGCTTCGACGGAAGCGGGCGCCGCCGTCACCGACTTCGTGGCCTTCGCGAGGGAGACGCTCGGCGACGTGGTTTCGGACGTCCGGACCTCCGACCGCCTCACGGAAAGCGCCGTCTGCCTTGTTGCGCCCGAACAGGGGCCTGACCTTCAGCTCCAGAAAATGCTCCAAGGCGCCGGACGTATGGAGGGCGCTCCCAAGCCAGTCCTCGAGATCAATCCCGGCCATAACCTGATCGCCGCGCTTGCCGCCTGCTCCGCGGAGGACAAGGGCTTCCGGGAGGACGCGGTCAAACTTCTCCTCGACCAGGCCCGCGTTCTCGACGGCGACAAGCCCGAAAACCCCCGCGCCTTTGCAGAGCGGCTTTCCCGCGTGTTCGATCGAGCCTTGAAGGTTTAGGGCTCAAGAGAAAGGCTCCTTCGTCCCGCAGGCGGGGCGAAGGAGATTGAGGCCGGCCTGACTTACCGGTCTTTCGGCAAGACCATTCCGATCTCAGCCAGCACCTCATCCGTATGTTCCCCGAGCCGGGGCACGCCGCGCTCGAGCGAAAGCGTTGCACCGGAGAAGCGGATCGGCGTGCGGACGCCCGGCGACGTTCCTGCCGCCGCGCCGGTATGGGGTGTCTCCACCCGCATCTGCCGGTGGACGACCTGCGGATCGGCGAAAACGTCGGCGACGGAGTTGATCGGGCCACCGGGGACGCCTGCGGCTTCGAGCCGGGCGAGCAACGTATCCCGCTCGAACTTCGCTGTTTCCGCCGCGAGCTCCGGTGTCAGGCTCTCGCGGTGCTGCACGCGGTCTGCATTCGTATGGTAGCGGGCATCCGAGGCGAGATCCGGCCGGCCGAGGAGTTCGCAGAATTTCACGAATTGGCGGTCGTTGCCGACTGCGACGATCAGATGCCCGTCGGCGGTCGGAAACACCTGATAGGGTGCGATATTCGGATGGGCATTGCCGAGCCGCCGCGGTGCCTTGCCGGAAACGAGAAAGTTCAGCGCCTGATTGGCGAGCACGCCCGTCATGCAGTCGAGCAACGCCATGTCGATCTGCTGGCCCTCGTCCGTGCGTTCCCGCTGTGCCAGGGCCGCCTGCACCGCGATAACACCATAGAGCCCGGTGAAAATATCAGCGAAGGCAACGCCGATCTTTTGCGGTTCACGATCCGGCTCGCCCGTCAGGTCCATGATGCCGCTCATGCCCTGGACGATGTAGTCGTAGCCGGCGCGGTGAGCATAGGGCCCGTCCTGCCCGAAGCCGGTGACCGAGCAATAGATGAGCCGCGGATTGATTTTCCTGAGGCTTTCATAATCGAGACCGTATTTGGCGAGGCCGCCGACCTTGAAGTTCTCGAGCAAGACGTCGGATTGCGCGGCAAGCCGGCGCACCGCCTCCTGCCCCTCTGCGGTCGTAAAGTCGAGAACGACAGACCTCTTGCCGCGGTTGCACGCGTGAAAATAGGCGGCATCCAGCCTTTCGTCGCCTTCGCCTTTCACGAAGGGAGGTCCCCAGGTCCGGGTGTCGTCTCCGGCCGGGCTCTCGACCTTGATGACGTCGGCGCCGAGATCGGCAAGGGTCTGCCCGATCCAGGGGCCCGCCAGTATGCGGGCAAGTTCGAGCACGCGGATGCCCTTGAGCGGCGCTTCCATGGCGGCGCCGCTCAGAAGAAGGCCTGCAGCCCGGTCTGGGCGCGGCCGAGGATCAGCGCATGCACGTCGTGCGTGCCCTCATAGGTGTTGACGGTCTCTAGGTTCATCATGTGGCGCATGACCTGATATTCCTCGGAAATGCCGTTGCCGCCATGCATGTCGCGGGCCATGCGCGCAATATCGAGTGCCTTGCCGCAATTGTTGCGCTTGACGATCGAGATCATCTCCGGGGCCATGCGGCCCTCGTCCATCAGCCGTCCGACCCTGAGCGAGCCCTGCAGCCCGAGCGCGATCTCGGTCTGCATGTCGGCGAGCTTCTTCTGGAAAAGTTGGGTCTGGGCGAGCGGTCGGTTGAACTGCTTGCGGTCGAGCCCGTACTGACGGGCCGCATGCCAGCAGAATTCGGCCGCGCCGAGCGCGCCCCAGGAAATTCCGTAGCGAGCACGGTTGAGGCAGCCGAATGGTCCCTTCAGCCCCTCGACATTCGGCAGCAGCGCGTCGTCTGCGACCTCGACATTGTCGAGGACGATTTCGCCGGTGATCGAGGCGCGCAGCGAGAGCTTGCCTGCGATCTTCGGTGCGGAAAGGCCTTTCGCGCCTTTTTCCAGTACGAAGCCCCGGATGGCATTGTCATGCGCTTCCGACTTCGCCCAGACGACGAAGACATCGGCGAGCGGCGCATTGGAGATCCACATCTTGGAGCCGACGAGACGGTAGCCGCCTTCGGTCTTGATCGCCCGGGTCTTCATGCCCGCCGGATCGGAGCCGGCGTCCGGCTCGGTCAGCCCGAAGCAGCCGATCCACTCGCCGCTGATAAGCTTCGGAAGGAACTTCCGCTTCTGCTCTTCCGAGCCGTAGGCGAAAATCGGATAGATGACGAGCGACGATTGCACGCTCATCATCGAGCGATAGCCGGAATCGACGCGCTCCACCTCGCGTGCGACGAGACCGTAAGCGACGTAGGACGCGCCGACACCGCCATAGGTGTCGGGAACGGTCACGCCGAGCAGGCCGAGGTCGCCCATCTCGCGGAAGATCGCCGGGTCCGTCGTCTCCTCGCGGTAAGCTTCGATCACGCGCGGCTGCAGCTTTTCCTGGGCATAGGCGCGCGCCGTATCGCGGATCATCCGCTCGTCTTCGCTCAGTTGATCTTCGAGGAGGAACGGATCGTCCCACTGGAATTGGCTTTTGCCGGCCATCTCTATCTCCCGTCGCATTGTCGCGCCTGTGTTATGACAAGCCGGGTCAAGGCTTTCAAACGAAATTGAGACACTGGCTCATGCGCCTGCTGCATGATTCATCTGATCGGCCCCGTGGCGATTGGCCTTGTGCAAGCGACCATTCTTCTGAATATGCATAAAGTACATTATCGCTCCGCCGGCCACCATGACCAACAACCGCCTTGAACGTTTCGCCCACAATCTCGATTGGAACCTGTTGCGCACCTTCGTCGTGGTCGTCGAGGAGGGCAGCATCACGGCGGCCGCAAACCGGCTGCTCCTGCAGCAGCCCGCCGTCAGCATGGCCCTCAAACGGCTCGAGCAGACCATCGGGCAGAAACTGATCGACCGCCGCCCGGGGCGTTTCGATCTGACGGAAGCAGGCGAGAAACTGCACCTCCAGTGCCGCGATATCTTCGCGGCCGTCATTCGCCTGCCGCATGTTCTGGAAACGGCGGGCGAGGAGATCACCGGTCATCTCAACATCCATGCGGTGAGCCACGCCCACAATCCCGCCTGGGACCGGAAGCTCGGCAGCTTCTTTCGCATGCATCCGAAGGTCACGATATCGATGACGGTGGCGACGACCGTCGACGTGTTGAGCGCCGTCGAGCGCAACATTGCGACGATGGGCCTCTGCGACGGCATCATACCGGAGGGCTTGAACAAGAGCTTCCACATACGCGAGCGCTACGCGCTCTACTGCGGCCGCGGCCACCGGCTTTTCGGCGTCGAGGGCGTTGATTTCCACGATCTGCGCGGCGATCCTTACATCGCCTTCATAGCCGATGTACTCGGCGGTCAGCACATGAATTCCGTGACCGCAGTCCGCGCCGTAGGCTCCTTCGGCCAGCAGGTTCGGGGCGTCTCCTGCAACGTCGAGGAGGTCATGCGGCTGATCGCCGCCGATGTCGGCATCGGCATGCTGCCCGATCATATCGCCCGCGAGGCCGTCGCGGCGGGAGATTTGTGGCAGTTGCCCCCCTATCGCGACCTGCCGACGACCGACGTGTTCCGCATTTCCAATCCGAATTCCATCCTCAATCCGGCCGAAGCCGCCTTCCTCGCCCACGTCGCCGACACCGAAGCGCTGGATCATTGCGACCATCAGCAGGATTGATAACGACATTTACAACTATAAATTTGAGCGGCACCCGCACCGTCCCTATTCTCCGCCGTCAAGTTGCGGGAGCGGTACATGCCAAACTACGACGTTGTGATTATCGGGGGCGGGATCGCCGGCTTGTCGCTCGCCTATTTCCTGAGCCCGCATCGTTCCGTCGCCGTCCTGGAACGGGAGGAGGCGCTCGGCTATCACAGCACCGGCCGCTCGGCCGCCGAGTTCGTGCTCAGATACAACGCGCCGGAGATCTGCAAACTCGCGACGATATCGAAAGCCTTTTTCGATCGGCCGCCGGAAGGCTTCAGCGACGTGCCGCTGTTAAGGCAACGCGGCGGCGTGATGATCGCGGGTGCCGGGAAACTCGATCGATTTGAAAAGCTGCTCGCCGAAGAACGCGAATTCACGCCTGAAATCGAACGGCTCACGAAAGACGAGGCGCTTGCCCGCGTTCCGATTCTCAATCCCGACTATGTCGCAGCCGCCTTCCACGACCCGAATTTCTGGGACATCGAGGTCGAGAACCTGCTCCAGGGCTACGTCAAGGGCGCCCGCCGCAACGGCTGCGACATCCTCGAGCGCCATGAAATCCTCGCCGCTCGGCATCATGGATCGGGCTGGCTGCTGGGCACGGCGGCCGGTGAGATCGGAGCCAGGATCGTCGTCAACGCCGCCGGGGCCTGGGCGGACCCGGTTGCCGCGGTCTTCGGCGTAAGGCCGAGCGGCATCGTCCCGCATCGGCGCACCGCCATCACCGTTGACCTTCCGGCAGGTATCGATGCAGCAAAGCTTCCTGAAATCAACGAGATAGATGAAGACTTTTACATGAAGCCCGAGGGCGGAAGGCTGCTCGCCTCGCCCGCCGACGCGACGCCGTGCGAAGCATCGGACGTACAGCCGGAGGAGATCGACGTCGCCTGGGCCGCACACTACGTCGAAGAGGCGACGACGGTCCCGGTAAGAAGAATTGTCAAGAGCTGGGCGGGTCTGCGCAGCTTTTCCCCTGACCGGCTGCCGGTCATCGGTTTTGCGCCAGGCTGCCCGGATTTCTTCTGGCTGGCCGGCCAGGGAGGCTACGGGATTCTCACCTCGCCTGCGCTGGGCGCTCTGGCGGCTGCCCTTCTGAGCGACACCGCACCGCCGGCAGCCTTCCGGGCCGAAGGACTCGATCCCCGACAGTTCGACCCGCGTCGCCTGCCGAGCTGAAGCAATTTTGCGAGCCTGGCCGCAATCGCGACAAATTCCAAAACCACAGGCCACAACTCCATTTATCGTCGTCGAACAGCCGTCACGCGACTGAGGAGCCGTTCCTGACATCGATCAGGCTGCCCACGTTCGCATCGTTCGCGAAGTGCCGATCCTTTCGGTGTTCAAGCTCTCAACGAAATCACCCCGGAAAGGCGCGTAGCGAGGAGGGTTCCTGCTGTGCAACGGCCACAAAAGATCTGCGTCTGCGCGCGCAATGTTGAACTCCGTTAAATCCGAGCTCTTAGGCAGCGCCATGGGCGAAGCTCCGGGGGCGATCAGCCGCTGATCGGACAATGGAAACGTGTGGCAGTTCAATTTTCGATTGACAGCCACCGCTTATCCAATATTCTTTTATAAGAACACATATAACATAATAGTGGAACAAGGGGAACTTCAACGTGAGAAAAGTGACTGCACTTCTGCTGGGAACTGCACTGACAATCCTTCCTTCCGGCCTTTTCGCTCAAGAAAAGGGCGGCATTGTCAATGTCGCCACGATCGGTGAGCCGCCGACGCTTGATCCGATGTCATCGACGGCCGATCTCGTCGGTATCGTCACGCAGCATATTTTCGAGACCCTCTACACATTCGACAAGAACTGGAACGTCACGCCGCTTCTGGCCGATAGCCTGCCGGACATCAGCGCCGACGGTAAAACCTACACAATCAAGCTGCGTACCGGCATCAAATTCCACGATGATACGGACATGACATCCGAGGATGTTGTCGCCTCTCTTGCCCGCTGGGAAAAGATTGCCTCGCGCGGCAAGCAGGCAGCAGGCTTCATTGCTTCCATCGAAGCTGCCGATCCGGCAACGGTGAAGATCACCCTGACGCAGCCCTACGCGCCGCTGGCGTCCCTGCTCGCCTTCAACAATTCGGCAGCCATCATCATCCCGTCGGAAAAGCAGGATGACGTGATGAAGGACTTCATCGGTACAGGTCCCTACATGCTCAAGGAGCGCAAGGCCGACCAATATATCCAGCTGACCCGTTTCGAGGGCTACAAGTCCCGGGCCGGCGAGAGCGATGGCTACGGCGGCGCTCGCCACCAGTATCTCGACGAAATCCGCTTTGTCCCCGTTCCTGATCCCAACACGCGCGTCGAAGCGGCAGTATCGGGCCAGTATGACTATGTGGATTCCATCCCGGTCGAATCTTTCGACAAGGTCAAGGCCTCGGCCTCGACGCAGCCGATTATGCTCAAGCCATTCGGCTATCCGGTCTTTGTCTTCAATACGGCCGAGGGGCTGAACAAGGACGTCGCCGTGCGCAAGGCCATCCGCCAGGCGCTCAGCATGGAAGACATGATGGCTGCGGCCTTCGGCAGCCCGGACTTCTTTTCCCTCGATGGCGCGATCTACCCGGAGGCCTATTCCTGGCATACCGAAGCGGGCACTGACGGAGCCTACAATGTGGCGGACCCGGAAGGCGCGGCGGCAGCGCTGAAGTCCGCCGGTTACAATGGCGAGCCACTGCGGATTCTCACCAGCCGCCAATATGAATTTCATTACAAGATGGCCCAGGTCGCGGCGGAATATCTCAAGCTTGCCGGCTTTACCGTCGATATGCAGGTGGTCGACTGGGCAACGCTGACGCAGCGCCGGGCCGATCCCAAGCTTTGGGACGTCTATATCACCCACAGCCCGTTCCTGCCGGAGCCGGCTCTGATCGGCTCGCTTTCGACCAGTTCGCCGGGCTGGTGGAACACCCCTGCCCGCAAGGCAGCCGTGGATGCATTCACTTCCGAGGTCGATCCAAACAGGCGTGTCGCGCTCTTCGCCGATGTCCAAAAAGCGATCTATGACGACGCGGCCTTCATGAAGATCGGTAATTTCAACGCGGTGGCTGCCAAGTCGACAAAACTGGAAGGCGTCGATCCGGCCCCTTGGCCATTTTTCTGGAACGCGTCGATTACGAAATGATCATTCCTCAGTCGGAGACATCGGCTCGCTCGAGCCGGTGTCCTTTACAGACCTGCGCGCTCTCCGGAGCATGAGGATCAGGCTTTCATGATACGGTATATTCTCCAGCGCCTCTTCGGCATGATCATCGTGATGTTCCTTGTCGTCACGATCGTGTTCGTGATCGTACGGGTGACGCCCGGCGATCCGGCAGCGGTCATGCTCGGGCCGGACGCCAGCGCCCAGGATATTGCGGAGCTGCGCATACGGCTGGGCCTCGACCGTTCGCTGGGCGTTCAATACATCTATTATATGGGTCAGCTGCTGAAGGGCGATCTCGGCCAATCGATCTTCCTCAACATGCCGGTCGCATCGGCCCTGCTCGAGCGGGCCGAACCGACCTTTTTCCTTACGGTGTTCTCGCTGCTCATCGCCAGCGCCATCGCCTTGCCGATCGGGATCTATGCGGCCTATCGGCGTGGTTCGCTCTTCGACCAGGCAGCAACAGCGCTGGCGATGCTGGCTGCCAGCATTCCGAGCTTCTGGCTTGGCCTGATCATGATGCAGGTCTTTGCCGTCCGTCTCGATCTGTTCCCCGTGTCGGGCTACGGCGGACCGGGATCGACGTTTGCTGAGCGGATGCATCATCTGACGCTGCCGGCGTTTGCGCTCGGCATCGTCTCCTCGGCGCTGGTCCTGCGCTTCACCCGCGCCTCGATGCTCGATGTGCTCGGAGATGACTATATCCGGACTGCGCGCGCCAAGGGTCTGATCGAGCGGCGTGTCATCCTCAAGCATGCGTTGAAGAATGCGCTGGTTCCGATCCTCACGGTGATCGGCCTGACTGCGGCGGTTCTCGTCTCGGGCGCCGTCGTGACCGAGACCGTGTTCGGCCTGCCCGGCGTCGGCAACCTGGTGGTATCCGCCGTGCTCAGGCGCGATTATCCGGTCATCCAGGGGGCGTTGCTGGTCATTGCCGCACTCTATGTCCTGATCAATTTTGCCATCGACATGCTCTACCTGCTGGTCGATCCGAGGGTGCGTTACTGATGACAGCAATCGTCTCGAAACCGGCGCTCAGTGAGCGCAACAAATTCATCCGGCGCCTGCTGAAGCGCAAGACCGTGGCCTTCGGACTGATCGTTCTGACGATCTTCGTGCTGCTTGCCATCTTTGCCCCGCTGATCGCGCCTTATGCGCCGTCAAAACTGTCCATCGTCAACCGGTTGAAACCGCCGGGCGGCACGTTCATCTTCGGTACCGATGAGTTCGGCCGCGACGTGTTTTCGCGGACCATCTATTCGGCGCGGCTGTCATTGCTGGTCGGCGCCGCCGTCGTGACATTGTCCGCGATCATCGGTGTGACGCTCGGGCTGATCGCCGGATTCTTCAAGCAATTCGATGCGCCGATCGCCCGGCTGATCGACGCGATGATGGCCTTTCCGGACATTCTTCTTGCCATCGCGCTTGTGGCCGCGCTGGGGCCATCGCTGACCACCGTCATCATCGCGCTCAGCATCGTCTACGCGCCGCGCCTGGCGCGTATCGTTCGTGCGTCGACCCTGGTGATCCGCGAGCTCCCCTATATCGAGGCCGCCCGGGCGCTTGGCATTTCGACGCGCCACATCATGACGCGGCATGTGCTGCGCAACCTGCTGTCGCCGATCCTCGTGCAGGCGACATTTCTCTTCGCCAATGCCATGCTGGCCGAAGCGGGACTTTCGTTTCTCGGGCTTGGCGTCAGCCCGGAAATCCCGACCTGGGGCACGATGATCTCCGCCGGCCGGCAATATATCGGCCAAGCCGACTGGATGACGCTGTTTCCTGGCTTCGCCATCATTCTCTCCGTGCTGTCGCTGCAGATGGTTGGCGACGGATTGCGCGATCTTCTCGATCCAAGGCTTCGAAAGGACTTATGAAACATGTCTTATCGATATGAGGCGAAGGGGCCCGTGCTCCTCGCCAATGTCAAACCCATTGCCTTCGGCGCCAGCACACCAAACGGCCCGATCGATATCCTGATCAATGCTGACGGCCGCATCGCCGAAGTCGGCCCGTCGCTTGCCGTATCCACTGAGGTGCAGCGCATCGATGGCAACGGCGCGTGGATCTCGCCCGGCTGGATCGATCTGCACGTGCACATCTGGCACGGCGGCACGGATATTTCCCTGCGCCCGTCCGAATGCGGCGCGGAGCGTGGCGTCACGACCCTGGTGGATGCCGGCTCTGCCGGCGAAGCCAATTTCCATGGTTTTCGCGAATATATCATCGAGCCGTCGCGCGAGCGTATCAAGGCTTTCATCAATCTCGGCTCCATCGGTCTTGTCGCCTGCAACCGCGTGCCGGAACTCAGAAGCATTCAGGACATCAATCTCGACCGCATTCTTGAGGTCTACGCCGAAAACAGCGAGCATATTGTCGGCATCAAGGTCCGAGCGAGCCACGTCATCACCGGATCCTGGGGCGTGACGCCGGTCAAGCTCGGAAAGAAAATCGCCAAGATCCTCAAGATACCGATGATGGTGCATGTCGGTGAACCCCCGGCGCTCTATGACGAAGTGCTGGAAATCCTCGGCCCAGGCGACATCGTCACCCATTGTTTCAACGGCAAGGCCGGCTCGAGCATCATGGAAGACGAGGATCTGTTCGATCTCGCCGAGCGATGTGCCGGCGACGGTATCCGGCTGGATATCGGCCATGGCGGGGCGTCCTTCTCGTTCAAGGTTGCCGAGGCGGCAATCAAGCGGGGTCTTCTGCCATTCTCTATCTCGACCGATCTGCACGACCACTCGATGAACTTCCCGGTCTGGGATCTGGCGACGACCATGTCAAAACTGCTGGTGGTCGGCATGCCGTTCGAAAAGGTGGTGGAGGCAGTTACTCAGGCGCCGGCGTCCGTTATCAAGCTGCCGATGGAAAACCGCCTCACCGTTGGCGAGCGGGCCGATTTCACCGTTTTCGATCTGGTCGATGCCGATATCGAGGCGACCGATTCGAATGGTGAAGTCTCGGTGCTCACCCGCATTTTCGAACCGCGCTATGCCATCATCGGCGCGGAAGCTGTGTCAGCCAGCCGCTATATCCCGCGCGCGCGAAAACTCGTGCGTCACAGCCACGGCTATTCATACCGCTAAGCCGGGGCCACTCTCATTTTTACAGGACACAGGAGTTCGCGTGAACAGTTCCACGGCAACCGCCGCCGACAGGACGGGTTCGCCTGCCGACCGGCTGACGTCGCTCGGCATCGTGTTGCCGCCGCCCCCGCCGCCGATAGCCAATTTCGTGACGCATGTGCGCGAAGGCAATCTGATCTATCTTTCCGGCCAGGGTCCGCGTGAGGCCGATGGTTTCATGCATACCGGCAAGGTGGGACCGGGCGGCGTCGATGTCGCCGATGCCTATAGCCACGCGCGACTGACAGGCATCAACCTGCTGGCCGTCCTGCAGGAGGCACTGGGAGACCTTTCCCGGGTACGGCGCGTCGTCAAGCTGCTCGGCATGGTCAATGCGACACCAGACTTCGAGGATCATCCCGGCGTCATCAATGGGTGCTCGGACCTTTTCGTCGAGGTCTTCGGCGATGCCGGGCAGCATGCCCGGTCCGCGGTCGGCTTCGGGTCGTTGCCCGGCAATATCACCGTCGAGATCGAAGCGATCGTCGCCTTGCACGGTTAAGAAAAAGCATGTCAGTGACCGCGCCAGCCCATCAGTTTTTCGATCCTGTCCGCGGAAGCGCGCGCATGCGAAGTGTAATGCGTTTCGTCGGAAAAGGCCTTCTGCTCCGGCAGAACGATCGAGATGGTCGCGACGCACCGGCCATCGCGATCGCAGATCGGCGATGCGATGCAGGCAACCGCATAGTCGGATTCGCCCGCCTGAATCGAAAGTCGCGCCTTCATCGCATCCACGGCCGCGGCAGACAGCTTGGCCGGATCGACATCGGCGCGTCCGGTCGGCGAGGAACGGGCGCATCGCCTGAAGAGCTCGAGCCGCTCATCGTCCGGCAGATGACCCACCAGAAGCCGGCCGGACGCGGTCCAGTTCAGCGGCACACGGGTTCCAACGCGCGAGGCGACCTGGAAATGGCTTGGACCTTCCGCCATCGCAAGCACCAGCATATGGTCGCCGTCACGGCCACAAAGCTGGACGGTTTCACCGACCTGGCGACAGAGATCGTGCATTTCATGGGTGGCGACACTCATGAAATCCAGCGAGCGGGCATAGGCCAGACCGAAGTGGTAAAGCCGCGCTCCAAGCCAGATCAAGCCATCGGCACCGCGCGTCAAAAGGTTCTTTTCCACCAGATCATCGACGATCACGTAGACCGTGGAAAGCGGCGCGCCAATTGCCTTGGCAATAGCATAGGCACTACAGGGCGCGCCGGTCTCGTAGAGGTGATCAAGAACCTGCAGGGCCCGGTCTATGCCGCTGACCCGAGAGCGTTTTCCGCTTTTCACGCTGTCCTCATCGATCACGGAAATGGGGTGGATTTTGGCGTTCAAGACACGAACTCACATGATGATTTTGGACTGTTATTACATTGTAATGGCATAGCTGTCGATGATCGGAAGGCAATCCCCTCCGTTTTCGGCCGCAATAATTTCGGAGAGCACAATGCCCAGTGAAGACATTCGCACATCCCTCGGACTGCGTCCGGTCATCAATGTTTCAGGCACTATGACAAGCCTGGGGGCATCGATCGTGGTTCCGGAAGCGATTGCCGCTATGACATCCATCCTGCCGCAATTCGTCGAGATGAATGACCTGCAGCGAAAAGCAAGTGCCGTGATCGCGCGGGTGACCGGCGGCGAAGCCGGTTTCGTGACGGCATCGTGCGCGGCAGGCATCACCCTTGCCGTTGCCGGAACCATCACCGGCAGCGACCTGCTCGCCATCGAGAAACTGCCCAGCGTCAGCACAGAAAAAAATGAGGTCCTTGTGCAGATGGGCCATATCGTCAGTTACGGCGCGCCGGTCGATCAGTCCATTCGTCTGGCGGGCGCCAAGACCGTGATGATCGGGCAAGCGACCTCGACCCATCGGTACCACATGGAGAACGCGATCACGGAAAAGACGGCTGCGGCCCTTTACGTCGTCTCGCATCACGTCGTCGACTACGGCCTGTTGAAGCTGACGGAATTCGTGGAAATCGCCCGCGCGAAATCAGTGCCCGTCATCGTTGATGCGGCATCGGAATACGATCTGCGTAGCTTTCTCGAGCAGGGAGCGGACATCGTGCTTTATTCCGGTCACAAATTTCTGGGCGGCCCGACTTCCGGCATCGTGGCTGGTAGGAAGGACCTCGTGCGCAACGCCTTCCTTCAGAATATGGGGATTGGGCGGGGCATGAAAGTCGGCAAGGAGAGCGTCTTCGGCCTCATGGCGGCCCTGGAAGCCTGGGAAAAGCGCGATCATGACGGTATCCGCGCCCGCGAGACCGGCTATCTCCATCTCTGGCGCGACACGCTGGAGAACCGACCAGGCGTCACAGCGCTGATCGAGCCCGATCCGACCGGCAATCCACTCGACAGGCTGCGGGTGATCGTGAGCGCGCGCGAAGCCCATATCACGGCGTGGGATCTTGCCGCTGCGCTGGCGCGCGGTACGCCGCCTGTCATCGTCCGCGACCACGAGGTCGAGCATCACTACTTCTACCTCGATCCCTGCAACCTGCATCCGGGTCAGGAGACCATCGTTGCCAACCGTCTGGCCGAGGAACTCGATAAGGCCAGCGCCTCGAACGACATCATCGCCACACCGCTGGAAAACCGCAGCAAGCACCGTTTCGATGGCGCACTGCGCTGGCCGGATTGAACCCGACGGCTTAAACCGAAGAAGGATCCCGACATGGCAACCCTCCCCGCCTTACAAACAGAACCCGTGCCGCCGATTTTGTCCGTGGAGAACCTGACGACGTCGTTCATCGTCGACGGGGAGTGGAGGTCCGTTGTGCGGGATATGTCGTTCACGGTGGCCCCTGGCGAGACCGTGGCGATCGTCGGAGAATCCGGCTCCGGCAAGAGCGTCACCTCGCTGTCGATCATGCGACTGCTCCCGGCCGATACCAGCCATATCGCGGGAAGGGTCGTGCTCGACGGCCGCGATATTCTGCAACTGCCTGAGACCACGATGCGGCAGGTGCGCGGAAACGATGTTGCGATGATCTTTCAGGAACCTATGACAAGCCTCAATCCGCTCTTCACTATCGGCGACCAGATCTCCGAAGCGCTTCTCTGCCACTCGCAGATGGGCAAGCGGGACGCCAGGGCCGAGACCATCCGGTTGTTGGAAAAGGTGCGCATTCCATCCGCCGCCTCCCGTTTCGATGAATATCCGCACCGGTTTTCGGGTGGTATGCGCCAGCGCGTAATGATTGCCATGGCACTTGCCTCACGACCAAAGCTGCTGATTGCCGACGAGCCGACGACAGCACTTGATGTCACCATCCAGGGACAGATTCTCGATCTCATCAAAACGCTGCAGGAGGAAGAGGGAACCTCCGTGCTCTTCATCACGCACGATATGGGCGTCGTTGCCGAAATTGCCGACCGAACGGTGGTAATGTACCGCGGCGAGCAGGTGGAATCAGGCCCAACGAGCGATATCTTCTTCCGCGCCAAACACCCGTATACGCGTGCGCTTCTGTCCGCCGTTCCTGTCCTTGGCTCGATGGGCGGCAGGGATCGGCCCATGCGCTTTCCTGTCGTCGATACGGCGACCGGGCTCTCCGATGTCCCGGTCGAGACGGCAGATACCGTTGCACTCGGGAAACGCCCGGTGCTCGAAGTCAGGAACCTCACTAAGCATTTCGACATCCATTCCGGCCTGTTCAGCCGCTTGAGTGGCCGCGTCCATGCGGTCGAAAACGTTTCCTTCGACCTCCATGCCGGCGAAACTCTATCTCTGGTCGGTGAATCCGGCTGCGGCAAGTCGACGACCGGTCGTGCGATTATGCGCCTGATCGAGCCGCAGGCCGGCTCCGTTCTGGTGGATGGAACCGAGATCTTGACGCTTGATGCAAGCGGAATGCGCGAGATGCGCAAGACCGTCCAGATGATCTTCCAGGATCCCTTCGCGAGCCTCAACCCACGCATGCGGATAGGTGCTGCAATCGCCGAACCCTATCTCGAACACGAGATGGGAACCGCCAAACAGGCACGTGATCTGGTGGCCGATCTCCTGGTCAAGGTCGGACTGACAGCCGACATGGCTTCGCGCTACCCGCATGAGTTTTCCGGAGGCCAGCGTCAGCGCATCTGTATCGCCCGGGCGCTGGCGCTCGATCCGAAGGTGATCGTCGCCGACGAGAGCGTCTCGGCTCTCGACGTTTCGATCAAGGCGCAGGTGATCAATCTGCTGCTGGATTTGCAACAGAGCCTCAATCTTGCTTTCCTCTTCATTTCCCACGATATGGCCGTCGTCGAGCGCGTCAGCCATCGCGTTGCAGTCATGTATCTTGGTGAAATCGTTGAGGTGGGCCCTCGCGCTGCGGTCTTCGGCAATCCGCAGCACGCTTATACGAAGAAACTGATTTCCGCTGTGCCGGTCCCCGACCCGGATCGCCGCCGGGGAAAGGGCCTTATCAGCAATGAGGAGATAAAAAGCCCGATCCGTCCGGTCGATTACAAGACTGTACCAATCCGGTACCACGAGGTTTCGCCGGGGCACTTTGTCGCCGCGTGATCTCGACGCAATGATTGGCCCTCTCCTCGCATCAGGCTGTTTCCCGAGGCTTCGTCTATGACGTGCCCAGCTCGGAGTTCGAATGAGGACCTTTGCTGCACGTCTGAAAGCTACGGCTTCGGCACCGACCATTCCGCGCTTCCGCTGCCGTTCGATCCGCGGCTGGAAGCCGACCTGCGCTGCAGGCTGCGGGGGTGACGGATGTCACCTGTCACGATGACTTCGGCCGGTGCGTTCGAGATTCATGAACCGCACCCGTGCACTGTTACAGAACCTACACGAAACTGACACTGCGCCTTCATGAAGCGCGGATATGGCAGGGTCATACCGATGATCGGTCTCCCCGAAAGAGGAAGCTGCCAATGTTTCAGTTGAAGAACGTAACCCGCCAGTTCGGCAAGAAAACAGCCGTCAGCTCGGTTACCTTCGACATTCCGCAGGGCCAGATGGTTGGCATTATCGGCCGCTCCGGCGCCGGCAAGTCGACACTCCTGCGCATGATAAACCGTCTGGTGGACCCCTCCTCCGGCTCGATCGAATTCGCCGGGGTACAGGTCTCCTCGATCAAGGGGGCGGCCCTGCGCGAGTGGCAGCGCGACTGCGCCATGATCTTCCAGCAGTTCAATCTGGTGCCTCGCCTCGACGTGCTGACCAATGTTCTCCTCGGGCGGCTCAACCATCGATCCACCGTATTGAGCGTCCTCAACATGTTCAGCCGCGAAGAGCGCATCATGGCGATCGGTGCACTGGAGCGTCTGGGGATCGAACAGACCGCCCTTCAGCCGGCCGGCACGCTCTCGGGTGGACAGCAGCAGCGCGTCGCAATCGCCCGCGCGCTGATGCAGCAGCCGAAGATGCTGCTCGCCGATGAGCCGATCGCGTCGCTCGACCCGCTCAACGCCAAGATCGTGATGGACGCGCTGCGCGACATCAACGAGCGCGACGGCATCACCGTGATCACCAACCTGCATACGCTCGATACCGCGCGGAACTATTGCGAGCGGATTATCGGCATGGCGCATGGACGAGTCGTCTTCGACGGACAGCCGAAGGATCTGACCGCCGCCGCGGTCGCGGCGATCTACGGCGCGGAAACGGCGATCGAAGAGTCGATGACCTCGACCAGCATCAACATCCCCGCGGAAGCACCGCAGGAAACAGCATCGGCCGGCTTGAAGCCGCTGGCACTGGCCGGCCCTTAAGGTCCGCCGCGATCGAATGCCCGCGTCAAGGGCGCCTTTTCGAAACCGAGAAAGACCCGGCGCGTCCGGGAAACGGGAGAACGAACCCAATGCTTAAAAAAGCTCTTCTGAGCGCGGTCGCGCTTTTCGCCCTCGTCGGCCACGCACAGGCCGAAGACCTGAAGGAATTCCGCGTCGGCATCATCGGCGGCGAAAACGAAGCCGACCGCCTGCGCAACTACCAGTGCCTCGTCGATCAGCTCCCGGCAGCCATCGGCGTCGAGAAGGTCTCCCTCTTCCCGGCGGCGGACTATGACGGCGTGATCCAGGGCCTCCTCGGTGGCACGCTCGATTACGCCGAACTCGGCGCCTCCGGCTATGCCAAGATCTATCTCGCCAAGGCTGACGCCGTCGAGCCGATCCTGACGACCGTCCAGACCGACGGCTCCACGGGCTATCATTCGATCATGGTCGCCCGCAAGGACTCCGGCATCACAAAGCTCGAAGACCTAAAGGGCAAGAAGCTCGGCTTCGCCGATCCGGACTCGACCTCGGGCTATCTCGTTCCCCTCGTCACGCTGCCGGAAGCGATCGGCGCGCCGATCAAGGAATATTTTGGTGAAACCGGCTTCGGCGGCGGCCACGAGAACCTCGTGCTTGAAGTCGTTAAGGGCACCTTCGATGCTGGCACGACCTTCGGCTCTGGCGTCGGCGAGTTCAAGGACGGCTACACCTCGGGCAACCTGCGCAAGATGGTCGACAAGGGTATCGTCGACATGAACGATCTCGTTGAACTGTGGAAGTCGCCGCTGATCCCGAACGGCCCGATCGTCGTGCGTACCGCATTGAACGACGACATGAAGGCCAAGTTCAAGCAATTCATGATGGATCTGCCGAAGACCGACGCCGCCTGCTTCTCCGCCATCCAGGGCGGCGACTTCACCGGTTTCGTCGAGGTCAATAGCGATTTCTACAAGCCGATCATCGACGCCCGCAAGGCGACGATCGGCGGCTGATCGCCGAACGCATCATCCTCGCCGGCCGCCAAGCTGCGGCCGGCGTTCGACTATCGGGCAGCTGCAGCCGCCCGCTCCCGGATCGTCTCGATCAAGCGATCCTACTTTTTGAAACGACGCACTTCCTCTTCCCGGAAGCGCTCTAGAGGCCGGCCCCTGGCCGGAAACCCAATGGCCACTTCCGTGTCAACACGACACCTCAGCGAGAACGGCGCCCTTATCGAGCGTCACTGGCAGGAGCTCAACAATCGCCGGCGTCTTTATACCTGGCTCGGTCTCGCATTTCTCGCGTTGACGCTTGTCGGTTCGCTCTGGTTCGCGAACGAGTCGAACGCGGGCAAGTTCTTCGACCGGCTGCCGCACTTCTTCGATTTCGTCGGCCATCTCATGCCGCGCGATCCGATAGAGATCGTTCGCGCCCTCTTCGATCTGCCTTCGCCCTATGACGACGGCAGCTTCAAATACAATTACCCGGAGGGCCGCCTCTACGTGACGGAGAGCTTCTACATCCCGGAATATGTTCACAAGATGCTGGAGACCGTGAACATCGCCATCTTTTCGACTGTTATCGGGGTCTTCTTCGGCTTCATCCTGTGCTTCCTCGCCGCGCGAAATCTGATGCCCAATCCCTGGATCAGGGGCATCGTACGCCGGCTGATGGAAATCCTGCGCGCCTTTCCGGAAGTCGTCATCGCCGGCTTTTTCCTGGCAATCCTTTCGCTTGGGCCTATTCCCGCCATCGCTGCGGTCTCGATCCACACGATCGGCGCGCTCGGCAAGCTGTTCTTCGAAGTGGTCGAGAATGCCGACATGAAACCGGAGGAAGGTCTGCGTGCCGTCGGCGCCAACTGGATCGAGCGGGTCTGGTTCGGCATGGTCCCCCAGGTGCTGCCCAACTTCACCAGCTATTTTCTGCTCCGGCTCGAAATCAACGTGCGCGCCTCGACGATCATCGGCGCCGTCGGTGGGGGCGGCATCGGCGAACTCCTGCGCCTGTCGATCGGCCAGGGCCATGAAGCAAAGACGCTCGCGATCGTCCTCCTGCTCTTCGCCACGATCTTCGCAGTCGATCAGTTCTCCGCCTGGCTTCGCCGCCGCCTCGTCGGCGACCAGGCCTTTCAGCTTGCGCAATAGGACCGCCTCATGATTGCCTCGACCAACCTCGACGCGCGCGAAATGGAAGCTATCGCCGCGCGCCACCCGCATCTTCTGCAGTCGTCGGCCGCCAAGCGGCGCAGCAAGGCATTGATAACGGCAGGCGTCGTTCTTTACATGATCTTCAGCTGGTGGTTCTTCTCGATCGGGCACGTGCTCGCCAACGCCAATTGGGGAATTGCCGGCATCTACCTCGCCGACTGGGTTTCCTACGAAGTCCGGCCGGAGATCGCCGTCGCGCCCGATGGAACGATGAGCATCTCATACGGACGCAATTCGCCGCTTGGAGACAATCCGAGCCCGGAATGGGTCACGCTCGAAAAGCAAACGGTCACGCGCACCGTTGAAACGTCGACGGCCCCGACGCAGGCCCCGAAGCCAAAGACCGCCTCCTCTTTCAGCTTTATGGCGCCGAACGCGGCGCGCGGCGGCGATACGAACGAGACGCCGCAGGAAGAGGCCGTCACGACCCGCACCGAAGAAGTCGTCACGCACGCCGTGGTGAACTTCGATAGCTCGACCCGCATCGAAGTTGCCGAAAAGCTCGTCACGGTCACGCATGCCGGCGAAACGCTCCGACTGAAGGTCGACGGCGCCGACACTGTCACGCCTGAAGGTGCCCTTCCCTCCTGGGCCGTCCAGAAACGTCCGGGCGAGAAGGTGACGCTGTCCTTCGGCGCCACCGGCTGGGCCCAGGTGGAGGGCGACGAGGTCTCCATCCGCAATCGCTTCTTCGGCTGGGTGAATTTCCTCTTCGACACCAACTCGCCCTTTTTCGGGAAGTCCTACAGCGACGTTGCCTCCTTGATCGTCTCCGGAGAACGGATCGATCCGGCGCGCTCAAACCTCTCGCTTGCCTGGAACAACATCCTCTACAATGCGGAATGGCAGCATCTGGATGTTTGGACCAAGCTCCTGCAGACGATCGTCATGGCTTTCGTCGGAACGCTCTTCGCCTCCTTCATCGCCTTCCCGCTTTGCTTCCTCGCGGCGCGCAACATCACGCCGAGCCGACTCACCAATCAGTTCGTGAAGCGCTTCTTCGACTTCCTGCGGTCGGTCGACATGTTCATCTGGGCGCTGTTCTTCACGCGCGCCTTCGGGCCTGGACCGCTCGCGGGCATCTCGGCGATCTTCTTCACGGACACGGGCACGCTCGGCAAGCTCTACTCCGAAGCCCTCGAGAACATCGACGACAAGCAGCGTGAGGGCGTCAAGTCGGTCGGCGCCGCGCCGGTCGCCGTGCAGCGCTTCGGCGTGCTCCCGCAGGTCCTGCCGATCTTTGCCAGCCAGGCTCTCTACTTCTGGGAGTCGAACACGCGTTCGGCCACCATTATCGGCGCCGTCGGCGCCGGCGGGATCGGCCTGAAGCTATGGGAGGCGATGCGCACAAATTCGGATTGGGAAAATGTCGCCTATATGGTGCTGCTGATCTTGATGGTTGTCTTCGTTTTCGACAGCATCTCCAATCTTTGCCGATCGCGTCTCATGGGCCGTACACGCTAGCGCGCGTTGAGATTCATTTTGAGTTTGTGACGGCTGCTGCGAGATGGATAATGGCGTTGAAGCTCTGGTCGGTCTTGTCGGCGCGCATGGCGATGCGCTTGAATTCCTTGAGTACCGAGCGTGCGCCCATTGCATGTTTCGATTGGTCGTAGCCGATCAATCGACAAAAACATGCAGCAGATCGTCTCATAAGACGCGCGGCGCTGTAGGAAACGTATCGGAGGACTGCAATCTCTCCTTTACCTCACCCTGTGCCCGTCACAGGGATCCAGCAGCGCCGCGTCTGCGGCGCGGAAGAGTTCTTTCAGCCCAAGGACTTGGTCTGGCTGGATTCCTGTGACAAGCACAGGAATGAGGGGGTCGGGATGTGCGGCTACTGCAACTTTCGCTTGCGGATATGCTAGGGAATGGTCAACCTGTCACGCAATGAAGGTTACGTCTACATTTTCGCATCGAAGCGAAGCGGGACGCTGTATGCGGGCGTGACCCGGGACCTGCCGTGTCGCCTCGCTATCTTCACGGTTTATGAAACGCGCCGAGGGGCCGCACCCTCTCCATCTTCATCCCTGTGCTCGTCACAGGGATCCAGCAGCGCCGCGTCTGCGGCGCGGAAGAGCCTTTCCAGCCCAAGGACTTGGTCTGGCTGGATTCCTGTGACAAGCACAGGAATGAGGAACCCGGGATGATGAGGAAAAGTGTGTGCGGTTTTCCGCCCGCTCATGATTTCAGGTTGTTCCGACCTAAGATCATCGTGGTCTAGAAACGGACCGGCCGATTCGGATAATGATGACTGATTCCGATCACTGGCGCGGGAACAGGCGAAGCTGCAAACAAATCCATCCCGCTCCCAACCGATTTGCGTTCTGGGCCGATGTCATCATGATGTTGTCATGCAAATCGGCTAGCTGCGCATTCGATCCCGCGAACCGTCGACTCGGGGCAACTGCGTCGAAGCGACTGATGAAGAAAGTGTGAACCCGTGCGCTATGCAATCTACTTCGCGCCGCCGTCCGATGACCGGCTGTCGCAGACCGCTTCCCGTTGGCTGGGACGCGACGCGTTCACCGGCGGCGCCCTGGACTGCCCGGAAAATCCGGCAGTAGGACGTGAAGAGCAGATGGCATTGACGACCGAGCCCCGCCGTTACGGCTTCCACGGGACCCTGAAAGCACCGTTCGAGCTTACCTCCGGCCGCGGTGAAGCCGACTTGATCGCGGCTTTCGACGAGTTCGCCGCGGAGATCGAGCCGTTCGAAGTGCCGGAGATCGCCTTGCATCAGATCGGCCCCTTCTTCGCGCTCGTCGCGGCCGATCCTTGCCCGCCTCTGCAGCGCCTTGCGGAGCAGGCGGTTCGCCGTTTCGAGCCATTCCGGGCGCCGCTTTCCGAAGCCGATCTCGCCCGCCGCAATCCGGACAGGCTTACGCAGCGTCAGCGCGAGTACCTGGCGGCATGGGGCTACCCATACGTCTTCGAGGAGTTCCAGTTCCATCTGACGCTGACGGGGCCGGTGCCGGAAGACATGCGGCGGCCCATGAGAAAGGCGCTCGAAACGGTCTTCGCCGAATTCATCGGCAAGCCGCTTGCCGTCTCGACGATTGCCCTTTTCGCCGAAGAGCGCCGCGGCGCTCCTTTCACCGTCCATTCCTTGCTGCCGCTTGGCGGCGCATCCGAACGAAAGATTGCATGACATGCCCAAAGAACAGGTTTTGACCAACGCCCGCATCGTTCTGGAGGACCGGATCCTCGACGGTTCGGTGCTGATCCGCGACGGCAGGATCGCCGACATCTCCGAAGGGGCGAGCGCCACGGGCGAGGATTTCGAGGGTGACTACCTGCTGCCCGGGCTGGTCGAACTGCACACCGATCATCTCGAGGCGCACTATTCTCCGCGCCCCGGTGTTCGCTGGCTGAAGATCGCGGCGATCCAGGCTCATGACGCCCAGGTCGTCACCTCCGGCATCACCACCGTCTTCGATTGTCTGCGCCTGGGCTCGGACGAGGACAGCGGCTTTCCGAAGGGCGAGATGCGCAGCATGGCCGATGCGCTCGCCCAGGCCAAGCAGGAGGGCCGTTTGCGGGCCGATCACCTGATCCACCTGCGCTGCGAAGTGTCGACCGCCGACGTGCTGGAACACTATGAGGATTTCCGGAACGATCCGCAGGTTCGTCTCGTCTCTCTGATGGACCACGCTCCCGGGCAGCGCCAGTTCCAGACCATGGACCAGTACATAATCTACTACAAAGTCAAACGCGGCCTTACCGACGAAGCCTTTGCCGCCTTCATCGACCGCCAGCAAGCGCTATCGGCGCGCTATGCGACCCCTCATCGCATCGCGCTCGCGAAAGCCTGCGCCGAGCGGGGCATTACGGTCGCCAGCCATGATGACGCGACGCTCGAGCATGTGGACGAGTCGATCGGCTACGGCATCCGGCTCGCGGAGTTCCCGACGAGCTTCGAGGCGGCCGAAGCCTCTCATCGCGCCGGTCTCAGCGTATTGATGGGGGCGCCCAATATCGTGCGCGGCAAATCGCATTCCGGCAACATCGCCGCGCGTGATCTCGCCGAACGCGGCGTTCTCGACGTGCTTTCTTCGGATTACGTGCCTTTCAGCCTCATCCATGCGCCGTTCATTCTGGCAGATGAGGTCGACTCGATCGACCTCCCCCAGGCCATCGCGATGGTGACGGCAACGCCGGCGCGCACTGTCGGGCTCGAAGATCGCGGCCGGATCGCCGTTGGGCTCCGCGCCGACATCGCGCGCGTCCGCAGGCCGGAGGGAATACCGGTCGTCCGCTCGGTCTGGCGCGAAGGACGGCGTGTCGCATGACCGCCGATCGAGGATCCGGAACGCTCATCGTCGTCGTCGGTCCGAGCGGTGCGGGCAAAGACAGCGTCATGGGCTTTGCCGCCCGCCATTTCGCGCAGCGGCCCGATATTCTCTTCGTCCGGCGGGCGATCACACGCCCCTCGGATGCAGGCGGCGAGGTGCACGAAAGCGTGTCCGACGCCGAATTCGAGGAGATGAGCCGGAGCGGCGCTTTCGCCGTTTCGTGGCAGGCGCATGGCTTGAGCTACGGCATCCCGGCGGAGATCGCCGAAAAGATCGCCAGAGGCATGACCGCGATCGTAAACGGCAGCCGTGCCGCCCTCCCTGCCATTCGCCAGGCGTTCGGTACGATCGCCGTTGCGGTGATCACCGCCGAGCCGCCGGTGCTGGCGAAGCGGCTGGCCGAGCGCGGCCGCGAGAGCGAGGAAGACGTGCTGCGCCGCCTGACGCGGCAGGCACCCGACGTCATCGCCGATCCCGACGTAACGGTGATCGACAACAGCGGCAGGCTTGATGTGGCCGGCCGGCAATTCGTCGCGCTGGTCGAGCGCCACTCGGCCAAGAGCCATCACCCTGCCTGAAGAAGCGGCGAGCGGTTAGGTAACCCTTTATCGCGCCTCGCCCTGTGCCAAAGCTTCCTCTGCATCCTCGATCTTCTTGACCATGGGCAGGTCCACCGCGGCGGCGATAATGGAATCGAGGAGGCCGGGAAAGCGGATGTCGAGATCGTCCCGCCGCAGCGTGATCAACCGGCTGGTGCCGGAGACCTCGGTACGCGTAATGCCCGCCTCGCGCAGCTTGGCCAGATGATAGCTGATATTGGTCTTGGAGCCGAAATCCGTGAAGTTCAGGCACATGGTCGGCCGTCCGTCGCGGCGGGCGAGATAGCCCACGATCGCCAGGCGCGTCGGATCGCCGAGAGCCGCGAGGACATTGGACAGAGTGATCTGGTCGGCGGTGGGATGCGGTAGGGTCATTGGATCAACAATTAGCAGTCTCGGCATATTGACACGGCGAGCCACCAAGTTCAATAGTTCAATATCTTTTGAACAAGAGAGGTCTCCCGATGGACAGGCGCATCATCTGGCTCGCCGTTGGCTCTTTCACGATGAGCACGGTCGGCTTCGTCTTTTCCAGCCTTCTGCCGTCGATCGCTGCCGATACGCACACGACCATTCCCCATGCGGGGCACCTGATCACGCTGTTCTCGCTATCCTATGCCATCGGTGCGCCGCTGCTTTCGGCCCTGGCAGGCGCGGCGGACCGGCGTCGATTGCTGGTGGCTGCAATGCTCGTCTTCGTCGTCGGCAATTGCATCGCGGCGATGAGCGTCTCCTTCACCACGCTGCTGCTCGCCCAGATCGTGATGGGAATGGCAAGCGGACTGTTCGCCGCCACGGCTCAAGCGACGGCGGTTTCACTGGCAGGACCGGAGCACCGCGCATTGGCGATTTCCATCGTGGTGGGCGGCACCACATTCGCGGTGGCGCTCGGCGCGCCCCTCGGCGCGCTGATTGCCGCCTTCTGGGGATGGCGCGGCACGTTCGGGGCGGTCGCGCTGCTTGGGCTCACCTGCGCTGCCGTGCTCTGGCTGCGCCTGCCGCGGGGCCTCAGCGGAACGAAGCTGACAATGTCCGAGCGCTTCGGCGCCATCGGCCGTCCGGGCGTGGCCTCGTCGCTCATGGTGACGTTTCTCTATCTTACCGGCGGCTTCATAATCATCTCCTATCTCGCGCCGCTGGCGATCGACGGAGCCGGGCTTTCGCAGTTGGCGCTGCCGGGGCTGCTGCTCGCCTTCGGGGTCGGCGCGGTGATCGGCAATCTCTCCAGCGGCTATCTGGCCGACCGGCTCGGCGCCACGCGCGTGGTGACAGCTTCGCTCATCGCCGCGCTCGCGGTCTCGCTGATGATCGCCTTCGGCCTGCACTTCCTCACGCGCGATCTCGCCGGCCTGCTGCTGATCGGCATAATGGTGCCATGGGGGATCGTAGGATGGGCGTTCCCGCCGGCCCAGGCGAGCCGTATCGTCGGCTTCGCGCCGGAGGTCGCCCATCTGACCCTGTCGCTCAACGCCTCGGCGATCTATCTCGGCATCGCGACCGGCACGGCGATCGGCGGACGGGTGCTCGAGAATACGGCTGCCGCCGATCTCGGCTTCTTCGCGGCACTGTTTCCGGTGGCTTCGCTCGCCGTCCTATATGCGGGGCTAAGATCCCATCGGCGCCGCCTGGCGACTGCGGCGGCGGAATAGACGCACATGGTACGCGGGCCCGCCGCGAAACAGCTTCCCGCTTCCGCATAGTCGCCGACGCGGGCCAGCCTCAGTTCTCTCCATAAGCCCCGGACGGAAGTTTCGGGGCTTTTCTGCGCTTCTTTCCATGCTTCTGGCCGGCAGCTCCCACCGCGTTATCTCACGGACCATAATCCCACTTGTCATCGCCGGTATTATGTATATACATTAACAGCGAAGAAAGGGCGGTATAGATGGACGGAAACGACAACCCAAATTCTGCCGGAACCAGTCTCTGGCGCAATGCACGCCTTGCCACACTTCGCGAGGACCTGGGGCCACTCGGGGTCATCGAAAACGGCGTCATTGCCGTGCGCGGCGAGCGGATCGTCTATGCCGGCCCGGAGGCCGGTCTGCCATCGGAGCTCGCGCGCGCCGACCAGGTCTTCGATTGCGAAGGCCGCTGGGTCACTCCGGCGCTGATCGACTGCCACACGCATATCGTTCATGGCGGCGACCGCGCTCGGGAGTTCCAGCTCCGCCTTGAAGGCGCGACCTATGAGGAGATCGCCCGTGCCGGAGGCGGCATCGCTTCGACCGTCGCGGCAACCAACGCCCTTTCCGTCGACGCACTCGTGGAGGCCGCACTTCCACGGCTCGACGCCCTTCTCGCCGAAGGCGTGTCCACCGTCGAGGTCAAGTCGGGCTATGGCCTCAACGTCGAGGCCGAACTCAAGATGCTGCGCGCCGCCCGCCGGCTGGAAAGCCTGCGCCCGGTGCGCATCGTCACCACTTATCTCGCAGCCCATGCGACCCCGCCGGAATATCGCGGACGCAACGGCGACTACATCGCCGAGGTCGTCCTGCCGGGCCTCGTTGCGGCTCACGCCGAAGGGCTAGCCGACGCCGTCGACGGCTTCTGTGAAGGCATAGCCTTTTCGCCGGCAGAGATCGCTTCGGTCTTCGACAAGGCGAAGTCGCTCGGCCTTCCCGTGAAGCTTCACGCCGAACAGCTTTCGGATCTCGGCGGCGCGAAGCTCGCTGCTTCCTATGGCGCTCTGTCGGCCGACCACCTCGAATATCTCGACGCTGCGGGAGCCGCCGCCATGGCAGACGCCGGCACGGTCGCCGTCCTCCTGCCCGGGGCTTTCTACACCCTCCGGGAAAAACAGCTTCCGCCAGTGGAAGCACTCCGAGAAAACGCAACGCGCATCGCCATCGCCACCGATTGCAATCCCGGTACTTCGCCGCTGACCTCGCTGCTCCTCACCTTGAATATGTCCGCAACGCTTTTCCGCCTGACGCTGGAGGAATGCCTCGCAGGCGTTACCCGCGAAGCCGCCCGTGCGCTCGGCATCCTCGAAGAGACCGGCACGATTGAATCCGGCAAGTCTGCGGATCTTGCCATCTGGAACATCGATCAGCCGGCGGAATTGATCTACCGCATCGGTTTCAATCCCCTTCGGGAGCGGATCTTCAAGGGTGAAAGGATTCTCCGATGACCGTCATTCTCAGTCCCGGCTCCGTTTCGCTCAGTGACCTCGAAACGATCTACTGGACCGGCGCGCCGGCGCGCCTCGACCCCGCCTTCGATGCCGGCATTGCCAAGGCCGCAGCGCGGATCGCCGAGATCGTAGCGGGCAATGCGCCCGTCTACGGCATCAATACCGGCTTCGGCAAACTGGCTTCGATCAAGATCGACAGCGCCGACGTGGCGACGTTGCAGCGCAATCTGATCCTCTCGCATTGCTGCGGCGTGGGCCAGCCGCTCACGGAAAACATCGTGCGCCTGATCATGGCGCTCAAGCTGATCTCGCTCGGCCGCGGCGCCTCCGGCGTGCGGCTGGAGCTCGTCCGGCTGATCGAAGCGATGCTGGACAAGGGCGTGATCCCGCTCATTCCCGAAAAAGGCTCGGTCGGCGCTTCCGGCGACCTGGCGCCGCTTGCCCATATGGCTGCGGTCATGATGGGCCATGGCGAAGCCTTCTTTGCAGGCGAGCGCATGAAAGGCGACGCTGCATTGAAGGCGGCGGGGCTCTCCCCTGTAACGCTTGCCGCGAAGGAAGGCCTGGCGCTGATCAACGGCACGCAGGTCTCTACGGCCCTCGCCCTTGCCGGGCTCTTCCGTGCGCACCGCGCCGGCCAGGCCGCTCTCATCACCGGCGCCCTTTCGACCGATGCGGCCATGGGCTCTTCCGCCCCCTTCCATCCGGATATTCACACGCTGCGCGGCCATAAGGGCCAGATCGACACGGCCGCCGCCTTACGGCAGCTGCTGACCGGCTCCCCAATTCGCCAGAGCCATATCGAGGGCGACGAGCGGGTTCAGGACCCCTATTGCATCCGCTGCCAGCCGCAGGTCGATGGCGCCTGCCTCGATCTCCTGCGCTCCGTCGCAGCCACGTTGACGATCGAAGCCAATGCCGTCACCGACAATCCGCTGGTGCTTTCGGACAATTCCGTTGTTTCCGGGGGCAACTTCCATGCCGAACCGGTCGCATTTGCCGCCGACCAGATCGCGCTCGCGGTATGCGAAATCGGCGCCATCTCCCAGCGCCGCATCGCCCTTCTGGTCGACCCCGCGCTCAGCTACGGCCTGCCGGCCTTTCTGGCCAGAAAGCCGGGCCTCAACTCCGGAATGATGATCGCCGAGGTCACTTCGGCGGCACTGATGTCGGAAAACAAGCAGCTTTCCCATCCGGCCTCCGTCGACTCGACGCCGACCTCGGCGAACCAGGAGGACCACGTGTCCATGGCCTGCCACGGTGCGCGCCGGCTGCTCCAGATGACGGAAAACCTCTTTTCGATCATCGGCATCGAGGCGCTTGCCGCGGTGCAGGGCATCGAGTTCCGCGCCCCGCTCACCACCAGCCCGGAACTTCAGAAGGCCGCCGCAGCCGTGCGCAGCGTCTCCTCCAGTATCGAGGAAGACCGCTACATGGCCGACGATCTCAAGGCCGCGGGCGATCTCGTCGCGTCGGGCCGGCTGGCTGCCGCCGTCTCCGCGGGCATTCTTCCGAAACTGGAGAACTGACATGGCCGTCTTCGAAGTCCGGCAGGGCAGCTCGCCCGTCATCCTGGGCTTTCCGCACACGGGCACCGACGTGCCTGCCTCGATCCGGGAACGCCTCAACGACAACGGCCGCATCCTCGCCGACACGGACTGGCACATCCACGATCTCTACGAAGGCCTTCTGCCGGATGCGACGACGGTTCGCGCGACCTTTCACCGCTACGTCATAGACGCCAATCGCGACCCTGCAGGCGTCAGCCTCTATCCCGGCCAGAACACCACCGGGCTCGTGCCCGAAACCGACTTCGACGGTCAGCCTATTTGGAAGGAAGGCGAAGGACCGACGGAGGCCGACATCGCGGAGCGCCTGCGCGCGTTCCATGCGCCCTATCACGCGGCGCTCGCCGCAGAGATCGCCCGTGTCAAGGCGATCCACGGCGTGGCGGTGCTCTACGATTGCCATTCTATCCGCTCGCATATTCCCTTCCTCTTCGAAGGCCGCCTGCCGGACTTCAATATCGGCACCGATACGGGAAAGACCTGCGCTCCTGAAATTGAGCAGGTAACCGCAGAAATCGCAGCCGGGGCAGACGGTTACAGCCATATTCTCAACGGCCGCTTCAAAGGTGGCTGGACGACCCGTCACTACGGCCGCCCGGAACAGGGCGTGCACGCGATCCAGATGGAACTGGCGCAATCGACGCATCTGGCGACGGAAGCACCGCCCTTCGCTTTGGACAAGGCGAAAGCCGACAGGCTTCGCCGTCCGCTGAAGACCATTCTGGAACGCATCGAAACAGTCGCTAACGAGCTCAAAAGGACAGGGAGCGAGGCATGAACATGAACAATCCGCGCCACAATATTCGCGAAGTGCGCAGCCCGCGCGGCACCGAGATCAGTGCCAGGAGCTGGCTGACGGAAGCGCCGCTTCGCATGCTGATGAACAATCTCGACCCTGATGTCGCCGAAAACCCGCACGAACTCGTCGTCTATGGCGGCATCGGCCGCGCAGCCCGAACCTGGGCCGATTTCGACCGCATCGTCGCGTCGCTGAAAGACCTCAATGAAGACGAGACCCTCCTCGTCCAGTCCGGCAAGCCGGTGGGCGTCTTCCGCACGCACAAGGATGCTCCGCGTGTGCTGATCGCCAACTCCAATCTCGTGCCGCACTGGGCGACCTGGGATCATTTCAACGAGCTGGATAAGAAGGGTCTCGCCATGTACGGCCAGATGACCGCCGGCTCGTGGATCTATATCGGTACGCAAGGCATCGTCCAGGGCACCTATGAGACCTTCGTCGAGGCCGGCCGCCAGCATTATGGCGGCAACCTGAAAGGCAAGTGGATCCTGACGGGCGGTCTCGGCGGCATGGGTGGAGCCCAGCCGCTTGCGGCCGTCATGGCCGGCGCCTGCTGCCTTGCCGTCGAATGCAACCCCGACTCGATCGATTTCCGCCTGCGCACGCGCTACCTCGACGAGAAGGCCGAGACGCTCGAAGAAGCCATGGAAATGATCGAACGCTGGACCGAGGCCGGCGAGGCGAAATCGGTCGGCCTTTTGGGCAATGCGGCGGAAATCCTCCCGGAAATGGTCCGTCGCGGCATCCGCCCCGACATGGTCACGGACCAGACCTCGGCTCACGACCCGATCAACGGCTATCTGCCCAAGGGCTGGACGATGGCCGAATGGAAGGCCAAGCGCGAGAGCGACCCGAAGGGGGTCGAAAAGGCCGCCCGCGCCTCGATGCGCGACCATGTCGAAGCGATGCTCGCCTTCTGGGATTCCGGCGTCCCGACCCTCGACTACGGCAACAACATCCGCCAGGTGGCCAAGGACGAAGGCCTCGAGCGCGCCTTCGATTTCCCCGGCTTCGTGCCGGCCTATATCCGTCCGCTGTTCTGCAGGGGCATCGGCCCGTTCCGTTGGGCGGCGCTCTCCGGCGATCCGGAAGACATCTACAAGACCGACCGGAAGGTGAAGGAGCTGCTGCCGGACAACAAGCACCTGCACAACTGGCTCGACATGGCGCGCGAGCGCATCGCTTTCCAGGGCCTGCCCGCACGCATCTGCTGGGTCGGCCTCGGCGATCGTCACCGCCTCGGCCTCGCCTTCAACGAAATGGTGCGCAGCGGCGAACTGAAGGCCCCCATCGTCATCGGCCGCGACCATCTCGACTCCGGCTCGGTCGCCTCGCCGAACCGCGAGACCGAGGCGATGAAGGACGGGTCCGACGCCGTCTCCGACTGGCCGCTCCTGAACGCGCTTCTCAACACCGCCTCAGGCGCAACCTGGGTGTCGCTGCATCATGGCGGTGGCGTCGGCATGGGCTTCTCGCAGCATTCCGGCATGGTGATCTGCTGCGACGGTACGGACGATGCGGCGCGCCGCATCGAGCGAGTCCTGTGGAACGACCCGGCAACGGGCGTCATGCGGCACGCCGATGCGGGCTATGACATTGCGCTCGACTGCGCTCGTGAAAAGGGCCTGCGCCTGCCGGGCATATTGGGCGAGTGAAGAACGGACAGGACGCCACGGCATCCTTCTGCCGCGTCTTCTTCAGGACGCAGACGCTTTTCCTCGGCCGTCGCCGTCGAGGAAAAGCAACAGCAAGAGCCCGGCGACGCCCGCAAGGGAGCTTAGAAGCGCGGTTCCCGAATAATCGCTGATGCGCGTTCCGAGTGCGAAAAGAACGGCGCCGAACCCCGCGCCCAGGAAGACGTTCACCGAGATCAGCGAACTGCCCAGACCGGGCCGGTCCGCGATCAGTTCCTGCAGGTAGCTGATCGGAATGCTGATCAGCGCCGCTGCGCCGAAAGCGCTGATCAGCGTCAGCGCATAAATGTGCCAACGCTCGGTCGAAAGCCCGAGCAGGGCCATGTTGACGACATAGATCGCCGTGCCGAGCGCGAGCGCATAGATATGGCTGAGCCGGTACTGGATACGTCCCCAGACCACGATGAACACCACCTCCAGCAATGCGACGATACCGACGATGATGCCGATGTCGCTCACCTGGCCGCCGGCTGCACCGGTGACGATCAGCGGCAGCACCGCCGCATTGACGTGCAGCATTGACGAGATCAAGGCGATGGCGAGAAGCCGCGCCAGAACGCGCAGCGACAATATCTCGCCGAAGGACGCGAGAAACGAGAGGCGTTTGCCCAAAGCACCGTCCACGCCCGCCCTCTCCGGCAGCAGCCGCAAGACGAGCACGAAATTGGCGAGACAACCGAGGCTTGCCAGAAGATAGGCCGGCAGCATGCTGCCGCGTGCCGACAGCACCAATCCGACCAGTCCGGGAACCAATACCCAGGAAAGCGATATGGCCGCGCGAATGCCGGAATTGACGGCAGCCGCATGCCTGCCGCCCATGTCTTTCGCAGCCGTGCGGACATAGGCGAAGAGCAGCGGATTGAGTGCGCCGTGAACCGGCAGCAGCATGAGGGCCGCGACCACGAAGCTCCCCTTCGTCGGCAGCAGATAAACCGCCCCGTAACCCACGACCCCGCAGAGAATGACCGCCAGCATCAGTGTCCGGTAGTTGCCGACGCGGTCGGCGACGATGCCGATCGTCACGCTGACCGCAACATTGACCAGCGCCGCTGCGAAGATCAGCGCCGAATAGAACCCGTCGCTCAATCCCAGTTCGGTGATGCCGACGACCGACTGGTAGGGCGACGTCGCGGCCCCCGACAAGCCGAACAGAACGATGGCGATCATGCTTGTCCGGATGACCGGATGGCGCATGGCGATCGACAGCGGGGAAGACATGAGGGGGCAAAGTCCGCGGAAGGGGAACGTCTTGATGAAACCCGCCCGGAGACCAGGGCGGGTTTACTATCTCAGGTCCAGCGGGCTGACAGGCTGGCGCTGGGGTGAAACTCGAAATCGCGGTCGAAGGGGAAGATCGGCCGCTGCCGACGCAGGCTTTCCAGCTTCTCGATATCCTGATTGACGACGCCGTTCGTCAGCGCCATCAGGTTCGGATTGGCGATCGGCGCAAGCTCCGGCGAGAGATAACCGGACTTGACGACGAGCAGCCGCACGGTCTTCGGGTCGAGACCGAGGAGAGCAAAGTCCTCGATGTTATGATAGGGGCGGCGCCGCGCCGACAACACGACCACTATGCCCCCGACCTGAACCACCGCCTGCCGCTCGGCAACCGCTCCCGGATCATTCAGATGCACCACTTTGGCCTCGACCTCTGCGGACGGGCTGGACGGGTCGAGACTGCCGCCGATCCGCAACGCCAGCGTCCTACCCGCGCCGGTCGCGAAACAGGCATTAACGGCCGGCCTATCGGCGATGCCGGCGATCAACGCATCGCGCCAGCCGCGCTCGAGAAGCGCGACCAACACATCCGCCCGGTCGCCGACCCCGCCACCCGTGGGGTTGTCGCCGGAATCGGCGAGGATTACCGGCGCCGTGGTCGCCCGCTCGGCGATGTCGAGCATCTCGGCAAGCGAGCCGGTGAGCGATCCGAAACGAAAATTTTCCCTCTGGTGCCAATAGTTTGCAGCAATTTCCTCAGCCGCCTTCGAAGCGGCGGCCTGGTCCGAGCCGGTGACGACGGCGCAGGCGGTCGCTCTCGGTTCATCGGCCCAGACGTAGCCCACCATCAGATTGGCGTCGAGGATGCCGGGCCGCCTGTCGAATTCAGGCAGGACGCGATAGAGGCTCGCCGCCGGCTCGTCCTCCGTCGAAGTGCGTTCCCCGGGAAGGAGAAGCGGTACAGGTGCCCAGGCGACACCGGGCCGCTTCCCGGAACGAAGCGTTTCCACCAGCATCGACCATGCCCGCACCATGGTCTCGCGCGTATCGATATGCGGCGCGGTCCGGTAGGCCGCGAAGATATCGACCTGATCGATGATCCGCTGACTGACATTGCCATGGAGATCGTAGCTCACGGCAAGCGGGCAATCGGGGCCGATGACGGCGCGGGCGGCGGTGATCCAGTCGCCCTCGGCGTCGTCCTTCCCATCGACCTTGATCGCGCCATGCATGGCGAGATAGAGCCCGTCGAGTGGGAGCGCCGCTTTCAGCCACTCCAGGAACTCGGTCTTGAAGGCGTCATAGGCCGGGCGCGAAACCGGTCCGCCGGGGACGGCCCGCGCGTGCAGGAGCGGAAGGTGGCTTATCCCTTCGGCGCTGAGGAAGCCGAAATAATCCGACCGCAAGAGGTCCTCTCCCCTCAACACCCGGAAATCTTCGGCCGCCATCAGGACGGGCGAATAGGTGCTGCATTCCGTATGAATTCCACCGACCGCGATCCGCATGGCTCAACTCACAGAATGGGGCTCAATGGCGCGATCGCTGCAAAGCGCAGCCAATCCTTCTTGTCCTTCGGGGTCCAGGCGGCCTCGGCGATTGCCGGCAGCCTTGGAAAAACGAGGCGGTTGAAATATCCGCGCGACAGGAAATGCTCGGACCAGATGCAGGCCTGGACTCCCTTCATCCGGCTTTTCAGCTCTTCCGGGAACTCTCCTTCCGCCTCGTAGGCATAGGTGTGCGCCGGCGTCGCCGTGCCGGCCCAGCTCGCGCCGGGTTCCTGCCAGGCATCCGCCTGGGCCATGTCGAGATAATAGGCCTGGCCAGGGGTCATTACGACGTCGTAGCCTTCGCGCGCGAGCTCGATGCCGACTTTCGGGTTCTCCCAGGCCATCAGCAGCGTGCCCTCGGTTCCGACGCCACCGCCATGCGCGACCTCGTTCCAGCCGACCAGTTTGCGCCCGCGCGCCGTCAGCATCTGCTTCACCTTCTTGAGAAAATAGGACTGCAGCGCGAAGGTGCCGGAAATCCCTTCCTGTTCCATGAGTTTTCGCGCCAGCGGTGACGCGAGCCACGAGCCGTCGGCCACCTCGTCGCCGCCGACATGGATATATCGGCTGGGGAAGAGCTCGACCATTTCGTCGAACACCTTCTCGAGGAATTCGTAGGTGAGCGGGATGGCCGGGTTGAGGGCGTTGTTCGGGTAGCCCTGGACCGAGTGATAGCTTTCCGGCGCCTCCTGGCCGTCGGAGAGTTCGGGAAGCGCCACGAGCGCGGCAGTGCTGTGGCCGGGTATGTCGATCTCCGGGACGACTTCGATGCTGAGTGCCTCGGCATGCGCGACGATCGCCTTCACGTCCGCGTGGCTATAGAAGCCGTCGACCGGTTCGGCGCCGTTGCCGAGTTGAGGCAGCATGGGCTCGTCCGGGCCGCGCATGACGCCGAGCGTCGTCAGCGTCGGATAGGCCTTGATCTCCAGCCGCCAGGCTTCGTCGTCGGTCAGGTGCCAGTGGAAGATGTTGAGCTTGAACCAGGCGAGAATATCGATGAGCCGTACGATGTCGGCGGTGGGGTAGAATTGCCGCGAGACGTCGAGATGACAGCCGCGCCAGCCATAGCGTGGCCGATCCGCGATTGCGCCGCCGGCGGGAAACCTGAATTCGCCTCCGTGGTTTCGCGCGCCGTCGATCAACTGCGCGAGCGTCGTCAGGGCATATTGCCTGCCTGCCGCCGCTCCATATTCAAGCCGTATCTCCCGCTCGGAAAAGGCAAGCCTGTAGGCTTCGCCTTCGAGCTCCGCTTTCTTCGTGAAGACGATCGGCAGCCCTTGCGAGGACGGCGCAAGACTGAAGGGAGCATGTCCGGCCGAAAACAGCCTATGGAAGAGCGCAAGGACGTTGGAAACGGCATCGATCTCGTCCGCATCGCTGCCCGCTGCGGGATAGAGGACGTCGGGAACCGCGTCCCCGGGCGCCGCGTCGATCTCGGCAGGCCAGGGCTGCAGTGCGAAAGGAAGTTCGAGCCAGCCTTCCGGAAGACGCACCGGCGGCGGTTCGCTTATGGCGCCTTCGAGACGCAGATCGGAGACCGCCACAGGAACATGTCTGCCATCGGCGAGCGTCAGATAGGCCGATTTCGCCCCGTCGGTGCAATGCTTCGCCTCGCGGTGCAGACCACTGACGGTGAACGTCCAGTGTTCGCCATGGGCGAGCGTCAGTCCGTCGGGTGGCGCGAATTCATGGAAATTGGCGTTGCGGCGCAGGAAGACCGCGTTTTCGCAGGCGGCCCCGTCGATGACGCGGGTGAGCGATGTGTAAACCAGCCGGAAGGCGCTGAGCGGCCCGCCCGAGAGATTGAAGAGGCTGAAGGTGAAGCGCCCGAACGGGCCGCCATCCGGTTGCCAGGCAGATTCAAGGCGATAGAGAACCGGCAGCATGAACATCCTCCCAAGCTGGGTTTGTCAGTAATGGATCGATTGCGAGAAGGTCCGCGCGACCTCCGCCTGTCCTGCGGTCAGCCCGCAGTCGACCGGCAGGCAGATGCCGGAAATGGCTCCGGCGGCGGGGCTGGCAAGGAAATGCACCGCTTCGGCGACGTCCTTCGGCTCGACGATACGCTGCAAGGGATACCAGCGCTTCGCCTCCTCGAAGACCTGCGCATTGGCGGCCGCGCGTGCCTCCCAGGCCTGCGTGCGCACCGTCGCCGGCGCCACCGCATTCGCGCGGATGCCGAACTTCCCGTATTCGACCGCGATCAGTCGCGTCAGGTGCAGAAGGCCCGCCTTGGCGGCGCTATAGGCCGGATGGCCGAAAACATTCATGCCGTTCACGGAGGCGATGTTGACGACCGAGCCCCTGCTCTCTTTCAGCATTTCCTCGACCGCCCGGAAACAGAGAAAGGCCGCTTCGAGGTTGAGTGCATTGTCCATGCGCCAGATGTCCTGCGTGGTGTCGTGCAGGCTGACCGCGCGGGCGGCACCCGCATTGTTCACGAGGGTGCGCACGGTACCGACGGATGCGGCGGCCTCCGCCATTGCGGCCACGCTTGCGGCGTCCGTCACATCGCAGGAAACGGACAGGAAGCGCTCCGTTCCGCCGAGATCAAGCGCCGTCCTCTTTACCGCCTCACCGTTGATGTCGGCCAGGAGAACGGCATCGTGTCCGTCGCCCAGGCGCGCGGCAATGGCGCGGCCGATGTCGCCGGCAGCTCCTGTGACGATCGCTACGGATTTCGGCATGGGCGTTCCTTCTGACACGTCAGTCTCCGAGAAGCTGTCGGTCGTCGCCATCCCTGTGCACCACCAGCTGCTGCTTGATGCGCCTGAGCGTCACCGTCGCCTGCGGCTGGACGCGATAGGCGACGAGGCTCGCGACGATATCGAGCACTGCGATATAGGCGATACGGGTGGAGGTCGGACGATAGATGTTGTTTCCTTCCGGCAGGTCGACCGGCACGGTGATATCGGCGGCCTGCGCGACCGGACTGCCGCTCTGGGTAAGGGCGATCGTCGGCACCTCGGCCTCGCGCGCAAGTGTGAAGGCGCGCACCATCTCCGCATTGCGTCCCGAAAAGGAGGAACCGACAATGACGTCGGCCGGCCGCGCGGCCGCCGCCATCATCATCTGCATGCTGTGATCGGAACTCGCGGTGATGCGCAATCCCAATCGGAAAAGACGGTTCTGGAACTCCCCGGCGATCATCGATGAGTTGCCGCCGGAGCCGAAGGCATAGATCATTTCCGCTTGCGCGAGCCGGTCGGCTGCGCGCTCGATCGCTGCAAGGTCGAGCGAACGGTGCAGCAGAAAGAGCGCATTCTGCGCCTTGGTGATGATGTCCTGCGCCACATCGCCGGGCTCCTGGCTCTTCGGCTCGGGCTTCAGGTAGCGCATGCCGACATAGGGGGTGCGTGCCAGCTGCACCTTGAAATCGGAAAAGCTCTCGCAGCCGAGGCGTCGGCAGAATCGCGTGACCGTCGGCGGCGAAACGTCGGCCTTGCCGGCAAGCTCGATGATGGAAGCGTTCACCGCAAACTCGAAATCATTGAGCAGGATATCGGCAATGCGGTTTTCCGATTGGGATAACCGCCCCTTCTCCTCCTGCAGTGTCGCGAAAATATCCATCGAACGCCGCCCTTCCCTGTTCAGGCGTCCTTCGGCTTGTAGGCGACGCAATCGATCTCCACCTTGCAATCGACCATCATGGAGGACTGTACGCAGGCGCGCGCCGGCGGATGAGCTCCGAAATATTCCTGATAGATCCGGTTGAAGCTCCAGAAATCGCGCGGATCGTCCAGCCAGACGCCAACTCTCACCACGTGCTCGACACCGTAACCGGCCTCTTTCAAGATGGCCAGAAGATTGCCGATCGCCTTGTGAGTCTGGGCGACGATGTTGCCGCCGATGATCTCACCGTTTTCCATCGCCACCTGACCCGAGACATGAAGCCAGCCGCCCGCCTCGACGGCACGTGCGAAAGGCAATGTTTTTCCGCCTGCGCCAACCTGTTCGGCACCATAGCGCTTGATCGACATCGAAGACCCGTTCTGCAAATTATTTTCTTTATCCGTTGACAAATGACCATAGAATACGGAATTTGACCAGTGAAAATCATCATTTATGAAAAGAATTTCAATCCAGGCGAAAATACATGCGGAATCCCTTCCAGAATCCGTTTCCAGATAGCGACACGGCCCGCCACTCCATATGGGAGATGCTGGTCACCCGCGATATCGACGCATTCCTGGCCGCCGATTGGTCGATGGTAGCCGACGATTTCGTCGAGGAGAGCTTCATCGGCATCGACGGACGGCGGGAGACGAACCCGGACAAATGGCGGCTCACCTTTCCCTCGCTCGCCGTCTATCGGGACGAATGGCTGCGCCAGGCGCGGGACTTCGCCGGGCAGTCCTTTGCCGAGGATCCGCGGGAAGCGATCTTCGCCACTACGACCCTGGAAGACATCGAGGTCGACGGAGAGCTTGCCCTTGCGCGCAAGAAATTCGACGGGGGGCTGAAGAAAGCGGACGGCACGTTCGATATAATGAAGTGGCAGACGGTTTACTATTGCCGCCTCCACCGGGGCCGGTGGAAAATCTGCGGCTTCACCGGCTATCTCCCCAATCCGATGGGATCGAACTGAGTTGAGGGACAAGGCGAAGCCATTGCGCATCTTCACGGCGGCGCTCGCGACCGAGACGAACACTTTCTCTCCCATCTGCATCGACAGGCGCGCATTCGAGGCATCGCTTTACGCTCCGCCAGGAAAGCACCCGGAAACGCCGACGCTCTGCACGGCGCCGATCACGGTCGGGCGCCGCGTGACCGCGCAAAAAGGCTGGGAACTGATCGAAGGCACCGCCGCCTGGGCT
Source organism: Sinorhizobium sp. P24N7 (assembly GCF_042436655.1). Classification (NCBI taxonomy): domain Bacteria; kingdom Pseudomonadati; phylum Pseudomonadota; class Alphaproteobacteria; order Hyphomicrobiales; family Rhizobiaceae; genus Sinorhizobium; species Sinorhizobium sp. P24N7. Next base: position 254,133 of record NZ_JBHMIW010000008.1, on the reverse strand, counting down.
GATCCTGCCGGTCTCGTCAATCGGCAGACCTATGAGGATCTGCGTGACGAGATTCTCGACCAATTGCGTGCCGCCCTGCCCGTCGATGCCGTCGTTCTCGGCCTGCATGGGGCAATGGTCGCGGACGGCTGCGAGGATACCGAAGGCGACCTGCTTCAGCGCGTGCGCGAAATGGTCGGTCCGGACGTGCTCGTCTGCGCCGAACTCGACCCGCACAGCCACCTCACTGCCAGGAGAGCGGCGGCCGCGGATTTCTTCGTCTTCTTCAAGGAGTTCCCGCACACCGATTTCGTCGAGCGCGCCGAAGACCTCTGGCGGATCGCGATCGATAAGCTCGAGGGCCGCGTAGAGCCGGTGATGTCCATTTTCGACTGCCGGATGATAGACGTCTTCCCCACCTCGCGCGAGCCCATGCGCAGCTTCGTCGACAAGCTGATACAGATCGAACGGGACGATGCCGATGTGCTGTCATTGTCCGTCGTGCATGGCTTCATGGCCGGCGACGTGGCGGAAATGGGCACCAAGATGCTGGTCGTGACCAACGGCAAGGCGGAGAAAGGCGAGGCACTCGCCCGTGAACTGGGTCTGGAGCTCTTCTCCCGGCGCGGGACCTATCGCATGCCGGAGATCGACGAACGCCAGGCGGTGGCACAGGCGCTGGCGGCTCCAGCCGGGCCTGTGGTGATTGCCGACATGTGGGATAATCCAGGCGGCGGCACGGCGGGCGATGCGACGGTCGTGCTGGAGGAACTCATTGCGAGGAACGCCACCGACACGGCGATCGGCACGATCTGGGATCCCATGGCCGTGCAGATCTGCATGGCGGCCGGCGAAGGCGCCGAGATCCCCTTGCGCTTCGGCGCGAAATCAGCGCCCGGCACGGGGCGGCCGATCGATGGCATCGTCAAGGTCGTCAAGCTGGTGCGCAATGCTGAAATGCGCTTCGGCGAGAGCTTCGCTCCCTTCGGCGACGCCGTTCACATACGCGTCCACGGCATCGACATCATCCTGAACACGACGCGCGCCCAGAGCTTCGACCCGAGCCTTTTCTCCGTGATGGGCATCGACCCCACGTCGAAAAAGATCCTCGTGATCAAATCCACGAACCACTTCTTCGCGTCATTCTCCAGGATCGCGTCCGAGATCCTCTATTGCTCTGCCGGGACACCCTACCCCAACGACCCGGCGAGGACTCCCTATCGGCGCGCAAGGCGCGACATCTGGCCGATGGTCACCGACCCGCACGGGTTGGAAACGACGGCCTGAGCCGAGCGCCATCACTGGAGCGGGATTCAGCCCAGGGACGTGGTCTGGCTGGTGGACGAGCACAGCGATGAGGACATCAAACAAGCCGCGGCGGGAATCTTCGAATCTCAACGGGCCTCAGACCCCCAACATGCGCCCCAACCTTGCCGCATTTCGCCCGGTGCCTGCCTCAATCGCGGTCCATCCTCCAGGAAAACGCGCCCAACTTTGAAAATTCACAGTTGCGTCGCTCAACCGGCGATTGCCCCAAAATATTGCGGGGCGCAATTTCTGCAACATGCCGCGAAACCGGGATTTTTCAAGAATGCGACCCCCCTGCCGGCGGCTATCTTCTTTGCGCGAGCTCGCGGCTTAGGTGCACTGCAGCATGATTCTGTTCGCTTTTCTGCTGCAACGCCATATTTTTTCTTCGGGAGTGCCCTAGTTTCTCATCCTGCGGGCTGAGGTCTGCTCTGTTGAAACGGCTGCCGCGAGGCGCTGCCCGATAGGGAGTGACTGATATCGTGAGTATGGACGCGAATGTCTCGGCGCGCATCAACCTGATGCGTATTCTGCTGATCTCCGGCATCGTATTTGTGCACGTCCCGTACAATCCGCAGTGGAGTCCCTTTCTGGGCAACTACGGCATGTTGGACTGGATTCGCGTCTTTCTCGGCGAAAGCCTGTTTCGGATCGGTGTGCCGTGCCTCAGCGCGATCTCCGGCTATCTTCTCTTTCGCAGGGGCCTTGCCGATTTCGACTATTGGAAGACACTGAAGACCAAGGCGCGGACCGTTCTCCTGCCGTTCCTTATCTGGAGCGTCTCCTTCTTTGTGGTGGTCTACGCCATCCAGCGCCAGGGCCTCGGCTTCGGCTATCTGCCCGACACGATTAATGCGACCCCGCGCCAGTGGCTGAGCATGGCCTTCGCGCTCGAGGCAACGCCCGTCAATCTGCCCCTGTATTTCCTGCGCGACCTGATGCTCTGTATCCTGCTGTCGCCGCTTCTGGCATTGCTGGTGAGCCGTTATCCGCGCGTGACGCTCCTTGCACTGCTCGCCTATGCGATACTGCCGCTGCCAAACGGAATATTTCTCAAGAAATCCATCCTGTTCGGCTTCTCGGCTGGAATCTGTGCGAGCCTGCATGGCGTGAACATCAAAATGCTTGATCGCTTCGCTGCACCGATCGCGGCCGGGTTCCTGGCAATCGCAGTCGTGATCGCCGTCGGCCTCTATTACACCGGCCCGGATTTCCCGCTTTGGCTCGACATGGCACTTCGCCTGACGTCGATTGCGGGAATCATCGGCTCCTGGGCGATCTCGGAGCTGCTCGTGCGCACCCGCTTCGGTGAAAGATTTGGCCGCGGGAGTGGACTGAGCTTCTGGATCTTCTGCGGCCACTATCCGCTGCTCGTGTTGTTCTGGATGATCTGGAACCGCACCGGGCTCAGCTATTACCCGCTCTTCTATTTCACCGCGCCGTTCATCGCCATTGCGATCCTCGTTGCGTCCCACAATCTCGTAGGGCGCTTGGCGCCGGATCTGCTTGGAGTGCTCACCGGCAGCCGAACAGGTACGAAACGAATGGCCACGCAGCCGCCGCAAGGCGCGCAGGCAGGCTATTCGCCCCAGCAAAGGTAACGACCATGACAATCGATCGCTACAGACGCTTTGCCCGTCTCGCTTTCATCGCAACGCTCCCTCTCGCCGGCCTTGCAGACGCTGCGGCCGCGCAGGAAGGCGCCAACGGCACCTCCTTCAAGGACGACTTCGACACTCTCGACACCCGCGTCTGGTTCGTCTCGGACGGATGGAACAATGGCGGGCATCAGAATTGCACCTGGTCGAAGAAGCAGGTGAAGACCGTCGACGGCATTCTGGAACTAACCTTCGAGGAGAAGAAGGTAAAGGAGCGCAACTTCGCCTGCGGGGAAATTCAGACGCGCAAGCGCTTCGGCTACGGCACCTACGAGGCGCGGATAAAGGCGGCCGACGGTTCCGGGCTGAACTCGGCCTTCTTCACCTATATCGGTCCGACCGACAAGAAGCCGCATGACGAGATCGATTTCGAGGTTCTCGGAAAGAACACGGCGAAGGTCCAGATCAACCAGTATGTATCGGCAAAGGGCGGCAACGAATTTCTCGCCGACGTTCCGGGCGGCGCCAACCAGGGTTTCAACGACTACGCCTTCGTCTGGGAAAAGAATCGCATCCGCTACTACGTCAACGGCGAACTGGTTCACGAAGTGACCGATCCGGCGAAGATCCCGGTAAACGCCCAGAAGATCTTCTTCAGCCTCTGGGGGACGGACACGCTCACCGACTGGATGGGCACCTTCTCCTACAAGGAGCCGACAAAGCTCCAGGTCGATCGCGTCGCCTTCACTGCTGCCGGCGACGAGTGCCAGTTCGCCGAGTCGGTAGCGTGCCAGCTGGAGCGGGCGCAATCCGAGTGAATGGCGGGTAACTGAGTAATTTATCCATTTTGTTGCAGTGCACAAAGAATTGAACTAAGCTCAGCCCCGGGCTGGGCAGGAAAACGGACGTTTTCATGCTGCAGATACTCTATCTGGCACAGGATCTTGCCGATCCCGCAGTGCGCCGGAGAACCCTAACGCTCGTCGCGGGTGGCGCACGCGTGACGCTCGCCGGATTCCGCCGCGGCGACAATCCTCTGGCCGCCATCGACGGCGTCGAGCCGATCGAACTCGGAACCACCGCCGACGGCCGTTTCGCCCAGCGGATCGGTGCCGTCGCTCGCGCCTGCCTGTCGCTGCAACGCCAGCTCGGCCATGTCCGCAAGCCGGATGTGATCATCGCGCGCAATCTGGAGATGCTTGCCGTGGCGAGGAGAGCGGTCGCGTTCTTCGGCGGTACGGTTCCTATCGTCTACGAATGCCTCGATATCCACCGCCTCATGCTGCGCAAGGATATCGTCGGGCGGATGCTGCGCGGAGCCGAAAGCCAACTCGGCAAGAATGCGCGCCTGTTGATCACCAGCTCCCCCGCCTTCATCGAGCATTACTTCCGGCCCCTTTCCGGCATCGGCGCTCCGCCGATGCTTCTGGAAAACAAGGTGCTCGAAATCGACGGCACGGTCGAGCGGCGGACGGCCTCACCGGCCGAATGCCCGCCGCCCGGCGCACCCTGGAAGATCGGCTGGTTCGGAGCGCTGCGCTGCCGCAGGTCGCTCGCCCTTCTCGCGGAATTCTCGCGAAAGATGGAGGGCCGCTTCGAGATCGTTCTGCGCGGCAGGCCCGCCTATTCCGAATTCGACGATTTCGACGGCTTCGTTCGCAACGAGCCCTTCATGCGGTTCGAAGGCGCCTATCGCAATCCTGAAGACCTGGCGGAAATCTATGGCGAGGTCCACTTCACCTGGGCGATCGACTTCTTCGAGGAGGGCCAGAATTCTGCCTGGCTGCTGCCGAACAGGCTTTATGAAGGCTGCCGCCACGGCCGAATTCCGATCGCCATGAAGGGGACGGAGACCGCTCGTTTCCTGTCCGTGCGGAGCATCGGCTTCGTTCTCGAGGGAGCCGACCCCGAGAGCCTCGCCACAACTCTCGGCTCGCTGACGCCAAAACGCTATGCCGACGCCGCAGAGCGTATCGGCCGCTGCAATCCGGGATCCTGGGTGTTCGACCGGGCGGATTGCGAAACCCTGGTGCGGCAGCTGGCAGCGCTCACGCTCCAGGCGCCGCAGACCGCTCCCGTAGTCGCGATGGCCGGTTCCAGCCACAACGAAGGTGGATTTCTATGAGCTCCGATGAACTGACGTCCACGTCGAGCCTTATCGTCATACCCTGCCTCAACGAGGCCTCGCATATCGAGGCGCTGATCGAAAAGCTGCGTCCGTCGCTCACGCCCTTGAACGCGCGGGTGGTCATTGCCGACGGCGGCAGCACGGACGGAACGCGGGAGATCGCCCGTCGCCTTGCCACTGAGGATCCGCGGGTGCTCTTCCTCGACAATCCGAAGCGCATACAAAGCGCGGCGGTCAATCGCGCCGTCGCCGAACTCGGCGCCGGCAGCGACTACCTGATCCGCATCGACGCCCACGGGACCTATCCGGACGATTATTGCGAGCGGCTTGTCGAGGACGCGCTGGCGACCGGCGCGGATTCGGTCGTGGTCGCCATGCAGACCGTCGGTTTCAGCACCTTCCAGAAGGCAACGGCCTTCGCGCAGAACTCCAAGCTCGGCAATGGCGGCTCGAAGCACCGCACCGGTGCCGTCGGGCACTGGGCCGAGCACGGTCATCATGCATTGATGCGCATCGAAGCCTTCGAGGCTGTTGGAGGCTATGACGAGAGCTTCAGCCACAACGAGGACGCCGAACTCGACTATCGCCTCGGAAAAGCGGGCTACCGGATCTGGATGACCGACAAGACGAGCATGGTCTACTATCCCCGTGCCAAGCTCGTCCCGCTGTTTTGGCAGTATTTCGGCTACGGCCGCGGCCGGGCAAAGAACTTCCTCAAGCACCGGGCAATGCCGGGGCTCAGGCAGATGCTGCCGCTTGCGGTGGCACCCATCGCTTTCGGCGCGCTTCTCGCGATCGTCAACTGGATGGCCGTGGTGCCGGTGGGGGTTTGGGCTGCCGCGTGCCTCGGCTATGGCGTCTGGATGGCGCTCGGCCAGCGTAATCCTTACGGACCGCTTGCAGCCGTTGCAGCCATGGTCATGCACCTTGCCTGGTCCGCCGGGTTCTGGCGGGAACTCCTCGACTTCCGCCGCAGGGTGGCCTGATGCCGAACAAAACGCTTCACATCGACATCGGCGTCTGCACGTACCGCCGGCCGGAGCTTGCCGAAACGCTTCGCTCGCTGGCTGCGATGAACGTGCCGGAGCGCGCCAGCTTGCGCGTCATCGTCGCCGACAACGACGCGGAACCGAGCGCCAGGGCTCTAGTCGAAGGGCTTCGGCCGCAGATGCCGTTCGACATCCTCTACGTTCACTGCCCGCACTCGAATATCTCGATCGCCCGCAATTGCTGCCTCGACAACAGCACCGGCGACTTCCTTGCCTTCCTCGATGACGACGAGACCGTTTCCGGCGACTGGCTGATCCGGCTTCTGGAAACGGCGCGCATCACGGGCGCCGCCGCCGTGCTCGGTCCCGTCAGGGCGCATTACGGGCCTACGGCTCCCGGCTGGATGCGCAACGGGGATTTCCACTCGACACTGCCGGTCTGGGTAAAGGGAGAAATCCGGACCGGATACACCTGCAATGCGCTGCTCAGGCGCGATGCGGCCTCGCTCCATGGCCGGCGCTTCAAGCTTTCGCTCGGCAAGAGCGGCGGCGAGGACACGGATTTCTTCGCCGGAATGCACAGCGCCGGCGGAATGATCGCCTTTTCGCCGGAAGCCTGGGTGCATGAGCCGGTACCGGAAAACAGGGCCTCGCTTGCCTGGCTCGCGAAGCGTCGTTTCCGCTCCGGACAGACCCATGGACGCCTTCTCGCCGAGAAAGCCAATGGCTTGCGTCAGGCCTGGAATGTCGCCCTTGCCGGCGCAAAGTCCGGCTTTTGCGCAACTGCCGCGGTCCTCTGCTTTCCTTCGGCCGCAAGGCGGAACCGCTTTGCGCTACGCGCCGTACTGCATGCCGGCGTCATCAGCGGCCTGCTGGGGTTGAAGGAAATCGAACAATACGGAGCCCGCGAGGTGACCTCGGCATGACCCGTCCGGCGATCGATAAGGTCCCCGACGTCACATTCGTCGTGGCCGCCTATAATTCCGCGGATACGATCGTGCGCGCGATCGAAAGCGCACTGGCGCAGGAAGGCGTGACCGTCGAGGTCGTAGTCGTCGACGATCGCTCGGCAGATGCGACGCCCGCGCTCGTGGCGGCGATCCCGGATCCCCGGGTCCGCCTGATCGCCCTCGATCGCAACCGCGGTCCGGGCGGCGCGCGCAATGCCGGCATCGACGCGGCGCGCGGCCGGTGGATCGCCGTTCTCGATTCGGACGACACGGTCCGGGCGGACCGGCTCAGGCGGATGATCGAACGAGCGGACACGGCCGGGGCGCAGATCGCCGTCGACAATCTCGACGTCGTGTCGCTGGACGGGCGCAGTCTCAGGATGTTCTCCGAAGCCGACCTCGCCCGGCTGCCGCAGCTCACGCTTCCCGCCTTCATCGAATCCAACGTGCTCTTTCGATCCGAGCACAATTTCGGCTACATGAAACCGATCTTCGAGCGCCGTTTTCTGGAAAACCAGCAGCTTCGCTTCGACGAGACGCTGCGCATCGGCGAGGACTACATCCTGCTGGCATCGGCGCTTGCCTGTGGCGGGCGCTGCGCGGTCGAGCCTTCCGCCGGCTATATCTATCATATCCGCGAGGATTCCATCTCGCGTGTGTTGAGGCTCGATCATATAGACGCGATGATCGCCGCCGACGAAGCCTTCCTGCGCCGCTACGCGCTCGACGGCCCGGCGCAGAAAATGCAGCGCAGGCGCATGCGCGGCTTCCGCGAAGCTCGCTCGTTTCTGGTGCTCGTCGAGCAGTTGAAAAAGAGATCGTTGGCCGGTGCGTTCAAGACCGCGCTGGCCGACCCACTTGCGCTCCGGCATCTCAGCATGCCGATCGCTGCCCGATTGCGCCGCCTTGCCGCGCGATTCGTGCATCCCTCCTCCCATTCGGCCCCCCGTGCCGCCCCCATGACGGCGGCGGCTGAACGATCCCCGCTGGGCAACGACCCCCAATAAGCAAAGGATGATGAAATGGACCGTGTCAGGACCGTCAGAAAAGCAGTAATCCCGGTTGCCGGAAACGGAACGAGGTTCCTCCCGGCGACAAAGGCAGTGCCCAAGGAGATGTTGACGATCGTCGACCGGCCAGTCGTTCAATATGCCGTGGATGAGGCCCGCCAGGCCGGAATCGAGCATATCGTCTTCGTCACCAGCCGGAACAAGCAGGTGATCGAGGACCATTTCGACGACGCGCCGGAACTCATCTCGTCGCTTTCACGCTCGGGCAAAAGCGCGCAGATTTCCGAACTCGAGGCCATGTTGCCGGCAGCCGGCTCGGTCAGCTTTACCCGCCAGCAGGCCCCCCTCGGCCTCGGGCACGCGGTATGGTGTGCGCGTGACTTGATCGGCGACGAGCCCTTCGCGCTTCTGCTGCCCGACATGGTCTCCTTCGGCGCGCGCGGTTGCATGGCCGGCCTCATGGATCTCTATCACGAGGTTGGGGACAACGTCGTCGGCGTCGAGCAATGCGCCCCCGAGGAAGCATCGAAATACGGCATCGTCGGCAAGGGCGAGACGGTCCGGCACGGTTTCTCCGTGACCGAGATGGTCGAAAAGCCCGCCGCAGGAAAGGCGCCGTCCAACTACTATCTCAACGGTCGCTACATCCTTCAGCCGGAAATCTTCTCGATCCTGGCCCACCAGACGCGCGGCGCCGGCAATGAGATCCAGTTGACCGATGGCATGCTGACGCTTTCGCAATCCCAGTCCTTCCACGCGCATCCCTATGAGGGCCGCACCTTCGACTGCGGTTCGAAGCAGGGCTTCATCGAAGCCAATGTCGCCTTCGCGCTTGCTCGTGCGGACATCGGCGATATCGTTTTCGAATCCGTCCGCGACATGGTTCTGTCTCACGAAAGCCGCATCCGGGCGGCATAAGCGGCGGCTTCCGGCAGTCCTTCGGGACTGCCGGAACAAGGACCGGAGAAGAAGATGAACAGAACGGCCCCCATGAAACAAAGAAGCGTTCCATTGAGCAGCATCATACCCAGCGAAGAACAGTCAGACGGCTTTATCGACCTCGACCGGCTTGTCGCCGCAGTCTTTCGTCGTGCCCGGCTCGTGGCCGCATTCGTCCTGCTCTTCATTGCGCTGGGGGTCGCTTATCTCCTGTTTGCCACGCCCTATTACACGTCGATGACGCAGATCCTTCTCGACGAAAACCTGTCCAAATATGCCGAGGAGGAGCCTACCCCGGTAAACAGCCAAATGCTCGACACGCAGATTGCGAGTGCGGTCGAGATCCTGAAGTCCGGCGAACTCGCATTGCGCGTCGTCGACAAGCTCAAACTCGACGAAAACGATACGATACTCAATCCGCCGCAGTCGCCCGTTGCCGTCGTCAAGGACTGGTTGAAATCGGCAACCGGGCTTTTTTCCGGCGGTCCCGACGTTACGGAAGAACAGGCGCGCAACGGACGGCGGCAGAAGGCAGCCGCGATCATACAGCAATCGCTCGCGGTCGAGCGTGTTTCGCGCAGCTCGGTCGTGGCCGTTGCCTTTCGCTCAAGCGACCCCTTGCTTGCGGCGACCATCGCGCGCGGTTACGCAAGTGCCTATCTGACAGATCAGTTGAACGCCAATTTCGAGGCGACCGAGCGCGCTTCCGTCTGGCTGCAGGAACGGCTTACGGATCTTCAGCAGCGCTCGCAGGCTGCCGCGCTCGAAGTCGCGCATTTCAGGGCCGAGAACGGTCTGACGGCTGCACGGGGCGAGCTGATGTCCGAGCAGCAGATGGCCGATCTCAACAGCCAGCTCATCGTCGCCCAAGCCGATACGGCAAGTGCGTCGGCCCGTTACAACCAGTACAAGTCGATCGTCGATCAGGGACCGGAGAACGCGGTCAAGAACGCCACCATTTCCTCAAAGGAGGGTGACAATTCGGTGATCCGCGACCTTCGGACCCGCTATCTCACCGTCGGCAAGCGCGAGCGGGAAGTCTCGGACAATTTCGGCGCCGACCACCCGCAGGCGGTATCGCTCCGCGCCGAGCAGGAGGATGTCGCACGGCAGATCTACCAGGAACTGCAGCAGCTCACCGCAAGCTACAAGAACGAATACGAGGTCGCGCAGTCGCGCGAGGCATCGCTCAGGAAGAGCATTCAGGGCATTGCCGGCAAGACCTCCGACGCCAGCGAGCAACTCGTTCAATTAAGGGAGCTCGAACAGAAGGCAGCGGCTCTGAAGACGCTCTACGAATCCTATCTCGGCCGCTACGAACAGGCGACGCAGCAGCAATCCTTCCCGATCGCCAAGGCGCGCGTCATCTCCGAGGCCGGCGTGCCCGTGTCGCCGTCGAGCCCCAAGAAAACGATGACTCTCGCGCTCTCGGCCGTGCTCGGCATGATGGTCGGCGGGGCTTACGCGGCCTTCCTCGAATTCCGCGAACGGACTTTCCGCCTGGAAGGCGACATACGCTCGATCCTCGGCCATCGCTCGCTCGGCTACGTCCCGCTGCTCGGAACGCGCATGAAGAAGAAGGCACAACTGGTCCATGCGCATTTCGGCTCGGTGAAAAGACACGACGAAGCTGTGGACGACACGATGCCGTTCCAACGACTTTCGCGCATCGTCGTCGATGCGCCGCGTTCGACCTTCGCGGAGACCTTCCGCAACGCCAAGCTTGCCTGCGACCAGATGCTCGCCGGCAGCGAAAGCCGCGTGATCGCCATTGCATCGGCCCTTCCGGACGAGGGAAAGTCGATCATTGCCGCGAACTTCGCCGCACTTCTGGCGGCGAGCGGCAAGCGGACCCTGCTCATCGATGCCGATATACGCAAGCCGGGACTGACTCAGATGATCACGCCCGCCCCGCGCACCGGGCTCGTCGAAACGCTGACCGGAGAAGCCACCTGGCCCGCCGGAATCAAGGTGGACCAGCGCACCAAGCTCGCAATCCTTCCGGCCGGCGGCGCATCGCATCAGCGGCATCAGAGCAATGAACTGCTCGCCTCCCCGGCCATGGCGAACCTCATCGAGAACGCCCGCAACGCCTTCGACTACGTCGTCGTCGATCTTGCCGCACTCGCCCCCGTCGTCGACGCCAAGGCTTTCGCGCCGCTTGCCGACGGTATTCTCTTCGTGGTCGAGTGGGGAAGGACGCCTTCGCGGCTCGTACGCGATCTCCTCAACTCGGAACCATTGATCAACTCGAAGGTGCTTGGCGTCATCCTCAACAAGACGGACATGAACGAACTCGGCAAATACAGCGACTTCGACGGGGCGGAGAAATACCGCCACCGCTACGGCAAATATTACGTCGAGAATACGATTACGGAAAACAACGCCGCTTGAGGCGACCGCGGCCGCGCCACCTGTGCGCGGCCTTTTCGCCCTTCGCCGTCAGACCTTGCGGCGATCGACGATCCAAGCGGCTGCCATTAGCGCGATGACCGCCGTAAGGGCAACGAGTGCCAGCGCATAGAAAAGCGAATATTCGACCAGCGACGGCAGCATCGAAAGACAACGCCGCACCCTGCCAGGCGACCGCCGCCAATCCGGCAGGTCGTCACGGTTGAAAGCCTCCAGCCGGCGGGTAAGAAAATGCATATCGCGAGAACCGATCGCCAATCGAAGCCATGGACGCCGTCATGCTGCTGAACAACAGTGGCGATAGCGAGGCACTTCAGCTCCCCGAGCCGTCACCCGGCAGTCAATCTTCCCACCACCAGTGGAAATGATGGACCGGGCCGCGCCCCTGGCCTATCTCCAGGCGGTCGGCCGCAGAGATTGCGGCATGCAGATAGGACTTGGCGGCACTCACCGCTTCGACCAGCGGCAAGCCTTTCGCAAGGCCGGCGGCAATGGCTGCCGACAGCGTGCAGCCGGTGCCGTGGTCGTTGCGCGTCTCGATCCGCGCGGCGGGAAGGCGGACAAGAGTGTCGCCGTCGAAGAAGAGGTCTGTGGCCTCCTGGCCCTCCAGGTGCCCGCCCTTGACCAGAACCGCATATGCGCCGGTCCGCATGATCGCTTCCGCCTGGCGCGCCATCTCCGCCTCGTCCTCGGCGATTGCGCGCCCGGTCATGAGCGCGGCCTCGGCAAGATTGGGCGTGGCGACGAGCGCCAGCGGCAACAGCTCTTCGATGAGCGCCGTAACGGCATCCGGCCGAAGCAACGCGTCGCCGGAGGTCGCAACCATGACCGGATCCACGACCGCCCGTTTTCCGGACCGGCGCAATCCATCGGCAATGGCGGCGATTGTTTCCCGACGCGAGACCATGCCGATCTTGACGGCCTTCACGTCGAGATCGGAGAAGACGGCGTCCATCTGCGCCGACACGACTTCAGCGGAGACATCCTCGACGGCCGTCACACCCCTGGTGTTCTGGGCCGTGATCGCAGTGATGACGCTGGCGCCGTAAACGCCGAGCGCTGAAAACGTCTTGAGGTCCGCCTGAATACCGGCGCCGCCGCCGGAGTCCGAGCCGGCGATGGTGAGTGCAATCGCCGTCATGCCCAGTCCTCCTTCGCACGAGGGCGGATGATGCTTGCGAGCGGTACGGCAGTGGACGTCATCGATCGATCTCCAGACGGAACATCACGGAGATCCAGGAAAGGCGATGAAAAGGAGAACTTGCCGCTGGCGGCCTTCTTTCCGTTCCTACGCCGGCATGACCCGGATCAGGTTCAAGGGTCCGGCTCAACGCCATCTCAGCACCGTCTGGTGCTCCCCTCGGAATGCGCTATCTATGCGGCTGTGGCAAAGCGATGTCAACGCGCCCGCGCAAAGGCTTGTAAGACCTGGCTTTTAGGCCAGCCGGCAAAAATATACCCGCAGCCTGGCCACCTATGATGCAGTCATTCCTTCTGCCGCCGTCAATCGCTCGTTTCCTCCTCGAAAACGGCGGCGATTGCGTTATTCTTAGCGAAATTTCGTCGTACAGGAGGGAACACGCCATGAGTCTGCGCATCAACGATACCGCCCCTGATTTCACCGCCGAGACAACGCAGGGCACGATCAATTTCCATGAATGGATCGGCGACGGCTGGGCTGTCCTTTTCTCCCATCCGAAGAACTTTACTCCCGTCTGCACCACGGAACTCGGCGCCATGGCCGGCATCGAGCCGGAGTTCCGCAAGCGCGGCGTCAAGATCATCGGCATTTCGGTCGACCCGGTCGAAAGTCACACCAAGTGGAAGAACGACATCAAGGTCGCGACCGGCTTCGAGGTCGACTACCCGCTGATCGGCGACCGCGATCTGAAGGTGGCAAAGCTCTACGACATGCTGCCGGCCGGCGCCGGAGAGACGTCCGAGGGCCGGACGCCTGCGGATAACGCCACGGTGCGTTCGGTCTACGTCATCGGCCCCGACAAGAAGATCAAGCTGATCCTCACCTATCCGATGACCACCGGCCGCAACTTCAACGAGATCCTGCGCGCCATCGACTCGATCCAACTCACCGCCAAGCATCAGGTGGCAACACCCGCGAACTGGCAGCAGGGCGAGGACGTCATCATCACGGCCGCCGTCTCCAACGAGGACGCCGTGCAGCGTTTCGGGTCGTTCGACACCGTGCTTCCCTATCTCCGGAAGACGAAGCAGCCAACGGCCTAAGCAAACCCACTGGCCAACAGTCAGTCGGTCGGGCGCGTCAATTCATCAAGGTCGACGCGCCCTTGGCGTTTTTTGCTAACAAGTTTGTTTAACGCGCACAGAGCAGAACCATCTGCCTCAATCCGCTTTGGCGATGGAGATGATCTCTGCCAGCACCCCGTGCAGAGCGTCGCGATAGCCGTTGCGTGCCGAAGGGCCGCTTTCATCCGACGTCATGACCACCGTCAGGTCCAGGGACGGCACTATGTAGAGCATCTGGCCGCCATAGCCCCAAGCGTAATACACATCCTCGTCGCCGATCCGGCGCGTGAACCAGCCGTATCCGTAGCCGTCGCCGGTAAAACGGGAGGCCGTGCGCGGCTGCCAGGAAAGCTCCACCCAATCGGCCGGGACGACCTGCCGTCCGTCCGCGGTGCGGCCGCGGTTGCGATAGAGCTCACCGAAGGCAAGGAGCGATCGCGCGCTCATCGCCATCTGGTTGCCGCCGAGATAGATGCCCTGGGGATCCCGCTCCCAGGCACCGATCCGGAAACCCTCGACCGGACCGAGCCATTCGCGCGCAAGCGCCAGTGTCGACTTGCCGCCGACCTTGGTCAGTATTGCCGAGAGCAGATGGGTCGAGGCGGTCGAATAAAGCATCCGACCTCCGGGCTCTTCGTCGAAGGGCTGTGCCAGTGCGAAACGAACCCAGTTGCGGCTCGACACCCAGCGGCCGTAATTCGGTCCGGACATGCGCCCCAGTCCCGCTTGCATCGAAAGCAGGTTGCCGATGGTGATGTCGTTGATCCGGGGGTCGGCCTGCGACGGGAGGTCTTCCTTCAGGAACGGCGCGATCTTCTGCTCCGGGCCGTCGAGCAGACCCTTGTCGATCGCAATGCCCACAAGTGCGGATACGATCGATTTCGATGCGGACTTGATGTTGGTCGACTCCGAGGGCGTGTGGCCGCGATAACCCTTCTCGGCAATCGTCTCCCCGTCCCTGGCAACGACCACGGTCTTCAGCGGTTTCAACTCTTCTCTGGTCGCCAGGGCCGTCAGCAAGGTGGTGACGGACTGATCCTGCGCGGCTGCCGCCGAGTGGAAACCGAAGAGCGCAAGGAACGTAACAACGAGCATAGTCATGCGTTCGACCTAGGGCGAATGGCACGACAAGTCATCAAGTGCAGTCCAAGCTCACGACGATGTGACCTTGCCTGAAGGTCGGCTACATCGATGCTCCGGGGTTCATTCCCTCCAGATCGCAACATCGACGGGTTTCAGCGTGCGGCCCCCCAGGTAGAACTCGGCCGACGGCCCTGCGGGCACCTCCGCGGGGGTCCGGCCGAAATTGAAGGCGAAACGGAGATTGCCGCGGCGCGTCACGCGAAGATCGCCGAGGTCGGGCAGGCTTTCCAGTCCAGCCCAGCCGAGCGCGTCGCCGATCACCTTGTCGAGCAATGCGCCGTTGGCCGCAACGGCCAGATAGCGTGCCTTGTCGTTGCCGACGAGCGCCGGAGCGCCGTTACGATACTCCCCGTCGAAGCTTGCGAGAACGGTCTCGTTCGTCCTGACCGTCTCGCGCCAGCCGCCCGCCTGATAAGCCTCGTTGCCGTAGAGAACGGTCTCGCTATGAAACTCCGGCAACGATTCAACCCGCGAGACGCTGATATCGATGAGCTTCGCCAGCGGTCCCGGCGGCAGTCCCTCAGGGATGTGCATGTCCTTCGTCTTGCTGCCGCTGCGCGCGCCGAAGACCACCTTGGCGTCCGCTCGCGCGAGCCGCTCGACGAAAGCCTCCTCGGCAACGACGAGGTCCGGCGCAAGGATCAGCTTGTATCCGTCGAGGTCCGAGTGCTGGCCTATGAAATCCACATCGACCCCCAGACGCGCCGCCGTCGAATACCAATCGAGCGCAACCGCCGAAGCGGAATAGCTCCGCCCCTGCGGCAGGACGCGTGTCGCCCAGCGCGATTCGTAGTCGAGAAGGATCGCGACTTGCGCCTTGCCACGCACCTCTCCCTCGGGCAGGCGCTTCATTTCCGCGACGACTTCGGCGACTTCAAGATAGCCCTGATCCGCCTCGCTGTTTGGAAGAAGGAGGCCTGCGTGAAACTGTTCCTGCGCGAAAGGCGCCTGGCGCCAGCGGAAATAGGAGACCATGTCGACCCCATGGGCATAGGCGAGCCAGGTCCAGAGCCGAACCATGCCGTCGGCCGGCGACTGGTTGTGCGCCGCCCAGTTCACGGGCCCCGGCTGCTGCTCCATGACCCAGACGCGGCCGCGGCCGACGGCTCGGTAGAGGTCGTGGTTGAAGGCCGGCTGATCGGGATCCCCCACCCGGAGATAATGCTCCTTGTCCTTCGCTGCGAGCCGCCCGTTGAGCAGGCCGCCCATCGGGTAGACGTCCCAGGAGGCAATGTCGATGTCCTCGCCGACGGAGTAATGGTCGAAATCGGTATTCTGCGACATGAAGTTGTGCGTCACCGGACGGCCGGGCGAATGCGCCCGGATAATGTCGACCTGGGCCTTGTTGAAGCTCTTCACCTGATCGGAAGAGAAGCGGATGAAATCAACACCGTGGGTCGGGCTCGGCTCCTCCACCAGGCTGTTCGGCAGATCGATTTCCTCAAAGCTGTTGTAGTTCATCGACCAGAACGAGGTGCCCCAGGCGCGGTTCAGTTCCTCGATCGAGCCGTAGCGTTCGGCCACCCACAGGCGGAACGCCCTGACCGCTTCGGCGGAATAGCTGTAGATCGTGTCGTGGTCGCCATATTCATTGTCCGTCTGCCAGGCATGGACATAGATGTGTTCGCCATAGCGGCGCGCCATCGCCTCGGTGATGCGCGCCGCCTCGGAGCGGTAGCGCCGGCTCGAGAAGCAATAGTGGCGTCGCGCGCCGAATTTGCGGACCGCCCCCGTCGCGTCCACCGGCAGAATGTCGGGATAGCGGTCCACGAGCCATTTCGGCGGGGCCGCCGTCGGCGTGCCGAGGATGACCTTGAGGCCGGCCTTGCCCAGAACGTCGATCGCTTCGTCCAGCCATTCCCAATGAAATTCGCCCGACCGCGGCTCTATCTTCGCCCAGGCGAATTCGCCAATGCGGACCCAGGAGAGGCCGAGCTCGACCATCCGCCCGGCGTCTTCCGCCCATTTCTCGCGCGGCCATTGTTCGGGATAGTAGCACACGCCGAGTTCGAGCCTGTCAGGCGTCCGAAAGGCCGAATTGAAGCGATTGGGGCTCGTCAGCGGCATGTGCAAGGTAAAGTCCTTTGTCGTTTTTCTGGATTGGCGGCGGACGCACGTGGCGAGCAGGCGCGACGGGGCCGGATCGAACTTAAACGTTTATATTAACCGGCGACCTCGATGGAGGATTGGTCGCTCATAGCTTCGGCCTCAGTCGGTCGTCCGAGCGCTCGATGAGATCCGGCATCAGGAGCGTCTGCAGGGCCTCGGGCGGTTCTCCCTCCATCCGCCGCAGGATGAATTTGCCGAGCAGCGCGCTCGGCTCGCCGATCGGCAGGTAGTAGCTCGTGATCGGCGGTGCGAAATACTGGCTGACGTTCAGGTCGTCGGTCGCATTGATGACCGCGTCACGCCCATGCACCAGCCCGCGCGCGTGGAAGCCGGAAAAGGCGCCGAGCGCAGTGGCTTCGTTGGCACAGATATAGGCGGTGGGCGGATCGGCGAGCGCAGACATGGCCACCACATTTTCCCTGCCGAATGCGGGCGTCAGCCGACCATGAGCGACGAGCGCGGCATCGTAGGACAGGCCTGCCTCTTCGAGCGCTTTGCGGTAGCTTTCCAGGCGAACGACACCGTAGGTGAACTGCTCTTTCGGATTGAGCAGCGCGATGCGCCTGTGGCCACGCTCGATCAGCCGCGCCATGGACAGGCGGATCATCTGTGCGTTGTCGGCGTCGACATAGGCGTGCGGCGCATTGTGGATGCTCATGCCGTAGGTCACGAAGGGGAACTCCGCTTCCTGCATCAACCGGATACGCGGATCGTCGGCGCGCGTGCCCGAAATGATGATGCCGTCGGCCTTCTTCATCGAAACGATCTGCCTGATCGTTTCCTGGCTTTCCTCGAAGTCGCGCACGGCGTAGAGCGAGACGCGATAGGGGCTTTCTTCCAGCGCCCAGGAAATACCGCTGAGGAGCTGCGCATATTCCACGCCCTCCCATTCGTTTTCCTTCGGGCCCGGCGCCGTCATGATGGCGGCAACCTGATAGGTCTTGCCGGTGCGCAGCTGCACGCCATGAAGATTGAGCTCGTAGCCCACGCGCTCGGCCGCATCGAGCACGATGGCCCTCGTCTCCGGGCGAACCTGCGGAGAATGCTTCAGAGCCTTGGAGACCGTCGCAATCGACAGTCCCGTCTCCCGCGCTATCGTCTTTATGGTCGGTCGTTGCATGACGGCTTCAACTCTTCACCGGTTTTCGTCGCGGAGGGATTGCGCCAGCAGCAGGTAGACTGCGGACGTCCAGGCGAATGCCCGATCCCGAAGGCCCCTGCCCGAGCGCGCGTCGAAGTTTTCGGCCATACCGTGTGCATTGGCAAGTGCACAGAACCTCTGCGCGATTTCCCGCGCCAATGCACCCTCGCCCTGGCGGCGCAGTCCGTCCCAGAGGAGATAGGTCGTCGGCGCCCAGATAGGCCCGCGCCAATACCCATCGTCCTCGTAATAGGAACTCCGGGGGCTTTCCGTCGCCGGGCCCCAATCGGTAATGAATGCGCCTTCGACCAGCCGGGCGACGAGCTGGCGGCACATCGCTGCCGGCAAGCGGGAGCCCAGCAGCAGCGGCATGAACTGGATCAGACTATCCCCAGGGAGAATTCGTTCTGGGTCGGCGGCAAGACGCGCGGCAAAAGTCTCGCCGGTCCAGAGCGTGCCGACGAGGAGCGCTTGAAGTTCGTCTGCGGTGCGAAGCCAGCGGGCTGCCTTTTCCGGATCATCCTCCAGCAGATTGGCAAGCGCCTCGCAGGCCAGGATGAGGAAGACCGGAAGGTCGGGTGACAGAACCGGGCCGCCTTCGGCAAAGAAACTCGCATTGTCCCAGCCGCTGTCATTGCCGTGGAAGTAGCTCGGCAGCACGCCGCCGCCGGCGCGGCCGTGGGTCAGCCAGTAGGAGACCTGCCTGCCGATCGCATCGCGCAGATAGGCCCGTCGCTCCGGCGTCAGGAAGGCGGGATTTTCGCGCGCCAAGCAGGACACGGCCCAGCCGTGAACGGGGGGCTTGGTGAAGGCGAAGAGCGCTTCGCGGTCGTTCACGTAGTCCGGCAGCAGGCCGGAAGCGTCCTGATGGTCGAAGATCGCTGCGAACTGGTCGAAGGCGAGCTCTTCGTCGAAGCCGGCCACGCCAAGTGCCGAGAAGGCATTGTCCCAGCTCCAGATGTTGATCATGGCGTTTTTCGACATGTAGACCGCCGGCCGGGTCAGAACGCCTTCGGCCGGCACGGTATTCGCCCAGAGGAGATAGGCCGCGAGCCGTTGCGCTTCCTCCTGTCCGGGGACACCCGCCGGGATCGATCGATACCAGGCGCTGAACTCGGCTGCGACGGCTGCATGCGCCACCTCGAAGCTGCCGGGCCCTTTCGGCTGCGGGAGGGCGCGAAAGAAATCGACATTGCCCTCGAATGTCCCCTCGCCCGAGAGCGTGAAGGAAACGTCGGTGGACCGGTCCCTGTCCCATTTGCCGGAAACGGCCAGATCACCGAGACGCGCCCGCGGAATGAGTTTCACGTTCTCACTTGCTGCCACAAGGCACCATTCGCCGCCGGGCGTGCGGTAGACATAATCGTAGCGCGATCCTTCGACATGGAAACGCACGCCGGCATTTTCGCCGCGCACGTGCAAGCGTTCGCCGTCTCCGATGACGAAGCGGACGATGCCCCCGCCGGTCCACGCCACAAGCTGGTCCGGCGACAGTTCGAAGCGCGCCGCCGCCGGTCGGCCTTTCCCGTCCAGCAACTCGACCCGACACAGCCGTCCAAGCGAAGGACGCTCGTCGCCGCCACTGACGCATCTGAGATAAAGCGCACGCTCCCCGTCGCGCCCGGGAACACGCATCGTCGACAGCGTCAGGAAGCGCCCCTTTCGGCTGAAAGGAACATGGTCGATATCGAACAGCATCGCCTATCCCTTCACCGAAGAGCCGACGGCTCCATCCATGATATAGCGCTGCGCCAGGAAGAAGAGGGCGAGCGGCGGAAGGCAGAGGATGACGGTGATCGCCGCGATCGAGGTGACGTCGATCTCATGCAGGCCCTTGAACATCGAAAGCCCGAGGGTGAGCGTGTATTTCGACTGATCGTTGAGGAAGATCAGTGGTCCCAGATAGTCGTTCCACGCATTCATGAAATGGAAGGTACCGACCAGCACCAAAGCGGGCAGCATCAGAGGCAGATGGATGCGCCAGTAGATGTCGAAACTGTTGGCACCGTCCATGCGGGCAGCCTCGTCGATCTCCATCGGTATCGTCATGATGTATTGGCGGAGCAGGAAGACGAAGAAGGCGTCGGCGAAATAGGCCGGCACGATCAGTGGTTTAAGCGTGTTGATCCAGCCCAGCATGTTGAATTCCATGTAGAGCGGGATCATCTTCACGTCCCAGGGTATCATCATGGTCGCGAGTAGCAGCACGAACAGGGCGTCGCGTCCGGGAAACCGGAAGCGGGCGAAGCCGAAGGCGACGAGCGAACTCGAGAGAAGCTGGCCGAACGTCGAAAGGACGACGACGATCAGCGAGTTCGAAAGATAGGTGCCGAAGGGCTGCTTGTTCCAGGCGGCTGCGAAATTCTCCCAGTGCCACTCGGACGGCCAGAGGACCGGTGGGAACTGATATAGCTCCGCCGTGCTTTTGACCGCCGTCATGAAGGTCCAGTAGAACGGCGCGATGAACAGGGCGGACAGCAGGAGCAGCGTCGCATAGAGGACTGTCTTACGCATTGCGGTCTCCATCGGCCGGCCGGACCTCGCCCTCGTAATAGACCCATGCGGCGGACCAGCGCATGACGACCAGGCTGAGTGTCAGCACGATCGCGAACATCACCCAGGAGCCCGCGGCGGCATAGCCCATGTCGAAATATTTGAAGGCGTTGTCGTAGATGTACATCGCAAAGAAATAGGTGGAGCCGAGAGGGCCGCCCTTCGTCAGCAGAAGCGCTATCGTCAGCTGCTGGAATGCGGAGATGATCGAGGTGATGAAGGTGAAGATCAGCATCGGCCCGAGCATCGGCAGGGTGATGAACAGCATCTGCGCCCAGCCCGGAACGCCCGAGACGGTCGCGGCCTCATAGAGCTCTTTCGGAATGGCCTTGAGACCGGTCAGAAGGATCAGCATCGTACCGCCGAGGCCCCAGAGGCTTGCGACGATGATGGCGACGAGGGCCAGGCTGGGATCGCCGAGCCAGTTCGGTCCATCGATGCCGACGAGCGACAGCATGAATTTCAACAGCCCGTATTCCCTGCTGTAGATCCAGCTCCAGATCGTCACAAGCGCAACGCCCGAGATCACGCTCGGCAAATAGAACACCGTGCGAAAGAAGCCGCTGGCGAAAGTGGCATGGTGCAGCAACAGCGCCAGCAGAAGCGACATGACGATGTTGAACGGCACGTAGATCGCCGCGAACTTCACCGTGATCCAGAGGCTCTCCCGGAATTGCGGATCCTCCATGAACATGGAGCGGTAGTTGTCGAGTCCGACGAAGGTGCGCTCGCCGACGACGGGCCAGTCGAAAAAGCTCATCGTCAGCGAGAAGCAGAGCGGGCCGAGGGTGAAGAAGAGGAATCCGAGGATCCATGGGGAGATGAACAGGAAGGGCGCAAGATGCCTTCCGGCATTCGCTCGTCTGCGCCGAACGACATCCACCTTCGGTTCAGCATGGGCGGCCATGTCCATCCCCCGCACTCCTTACTTCAGCAGGCGCTTGGAGCGCTTGACCGCATCGTCGAGATGGGCCTTGGCATTGCCCTGCTCGATCATCGTCGCCTCGATGGCGCGCGCCAGATTGTCCTGGATCTTGCTCCAGTTGGCGTTCTTCAGATAGGCGTGCCTTTCGGTGTTGGAGGTGGCGAGAATATCGAAGAAAGGCTTGTAGACGGGGTCCTTCGTCATCCCTTTCGCCTCGGCCACGCTCTTGCGCACCGGCAGGTCGTTGACCCGCATCGCGACCGACTCGGGCGAGGAGAAGAATTTCACGAATTCCCAGGCCAGGTCGGGATGGGCGGCGTCCTTGGCGATGGAGATCGCCGAAACGCCGAGTGCGGAATGGGCGGGGCGGTCGCCGAATGTCGGCAGCGGTGCGACGCCATAGCTGAAGCCCGCGGCATCGATATCTGCCTTGTCCCACATGGCGCTCTGGAACATGGCGATCTTGCCGCCCTGGAACAGCGTGTCGCCCCCCGTTTCGTCTCCGAGGTGCAGTGTCACGGCTTCTTCTTTCCGGGCCATGTCGGCGAACATGCCGAGCACCGCGGCAGCCGCGTCGCTGTTCATGTAGCCGTCGATCTCCTTGCCGTCGTCCGAGATGTATTTCGTGCCGTTCGACCAGAGGAACTGCTCGAAATCATAGGGGTCCGGCTTGGCGTCGACGGCGAACCCGTAGACCTTGCCGGCCTTGTCGCGGAACTTGGCTGCCTTGGCGCGCAGATCGTCCCAGGTCCAGCCCTCCTTCGGCTCTTCCACACCCGCCTTTGCGAACATCTCCTTGTTGTAGAAGACGACCTGGGTGGTGAAACCCGAGGGCATGCCGTAGGTCTTGCCTTCGATACGTGCCGTGTTCATCAGGCCTTCCGGAAAATCGTCCGGCTTGATCTCGGCCGAGTCGCGCGCGATCAGCTCATCGAGCGGCATCAGCGACGTGTAGTATTGCGGGAAGTTCCACATATACATGACATCGGGCGGATTGCCCGCGCCGAAGGCGGCGACGAGCTTCTGGTCGTAGCCCTCGGCATAGGGCTCGACCTGAACCTTCACGCCCGGGTGCTTTTCTTCAAATTTTTTGGCGATCGCCTGCTGGATGGCAAGGCTCTCGCCCGTGTCCCAGGTCGCGAAGCGCAAGACCTCCTCTGCGCGCGCAGTCGCCGCGCCGGCAACCGACAGGGCCAGAAGCGATCCGATGATCGTCCTTTTCATATCAGGCATGTCTCTCCTCCAAAACCGGCGCACGCGCGCCCCTTGCCTTCTCGTTATCGATAAGTGCCTTCGTCTCCGGGTCGAGCCGCCTCGCGATCGCCGTGCCTTCTGCATCGAACAGATGGCAGTGCTCGGGGGGAAGGCGGAGATGAACTTGATCTCGGCTCGCGACGGGATGGGTGCCGCGCACCACGGCGGTCAGATCACCACCGCCCTCGACACGGATGTGAACGTGACTTTCGGTGCCGAGCCGCTCGACGAGCCTCACCGTGCCGGCGAGATGCGCCTCCTCCGGGGAGGTCAGTTCGAGTTTGTCGGGGCGAATTCCCAGGGTGACCGGACGAACCCGGTCGATCGGTTCGGACGAACACGTATCGAGCGTCACCGGCCGCGATAAGCCGCCTCCGGCAAGCGTCACGCGGGTTGCGCCCTGCTCCGCGACGCCCGCCGGCAGGAAATTCATCCGCGGCGAGCCGATGAAGCCGGCGACGAAGAGATTTGTCGGACGGTAGAACAGTTCGAGCGGGGTGCCGAACTGGCTGACGCGTCCCTTGTCGAGCACCACGACCCGGTGGGAGAGAGTCATGGCCTCGACCTGGTCATGCGTCACATAGATCATCGTCACGCCGAGGCGTTCGTGCAGCGACGCCAGTTCGACGCGCATCGTCACCCTCAAACCGGCATCGAGGTTGGAGAGCGGCTCATCGAGCAAGAAGAGCTTCGGCTCGCGCACGATCGCCCTGCCGATCGCCACACGCTGGCGCTGGCCGCCGGAAAGCTGGCGTGGCTTGCGGTCCAGGAGCTCCGTGATCCTCAGAATTTCGGCCGCATTGTTGACACGCCGCTCGATCTCGTTTCGCTTCATGCCGTTCAGCGCAAGGCCGAAGGAAAGATTCTTGCGCACGTTCATGTGCGGATAGAGCGCGTAGTTCTGGAAGACCATGGCGATGTCGCGCCTGGCGGATGGAAGATCGGTGATGTCGCGCTCGCCGAGGCGGATCGATCCCCCGTTGAGATTTTCAAGTCCCGCGATCGAGCGCAGGAGCGTGCTCTTGCCGCAACCGGACGGCCCCAGGAAGCAGACGAACTCGCCGCCGGCGATCTCGAGATCGATGCCCTTCAGAATTTCATGCGAGCCGAAGGACTTGCGAAGATTGTCGATGCGAATAGCGACCAAACTCTCCTCCCGCCAGGCGGCGGATCAACCGCCTGGTCGTCAGCCTGTTAAACGTTTTTATCAGAAATAAAAACGTTTAACTTCGTTGTAAAGGGAAAACTTTCGTCAGGCGGCCTCTACCCGTGCCAGCACCGCGTCGAGGGCATCGAGGAAACGGTCGCAATCGTCCGCGCTGAATGGCGCGGGCGGCTTGATCTTCAGTACGTTGTGCTGCGGTCCCTCGCTCGACAGCAGGATGCGGTGCCTGTCCTTCATTTCGGCAATGACGAAGTCGAGCTCCGCTGCGGCCGGTTCGAGGGTGTCGCGATCGCGCACGAGCTCGATGCCGTTGAAGAGACCGTAGCCGCGCACGTCGCCGATGATCGCGTGGCGGCTGGCGAGTTCGCGCGCTCCATCCATCAGACGGTTTCCAACGACCGCGCAATGGTGCATCAGGCGCTCGTCGCGGATGACGTCGAGTACGGCGAGGCCGATCTCGGCCGATACCGGATTTCCGCCGAAGGTGTTGAAATATTCCATTCCGTTTGCAAAGGCCGCGGCAATCGCCTCGGTCGTCACCACAGCCGCCATCGGGTGGCCGTTGCCGATCGGCTTGCCCATGGTGACGATGTCGGGCACGACCCCTTGCGTCTCATGCGCCCACATGTGACTGCCGACGCGGCCGAAGCCCACCTGAACCTCGTCCGCGAGGCACAGCCCGCCGGCCGCACGCACATGCGCATAGGCCTCTCTGAGATAACCTTCCGGCAGCACCAGTTGGCCGCCCGTGCCGAGAATACCCTCGCTGAAGAAGAGCGCGGGTTTGCGCCCGTCCGCCGCCAGCGCATCGATCTGCCGCTGCACGTCCCCGGCATATTTGCGCCCCGCGTCCGTATCGCCATAGCGATAGCGTCCCCGATAGAGGTCCGGCATCTCGGCAACCCGCACATGCGCCGACCGCCCTTCCCCGCCCTTGCCCGCGAATTTATAGGGACTGACATCGATCAGGCTCGTCAGATGGCCGTGATAGGCGTGATCGACGGTGATGACGTCGCGGTTGCCGGTATAGGCGCGCGCCAGCCGGATCGCGAGATCGTTGGCTTCGCTGCCGGAATTGACGAAGAAGCAGACGTTCAGCGGATCAGGGAAGAGCGCCGCAAGCCGTCGGGAATATTCCACCAGACTGTCATGCAGATAGCGCGAATTGGTATTGAGCCGCGCCGTCTGCATCTGCGCCGCCTTCACGACGCGTGGATGGCAATGGCCGACATGGCAGACATTGTTGACCATGTCGAGCCAGCGCCTACCCTCGTCATCGATCAGGTAGGCGCCCTCGCCGGCGACGATCTTCAGAGGCGCCGCGCCGTAGGCGATGCTTAAGGAACGACCGATGCGGCGCTGGCGTTCGCGCACCAGGAACGCCTTGTCGCGCTCGACGATCACCGACGCCGGAACGGAAAGGCCGAGCACGACGCTAGGATCCGGGCTGATCTCCCGCCAGACCTGCCACTGCTCTCTGACGCCGACGCCGTGCATGCGGCCCTCGAGGCCGAGATGATCGGTGACGATCTGGAAATGCAGGTGCGGAACCCAGCCGCCGTTTTCGGCGCGATCCCCCAGGGTCGCGAAAGCTTCGCCCCTGGCGACCGGCTGGCCGATCGAAAGCCGTGAGGCGCTTTCACGGGAGAGATGCCCGTAGAGCGTCCAGAACGTGTCGCCCTCGCCCGTCGTGTGTTCGAGCAGAATTGTCGGCCCGAAACCGTAAGGGACCGCGTCGTCGTGGTAGAAGGCGACCTTGCCGGCGAAGGGTGCATGCACCGGCTCGTTGGCGGGAGCGAAGAGATCGATGCCGAGGTGAATCGTGCGCCGCAGGCTTGCAGTCGCCTGGTAGGCGTCACCCTTGTAGACCGCTCTGTCCTCCCCGTAGAGGCCAAGGCCGAAATCCGCCCCCTCCGCATGGATATGCGCTTCGATGCGCGCTTGCGCCACGTCCTTGTCGAGACCTGCCCAGTTCTCCGAGCTGTTCGCCGAGAAATCGAAGACGGCTGCCTTCGGCCTTGCAATGCCCGGCTTGATGACGCCCGAAAAATCATGCGCATTGCGCTCCAGCCACCGCACCACCCGTGCGGCCCTCGGGATGGGTGCAAAGCCGCAGGCGTCGCGAAGGCGGGCGATGGCGAACGAGCGGTTCTCTTGCTCGAGGCGTCTCAGTTCGCGCCAGACGTCCTCCTGGCTGACGAGCAGATAGGCGTTCTCGGGGTTGTCGCGGATCTGCCTTGCCGCCATGCACATGCTGACGGCGTAGCGGGTGCGCACGAGATCGAAGATCAGCTCGGCCTCCGTTTCGCCGAGCCGATTGACGCCGTGATAGGCGCCCGCCAGCCGCGCGATGGCGCCGATCGGATCCGGCGTGCCGATCAGCGCATAGGCTGAGGCGACGGCCACTTCCACCACCCGATAGCTCTCGACCATATCGCCGAAGTCGAGCAGTCCGCTGACGCAGCCGTCGGCGCCGACGAGCACGTTATAGTCATTCGCATCGTTGTGGATGACCTGCCGGGGGCACGCCTCAAGGCGCGGCAGCACGGTGGAGACGAAGTGATCGAGGATCGCGCGAACCGCGCTCCGCTTTTCCACATCCTCGATCAGATCGACATTGGCGAGGTGCATTTCCGCCCGGGCGATATCCCAGGCGTACTCTCTCCTTGCGCCGGGATGCGAGAAACCGGCGAGGCTGCGGTCGAGCTTGCCGAGCAGCGCCCCAAGGGTCTCGGCGCTGTTGCTCGAGCGGTTGGCGGCTCGTGCCCAGATCTCCCCGGGCAGCCACGTCAGCAGACGTGCGACACGCTCTCCTTTGAATTCGACGCGGGTGAACGAGGCGCCGGAGCGGCTCGGCAAGGCCTTCGAGACGGGCAGATCCGTCGCCTCGCGCGCGAGATGGTCGAGAACTGCAATCTGCATGTCGAGCTCCTCGGGCGCGCCGAGGGCATGCAGTTTCAGGAGGAACGCGCGACCGTCGCTCGCCTGAATACGGAAATTGAGATCGTGCTCGCCGGGCAGCGCCACGATTTCTCCCGCGACGCCGTATTCGCGGGCAAGCAGCGCTTCGATTGCTTCTATTTCCTGCACGTTCTTGAACTCGCTCGTCGTCATCGTCCCCCTCGCTTCACCACGATACCGTTCTTCCGTCGAAGGCCCGGAAGCTGCCGCTCTCGTCGAGCCCGGCCCTGTCGATGATCGCCTTCAGGCCGGCGGCGCTTTCCGCAACCGGCACGCTCGCCTGATGGCCGCCCATATCGGTTCTGACCCAGCCGGGGTGGAGCGACAGCACGGTGACCCGGTGGGGGCGCAAATCCTGGGCGAGCTTGACCGTGGCCATGTTCAGCGCCGCTTTCGAGCAACGATAGGCATAGTCTCCTTCGTCGTCGTCGAGCGTGCCCTCGGCGAGCGATCCTGCGCGGCTGCTGATATTGGCGACGATGCGATCGCCGCCGGCGAGGAGATTTCGCAGCAGCGCCTGCACGACCAGGATCGGCGCAAGGGCATTGACACGCATGACCTCCAGGAAATCCTCGGGCCTGACGGTCGACAGTCCGCCTGTGTCGCCGCGGACTCCGGCATTGTTGATGAGGACATCGATCGGCCGCTCGCCGAGGCTTTCGGCAAGCGCCGCCATCGACCTCGCGTCCGTGACGTCGAGTATCCGACGTTCGATGCCGGTTTCCCCATCCCTCGCCGACGGTTGGCGGACGCAGGCGATCACCCGCCAGCCGGCGGCTGCATACTGCCGTGCAAGCTCCTGACCCAGGCCCCGCGATGCACCGGTGATCAGCACCGTGCGCGGACCCTCTTCCCCTCTCCTATCGATGCTTGATGTCATATTTCCGCTCGATCATGTTGATGAGGCTCGCCGCCGCGAGCGTCAGGAAGATGTAGAAGATGGCTGCCGAGTTATAGGGCGCAAAGGGCAGGAAACTCGCCGACTGGAACTCGCGCATGCGCTGGGTGATGTCGCGGATCGACAGAATCGATAGGAGCGACGTGTCCTTGAGGATCGCGATCAGCTCGTTGCCCAGCGGTGGAATGATGATCCGGAACGCCTGCGGCAGGACCACCAGCCGCGCCGTCTGCCACCGGTTGAGCCCGATGCTGCGCGCCGCTTCGATCTGGCCGACCGGGATGGCGTTGATGCCGGAGCGGAAGATTTCCGCCAGATAGGCGGAATAGGCAAGCGCCATGGCGACGATGCCGCGCATCAGATTCGGCGGGTCGAGCACGCCTTGCGTCGCATCCTTCAACGCCCCGCTCAAGGGCAGGCCGACATAGAGCACGATCACCAGCATCGGAATGCCGCGGATCGTATCGACGACGAATTCCGAGCCGATCGCCAGGGGATGACGACGGTGCAGATAGCCGCCGAAGGTGAGCAGACCGAGGATGATTGCCAGGACGGCGAAAGTGATGCCTGCGGCCCGGTCTCGATCGTTCAAAGCCGCCGTTTCCCAAAGGAGCGGCAAGCCCCCGGGCACGGCTTCGGCCGGCAGAAGCGCGGCCGTCACCTCGTCCTTTTCCATCGCCGCGACTGCCTCCGCCGGGCCAAGGAAGGTTCGTACCGCCGCCTCTTCAGCGGGCGCGCCCGGATATTGGCCGAAGCGCACCGCGCCTATGAGGCCGGACGGCGTGTTGCTGACGATCGCGACCCTGCCGTCGAGCCGCCCCGCAAGCACATATGGCGTGCGAGGCTGCAACAGGAACCAGGCGGCGACGAGCACCAGGCCGAGGGTCGCGAGCGCGAAGAAGAGGCTGGTGCGCGCCGTATAATGCAACTGAAGCAATCCGACCCAGATGAGGCCGATGATCGCAGCGAGAAGATAGGCGGCAATGGCCGCGCGGACCGTGGTCGCCACGCCGGCGGCAAAGGCGATATGCGCAAAGAAGAGGATGAACAGGAGCCCCGTACCGTTGACGAGGCCGATGCTCCACGCTCCTGCGCGATGCAGGATGCTCTCCTGCGCAGACGCCTTGCCGGCACCGAAGAAAAGCATGGAGCCGAACAGGGTCAGCGCGAAATAGGCCGGAAAAAGCACGGCTTCGATGCCGCGCAGGGTCATGTCCGCGGCGTCCGTCAATCGCCGGGGGCTAAGCCCCTTCACGACGAGATCGGACGTGAAGGGATCGACGGCATTGGCGACGACCGACGCAAGGTAGGGATGAACGGCGTCGCTCAGAAGCAGGATGGCCGCCGCAGCGAGATTGAGCACGGCGGCAGCGAGCGCCAGCCGCGGCCGCGGCGCCTTGGCTTGGGAAAAGACGAGAACGGCGATACCCGAGCCGAAGGCGACGAGCAGGGCAAGGAAGCCAGGTACGAAGGCGGACGAGCCGTTCTCGACTCCGAGAATGGCTCTCAGCGAACGTTGGTAGTCACCGGAGGAGGCGAAAAGATAGATGATGAACGGCAGCGCTGTCAGAATGATCAGATTGCTGGGCCGCACGCTTCTCAGGAACGACATTCATCCCTCCGGGGATTCTGCGCAGAAATTCGGCCCCGGAGCGCAGACTGCTCCGGGGTGCTCGGATGAGGTTATTTCACGCCCCAGTATTTGTTGACGAGCTGATCCAGCGTGCCGTCGTCGCGGATCATCTTCAGTCCTTCGTTGAAGGCGGCGACGTTGGCATCGCCCTTGCGGAAGACGAGGCCGAGCGGATCAGATTCGAGGTCCCGGATCGCGACCACGAGTTCGCCGACGAACTCGCGTTCGTAAGCGGCAGCATTGGCTCCGTTGATGACGACGCCGTCGACATCTTTGTTCTTGAGCGCGATGATCGCGGCGCTGAAGCTGTCATAGGCGACGACGTTTTCTTTGCCGACCACCCCTTCGGCGACCTGCGCATCCGTGGTGTTGGCCTGGGCGGAAAGCTTCTTCCCCTTCGACTTGAAGTCTTCCAGTGACACGCCCTGGTCCTCGACCCGCATCAGCACCGCCTGGCTGTTGACGATGTAGGGATCGGAGAAATCCATGGCCTTCTTGCGTTCCTCGGTGATCGACACGCCCGAGGCGACGAGATCGAAGTTGCCCTGATCGAGCGCTGCGAAGATGCCGTCCCAACCGGTGGTCACGAATTCCGCCTGGCAGTTGATCTTTGCGCAGATCGCATTCACCACGTCGATATCGAAACCGACGATCTGGCCGGTCGCGGGATCGACGCTCTCCATCGGCGGCGAGGTCGTGTCCGAGCCGACCTTCAGCAGCTTCCCGCCGAGATCGGCGGCCGACGCGCCGCCTGAGACGAGGGCCGCCATCGCAAGTGCAATTACGAGTGTTTTCACTTTGGTTCTCCTCCGTTGTGAATTCTTCTCCTACGCCGACTGCGCCAGGCGCCCGCCGAGATTGTCGGACTGCCTCTCGATCAGCGTTGGCCTGAAAACCTGCTTCAACGTTTGCGCGTCCTCTCCCGCCATGCGCCGCAGCAGAAACTCCCCGAGGGTTCGCCCGAGTATCTCGATGGGCTGATAGAAGGTCGTGATCGGCGGCGTGAAATAGGCGCTGACATTGATGTCGTCATAGGCGACCACGTCGACATCGACGCCGATCCGCCGTCCACGCGAGCCCAGGCCCGAAAGCACTCCGAGCGTGGTCGACTCGTTGCTGCAGACGAAGGCCGTCGGCGGCCGCGCCGCGTCGAGAAGACCGAGCGCGCTCTCGCGGCCGAACTGGGTAGAGAGATCGCCTTCGGCGATCAGATCGTCGGACGGCGATAGGCCCGCCTCGCGAAAAGCCCGCATGAAGCCGTCCACCCTGTCCTCGGCGTAGGAGAGATGCCGGAGCGGATTGACGAGCGCGATCCGCCGGTGTCCGCCGGCAATCAGCCGGGCGGTCGCCGCATGGGCCGCCCATTCGTTGTCGATATCGACATGTGCGTAGTCGAGGGGTTTCCGGCAGCGACCGAGAGAGACGAAGGGAAACTGGCTCTCGACCAGGAGATCGATGCGCGGGTCGTCGGCGCGTATGCCTGAGAATATCAGTCCGTCCGCCAGACCCTCATCGATGACCCGGCGCGCCGCCTCGCAGCCGTCCTCCACATTGCGCACGACATGGACCGACATGCGATAGTCGCTGCCTTCCAGCGCCTGACTGATGCCGCTGAGTATCTGGGTATATTCGACGCCGTCCCATTCATAGTCGCGCGCAGCCGTTACCGGCATGAGCACGGCAGCCTGGCAGGTCCGGCCGGTCCTCAGCGCCATGCCGCGGGCGTTGGCACGATAGCCGATCTCCGCCGCGGCACGATGGATGAGTGCCTTCGTGGCCGGGGCAACCATGGGAGAGCCGTTGAGCGCCTTCGACACGGTCGCAATGGAATAGCCCGTGGCCTCGGCCAGAGCCTTGATCCCCGGCCGTGCGCGCGGCGACTGCGTGTTTTCCATGATCGGCCTCCCGACGAAAGCCGTATCAGCTGATAAAAACGATTTCAATGAAAAATATAAACGTTTTTATTCCGTGTTCGCATGAGTACATGCGATCGATGGAATATGTCGGCGGGCGGAATTCTGGAGGATGGCCGCGCTACGAGACCCGGCGGTGCAACAGGATGCGAGGGAAACGAGCTCATGCCGATTACGGCGACGCCGGCAAGCGAACGCTCGTTTCTTCGGTTTCTGTTTTCTACTTCTCGGTCTTGCCGACAAAATCCGCGGGGTTCTTGTATTTCACCGTTTGCAGATGCTCGCAGTAGAGCACCAGCTCGCCCTCGTTCTTGAAGACTTGGTAGCTGGCGCGAATGAGCCCGAGGTCTTTGTAACGGGGCGTTTTTTCCATGTTGGTCCGGATCGTGTAGATGGTGTCATCGATGAAGACCGGCTTGATGAATCGGAGCTTGTCGTAGCCATAGGAAAAGGCGTTGACGCAATTGGTGGCGACGAGGCCGAGACCGGCCGAGAACACGAAGGCGCCGGCAACGAGACGACGGCCGAAGATGCCTTCCCGCTCCGCAAACATCTGATCCTGGACATAAGGATGGATGTCGACGACCAGGGTGTTGAAGAGGTGGCTATCGCTCTCGCCAATCGTGCGGCGTAACGACCGGATGCGCTGACCGACGGGCCAATCCTCGTAGAACCAGTTTTCGGCGTTCCAGACCGGCAAGGCGGCATGGTCTTCCGGCATGTCGGCGGGACGTGTCGAAGAAACTCCGACGGTGGGCGTGAACTCATCCATAGTCAGTACCTGCGTAAAAAGTCGGGATTATCGGAGCCGTTTCCGGCCTATGCGCCACCATGGCGCAGAGGCCGTCTTTCGTCGCGCTATTGGACCGCCGTCGTCCCATAGACCAGGTTCGGCAGCCAAAGCGACAGCTGGGGGAACATGCTCAGCATGACGAGAATGACCATCATCATCGCCAAGTATGGCAGCACCTCGCGGGCATAGGCCATCATCGGCACTTTCAGCACCATGGACGAAATGTACATCAATCCCCCGACTGGCGGCGTGATGCCGGCGATGGTCAGGTTCGTGATAAACACGACGCCGAAATGCACGCGATCGATGCCGACGCCATCGATGATCGGAATCAGCATCGGCGTCAGAATGATCAGTGCCGCCGACCCCTCGATCGCCGTGCCGATGACGATCAGCAGGACGTTGATGAGGAGCAGCATCAGGAGCGGATTGTCGGTGGCTTCGCCGAGCCAGCCGGACATGGCCTGCGGCACCTGCTCCCAGGCGAGATAGAAACCGAAGGCTGCCGCCGCGCAGATCATGATCATGACCACGGCCGAATCGCGCACGGCCTCGGCAAGCACCTCCGGGATCTGGCGAAAGGTGAATTCGCGGTAACCGAACACGGCGACGAAGAGCACATAGACGACGACCACCGCACCGGCTTCTGTGGTCGTGAAAAGACCGTATCGCGTACCGGCGAAGATCACCACCGGGATCGACAGCGCCCAGAGCCCGTCGATCAGCGCCCGGATGCCCTCCGCGCGGGTGGCACGCTCCTTGCGCAACGGCTTGTAACCGCGTTTGCGGGCGATGAAATAGGTGGTGACCATGAGCCCGGTCGCCAGCACGAGGCCAGGCACCACACCCGCTGCGAAGAGCCGGCCGATGGACGTCTCCGCGAGAAAACCATAGACGATAAGACCGATCGACGGCGGAATGAGGCTCGTGATGATGGCCGCCGACGATGTGATGACCGCGGCGAAGGCCCGGCTGTAGCCCCGTTGCGACATCTCGACGCCGAGCGTCTTGGCGAGCATCGCCGCATCGGCATTGGCAGATGCGGTAAGTCCGCCGAGCAAGGTGCCGAGCACGGTGCACATCTGCGCCAGCGCGCCCGTCATGTGGCCGACAAGCATGTCCGCAAGCGCCAAAAGGCGTCGGGTGATGCCGGACGCGTTCATGATGCAGCCGGCAAGAACGAACAGCGGCAGCGCCAACAAGGACACGGACTGGCTGCCCTCCGCCATTTCCTGGGCGAAATTGGCGAGCGGGATCATGTCCCTATTGATGAGGAAGAAAGCGAACGCTCCGATCGCCATGGCCCAGGTGATCGGCGTCGACAGCAAAAACAGGACGACGACGAGAAGCGAGGGACCGGCCAAATGGAACAGGGTCATATCAACGATTCCAAATTGCGGTGCTGACGGACGGTCCAGGGCCTCTCCACGATCAGATGCTGGACGAACATCCCGGCAGAGGCGAGCGCCAGAGGCGCATAGGACAGGCTGCGCGACAGATCGAGGGCGATCGTATGCACATTGCGTGAGATCCAGGCCTGCCACGCGAAGAGGATGGTCATGACGATGAAGAAGAGTGCCAGCAGCAGATAGTTGAACCAGGCGACGGCTTTTCGCCAGCTGTCCGGGAGAGCCGCGACAAGCACGTCGATCGCCGCGTGCGTGCCGAGACGGACGCCGGCGACGGCACCGAAGAAGACGAGATAGGCGAAGGCCATCATCGCCAGCTCATAGGTCCAGGCGGCCGGCTGGGGGAAGACATAACGGCTGACGACCCCCCAAAGGATCGAGAAGACGATGACGAGGAGCGCCACGACGCCGATTGCCTCATCGGCGCGGCGCAGGCTGATGAGAGGAATTATCTCCTCCGGCGGGCGTGAGCTTTCCATGATGCCTCGATTGTTGAGGGGCAATCCGAGCTGGCGTCGATGCAGGGCCCGATTGACGTTCGGAGCGCGATCCGGCCGGCGAAGACGGCCCCCCGCGGCAGCAGCGTCCAAGAGCGGGATGACGTGTATACGGTCTCTCCGCCCGCATCCCGCTCGAAACGGCGTCGCCTACTCTGCCATCGCCTTTTGCACCTGATCGTAGATGCCGGGCGTGATGTTCGGCACCTTCTCATAGGCTGCACGCGAGGCCTCGATGAATGCCGGAATGTCGACATCGGTCACGATCTCGACGCCGGAGGCGGCGAGCTGCTTTGCATAGGCATCGTCCGTGTCCAGCGTCATCTGCGTAAGCTCTTTGGCAATTGTCTGCCCTTCCTCCAGAAGAATCTTCTGCAGGTCTTCGGGCAGGCTGTTGAAGAGCTGGCTGGAAGCCACCCAGGCCGTGAACATGATCTGGTGGCCGGTTTTCGAAATGACCTTGCGGGTCTCGTTCAGCTTCGCTCCGGCTATCGACCCGAAGGGGCCTTCGGCCGCGTCGACGACTCCGGTCTGCAACGCATTGTAGACGTCTCCCCACGGCAATTCCGTCGGCCTTGCACCGTAATTGCCGAAAGTCGCCATCATGATCGGCGACGAGGGCACGCGAATGGTGACGCCGGCCAGGTCCGCGGGTGAGCGAACCGGCTTGTTGGCGATGATGTGACGGTAGCCGAATAGGCCGTTCGGCATGATGATCTTGATGCCCCGCGCCTCCAGCTTGCTGGAAAGGTCCCTATAGAGATCCGAAGCGAAGAGACGGTCCGTCGCCGCCAAATCCGGATAGACATAGGGGCCGGCAAGGATCGACAGATCCGGCACGAACTGGCCGAGCTGACCATAGTCAGTGGCGCTGAGCAGGCTTGCGCCGCTCATGACCATCTCGTTGACCTTTTTCTGCGCGCCGAGCTGATCGCCCGTCATGACGGTAATGGCGATGCGTCCGCTGGAGCGCTCACCGACACGCTCGGCATAGGTTTTCATGGCCTTGATGATCGGCTCGTCCGGATTCACCTGCGAGGTCGAAAATCGCAGGCTGTATTCCTGCGCGTTGGCAATGCCGCAGAACGACAATGCAGCCATTGCGGCCGCAGCGATCAAGGTCTTCATGCTGTCCTCCCTATTCCGGACTCCGCCTCCGGACTTTCACAAGTTTGAATAATGTATTCACAAATGAACGAATGGCGTCAAGCCGTGAATCGTCGCTCAAAGGCCATGAGGACAAAGAAAACCTTCAGGCTTTTCACATCGCCAGGGTTCCAGATTGCGCGAACAATCCATTCCCAAATGAATTTTTTCGGGCCGTCGGGATCTGGAGCGCCTGCAGTCAATCCTTCCGCAGCCCGCGATCCTCCGGCTTCTCACAGCGTCATCCTTGACCAAGGTCAAGCCGAAGGATGACGGAGTTAGGCAAGAACGGGCGCGGCGAGACCGTGCACACTCGGCTGATCAGAGGCGAGCCGCACAAAATTTCATCACTGCACGCAAACGGCTTATTTTTAAATCAGCGGGCTTACTTCGAAGACAAAGGGCGTTGTCCGCCTTTTGCAGATTTTTCAAGGAGATGGCCGGCGGGCGGATATCTGGCACGGCACTTGCATTTCTACACCTGCTTCGGTCAACGGCGATTGAAGCGAGCCAGGCGCCACATACGCCTGCCGAAGACACCGACGTCGCAAGGTCTTTGCCTCCGTAAGGGTTTCCTCCCGGTCCCGGAGCGCAGATTTCCGAGCGGCGTTTTTTAATGCCGGTTTTCGGCCGGCCAAATCGAACCGACCTGAACTGCCGCGAAGCACTGCTCGAATTCCTCTACGAGCGCGCGCTTCGTAAAGCTGCGGAGTGACCACATGACTGAAACTGCACTCGAAAAACTCGTCATCGTCGGCAACGGCATGGCTCCGGGCCGGATGCTGGAAGAGCTCTTCGAAAAGGCGCCCGGGCGTTATGCCGTGACGATCTTCAACGCCGAGCCGCGCGTCAATTACGACCGCATCATGCTTTCGCCGGTGCTATCCGGTGAGAAGGAGTATGAAGAAATCATCATCCATGGCGATGGGTGGTACATCAAGCACGGCATTACCCTCTACAAGGGCCACAAAATCGTTGCGATCGATCGCGACGCCAAGACCGTCACTTCCGACCACGGCGTTACGGAAAGCTATGACAAGCTGGTGATCGCCACCGGTTCGGTGCCCTTCATCATCCCTGTGCCGGGCAAGGAACTGCGCGGCGTCATCACCTATCGCGACCTGGACGATGTGCAGGCGATGCTGCTCGCGGCGCAATCGCGCGAAAAGGCCGTCGTCATCGGTGGCGGCCTGCTCGGGCTGGAGGCGGCAGCTGGTCTTCAGGCGCGCGGCATGGACGTCACCGTTCTGCACGTCATGCCGACACTGATGGAACGCCAGCTCGATCCGGCCGCAGGCTACCTCCTGCAGAAGGCCGTCGAAGAACGCGGCATCAAGGTCGTCACCAAGGCGAACACGAAACGCATCCTCGGCGAGGAGAAGGTCCAGGGCATCGAGCTCGACGATGGCCGGATCATTCCGGCGACGCTGGTGGTGATGGCTGTCGGCATCCGGCCGAATGCCGGTCTTGCCAAGGAGGCCGGGCTGGCCGTCAATCGCGGCATCGTCGTCGACGCCGGAATGCAGACGTCCGATGGGGACATCATGGCGCTCGGCGAGTGTGCCGAAGTCGGCGGCATGGTCTACGGCCTCGTCGCGCCCCTTTACGAAATGGCGCGCGTCGCCGCCTCCCACCTCGCTGGGGACCGCCGCGCCGCCTTCGCGCATTCCGACACGCCGACCAAATTGAAGGTGACGGGCATCAACCTCTATTCGGTCGGCGACTTCGCCGATGCCGACGGACGCGAGGAGATCGTACTGCGCGATGCCACCGCCGGCATCTACAAGCGGCTCGTACTGAAAGACAACCGTATCATCGGTACCGTGCTCTACGGCGACACCGCCGACGGAGCCTGGTTCAACGACCTTTTGAAGCGCGGCACGGATATCTCCGAAATGCGCGACACCCTTATCTTCGGCCAGGCCTATCAGGGGGGATCTCCGCTGGACCCTACGGCGGCCGTTGCAGCCTTGCCGGATGATGCGGAAATCTGCGGCTGCAACGGCGTGTGCAAGGGCAAGATCGTCGGAGCGATCGTCTCCAAGGGCCTGACCTCGCTCGACGACGTGCGCGCCCATACCAAGGCTTCCGCCTCGTGCGGTTCCTGCACCGGCCTGGTCGAGCAGATCATGTCGCTGACGCTCGGCGACACCTACAATCCGGCTGCGGTGCAGCCGATGTGCACCTGCACGGAGCTCGGCCATGACGAC
Source organism: Sinorhizobium sp. P24N7 (assembly GCF_042436655.1). Lineage (NCBI taxonomy): Bacteria > Pseudomonadati > Pseudomonadota > Alphaproteobacteria > Hyphomicrobiales > Rhizobiaceae > Sinorhizobium > Sinorhizobium sp. P24N7. Next base: position 216,805 of record NZ_JBHMIW010000008.1, on the reverse strand, counting down.
GTGCGGCGCCTGATCAAGGCGAAGAAGCTGAAGTCCATTCCCGCCGTCATGCAGGAACTGGAATGGAAGACCTCCTGCGGCTGCGCAAAGTGTCGCCCGGCGCTCAACTACTATCTCGTCTGCGATTGGCCGGACGAATATGCCGACGATTACCAGTCGCGCTTCATCAACGAGCGTGTCCACGCCAATATCCAGAAGGACGGCACCTATTCCGTCGTACCCCGCATGTGGGGCGGCGTCACCAATGCGAAGGAACTTCGCGCCATCGCCGATGTCGTCGACAAGTTCAACGTGCCGCTGGTGAAGGTGACCGGCGGTCAGCGCATCGATCTGCTCGGCATCGAGAAGGAGGATCTGCCCGCCGTCTGGGCCGATCTCGGTCAGGCGGGCTTCGTTTCGGGTCAGGCCTACGCGAAGGGGCTTAGAACGGTGAAGACCTGCGTCGGCTCCGATTGGTGCCGATTCGGCACACAGGATTCGACCGGCCTCGGCATCCGCATCGAGAAATTCATGTGGGGCTCCTGGACGCCGGCCAAGCTGAAGATGGCCGTCTCCGGCTGCCCGCGCAACTGCGCGGAGGCGACCTGCAAGGACGTCGGGGTCATCTGCGTCGACTCCGGCTTCGAGATCCATTTCGCAGGGGCGGCCGGCCTCGACATCAAGGGCACCGAGGTTCTGGGTCTGGTCAGGACCGAGGACGAGGCGCTCGAACATATCGTCGCGCTGACGCAGATGTATCGCGAGCAGGCCCGCTATCTCGAGCGCATCTACAAATGGGCAAAGCGCATCGGTCTGGACGAGATCCGCCGGCAGATCATGGAGGATGCGGAAAAGCGCAGGGCCTATTTCGACCGCTTCGTCTTCAGCCAGAAATTCGCCCAGGTCGATCCCTGGTCGGAGCGCGTCTCCGGCAAGGACAAGCACGAGTTCCGGCCGATGGCGACGGTCGGCTTCAATCAGGCAGCGGAGTGACCGATGAACATGAACTGGATTGCAATCGGCGACATCAACGACATCCCGCTGCGGGGGGCCCGCTGTGTCAGGACGCCCAACGGCAAGATCGCCGTCTTCCGGACTGCCGAGAACGAGGTCTTCGCGATCGAGGACCATTGCCCGCATAAAGGGGGCCCTCTTTCCCAGGGCATCGTACACGGCACGGCCGTCACCTGCCCGCTGCACAACTGGGTGATCTCGCTCGAGACCGGCAAGGCGCTCGGCGCCGACGAGGGCGAGGTGCGCACGATCCCCATCCGCAACGACAATGGCGCGCTGTTCTTCGCTCTTGAGAGCCTCTCGCTGGCAGCGGCGGAATAAGCATGGCGCAAGAGGTCAAGACCACCTGTCCCTATTGCGGTGTCGGCTGCGGTGTCATTGCCCGCGTGGATGATGACGGTGCAGTGAGCGTCAAGGGCGATCCGGAACATCCGGCCAATTTCGGCAGGCTCTGTTCGAAAGGGTCGGCACTCGCCGAGACCCTCGATCTCGACGGCCGCCTCCTTCACCCGGAAATCGGCGGCCGTCGCGCAGGCTGGAGCGAGGCGCTCGATCTCGTTGCCGAACGCTTTTCGCACAGTATCGCCAATCACGGTCCCGATTCGGTTGCCTTCTACGTCTCGGGACAATTGCTGACGGAGGACTATTACATCGCCAACAAGTTGATGAAGGGTTTCATCGGCTCGGCGAATATCGATACCAACTCCCGGCTCTGCATGTCCTCCTCCGTCGCGGGCCACCGCCGGGCCTTCGGTTCCGACACCGTGCCGGGCGTTTACGAGGACCTGGAACTCGCCGATCTCGTGGTGCTGACGGGCTCCAATCTCGCCTGGTGCCACCCGGTGCTCTATCAACGCCTCTCCGCAGCCAAGGCAAACCGCCCGGAGATGAAGATCGTCGTCATCGACCCCCGCCGCACGATGACGGCGGACATCGCCGACATGCATCTGGCGATCGCATCCGACGGAGACGTCGCCCTCTTCAGCGGGCTGCTTGCCCATCTCGCCGCAAGCGGTGCGGTCGACCGGAACTACGTTTCGAATTACACGGGCGGCTTCGACGAGGCCGTCGCGGCCGCATCGAGGCTCGATCCCCCGTCGCTTCCCAAGGCGACCGGGCTGACGCCGACGCAGCTTCGCGCATTCTTCCGACTTTTCGAGACGACCGAAAAGGTCGTGACCTGCTATAGCCAGGGAGTCAACCAGTCCGCTACCGGGACCGACAAGGTCAACGCCATCATCAACTGCCATCTTGCGACCGGCCGCATCGGCCGGCCGGGCATGGGGCCCTTCTCGCTGACCGGGCAGCCAAATGCGATGGGCGGGCGCGAGGTCGGGGGGCTGGCAAATATGCTTGCCGCCCATATGGACATCGAAAAATCACTCCACCGGGACAAGGTACGGCGCTTCTGGGGCGCGCCGGCAGTCGCGAACGGGCCCGGCCTCAAGGCGGTCGATATGTTCCGCGCCGTCGCCGACGGGCGCATCAAGGCGCTGTGGATCATGGCGACCAACCCGGTCGTCTCGATGCCCGACGCCGATGCCGTCGAAGCGGCGATCAAAGCCTGTCCCTTCGTGGTCGTCTCCGACATCGTGAGAGACACCGACACCGCCCGGCACGCCCACGTGCTCCTGCCCTCGCTCGGCTGGGGCGAGAAGGACGGTACGGTCACCAATTCCGAGCGCCGCATCTCGCGTCAGCGCGCCTTTCTCGCAGCTCCCGGCGAAGCGCGGCCCGACTGGTGGCAACTCGCCGCAGTCGGCAGGCGCATGGGCTTCGCCGCGGCCTTCGCCCATGTTTCACCAGCCGAGATCTTCGCCGAGCATGCCTCGCTTTCGGGCTTCGAAAACGACGGACGCCGCGACTTCGACATCAGCGCCCACGCGGAGATCGAAGGCCCCGCCTATGACGGCCTGAAGCCGTTTCAGTGGCCGCAGCCCAAGGGCAGCGCGCCGCACGAGAGGCGGTTCTTTGCCGAGGGCGAATTCTATCATCCGGATGGCCGCGCGCGCTTCGTCGCCGTCGAGGTGCCACGGCCAAGAAGCGCCGACGATGCCTTCCCCTTCACGCTCAACACCGGCCGGGTGCGCGACCACTGGCATACCATGACGCGCACGGGCAAGAGCGCCAGGCTGTCGGGTCATCTCGCCGAGCCCTTCGTCGAGATTCATCCGCGTGACGCACAGGCGCTCGGCATCAGCGACGCCGACCTCGTCACCCTGGAAAGTCCGCACGGCGCGGCGATCGTCCGGGCGCTGGTCACCGATCGGCAGGCGGAGGGCAATCTCTTCGTGCCCATGCATTGGAACGACCAGTTCGCCTCCAGGGCGCGGATCGATGCGCTGGTTGCGCCGGTAACCGACCCGGTCTCCGGCCAGCCGGCGTCGAAGAACATGCCGGTCCGCGCGAGCCGCTTTGCGGCTGCCGCCTATGGCTTCGCGGTTTCGGCGCGTAAACCAAGGGAACTCGACGCCGCCTATTGGGCGCTCGCGAGAGCCGAGGGCGGGTGGCGGGTGGAACTCGCCTTCGCCGAAACGAATGTCGACTGGCTCGACTGGTGCCGGAAGACTTTTGCGATCGCCGCAGAGATCGAACCGATCGGCTATACGGACCGCACCTCCGGCGAGCTTCGCCTGGCCTTTTTCGAAGGGGACCGGCTGCTCGCCAGCCTGTTCCTTTCTCCGCGGCCGGTCGCCGTGGCGCGCAGCTGGGCGGTATCGCAGCTCGGCGCTTCGCACCACAATCTCGCCAAGCGCATTGCGGTAACCGCCGGCCGCCCGGGCGCCGATACGCCCGATCCGGGCGCGACCGTCTGCTCGTGCTTCAGCGTCGGAGTCAACCAGATCACTGCGGCCGTCCGCGACGGTTGCCATAGCGTCGAAGCGGTGGGCGAGAGGCTCAGCGCCGGCACCAATTGCGGCTCCTGCCGCGCCGAGATCAGGGGGATCATAAATGGCTGCCTCACCCTCGCTGCTGAGTGATCCGGCCCAAAAGCCTCAGCGCGTGACCGCTCTCGCGACGCTGCCGCTCTTCTGGCCCCTGAACGGCAAACGGGCCGTTGTCGCCGGCGGCAGCGATGCGGCCGCCTGGAAGGCCGAACTGCTGGCGGCCTGCGGCGCGGAAGTTCATGTCTACGCGCCGCGGACGTCGCTGAGCGATCTCTTCCTCGACCTCCTCGCCCGTGGGCCCGCGCATGAACACGGCTTGCTCGTTCACCACGACCAGGCGTGGCATGAGGGTGTTTTTCGCGATGCGGCAATCGGCATTGCCGATTGCGACGACCAGGCCGACGCAGAAGCATTCTTCCGAGCCGGTCGGAGCGCCGGCGTGCCCGTCAACGTCATCGACAAGCCGGCTTTCTGCGCGTTTCAGTTCGGATCGATCGTGAACCGCTCGCCCGTGGTCGTTGCGATCTCGACGGATGGCGCGGCACCGATCCTGGCACAGGCGATCCGCCGGCGGATCGAGGCCCTGCTGCCGCCGGCACTCAAACGGTGGGCGACGGTGGCGCAGGCGATCCGCGACCGTGTGAACGCGCGCCTGAAACCCGGTGCCGCGCGCCGCGCCTTCTGGGAGCGCTTCGTCGACAGGGTCTTTCTGGATACACCGGAGGAGGGTGTAGAGACGCGGCTGATGGCGGAGGTGGATCGTCTGGTCACGCGCCCCTCCGCCATCGGCCGCGTCACCATCGTCGGCGCCGGACCCGGCGACGCGGAACTCCTCACCTTGAAGGCAATTCGCGCCCTGCAAGCCGCCGACGTGATCCTCTTTGACGAATGGATTCCTGACGACGTCCTGGAACTGGCGCGCCGGGAGGCAAGGCGCGTCCCCCTCGCGCCGAGCGCCAAGGGTCGAAACAGAGACATCGCGGCTCTCGTCGGGGAAGGGAAACGCGTGGTGCGCCTTCGGTCCGGGAACCCGATGGCGCTTGCCGGTGCCGTCGAGGAGATCGCAGCGCTTGAGAGCCTTGGAATTCCTGTCGAGATCGTGCCGGGTGTCGAGGCGGCACCTTGCCGTTCCGACGTAATCCAGGTGGCCTTCCGCAGGAGGGAAGTCTCGCAGCCGGGCCTGCGCGCTGCCCATTGATGCAGATCGGGCGTACGCAACCGCTCAGGAGGCGGAACCCGCGGAGCGGCTGGCGTTCCGCGAAGCCTCCAGCCGATCGATGAACGGGCGTTGGGAAACATTTATCTTGCCGCGCGCCTCTTCGAGCGTGAACCATCCGGCGCGGTCGACCTCCGGGAAGACCTGCATCCTGCCGCTCCGTGGCGGCCACTCTGTCTCGAACACGTTGCTGCGCAGGCTGGCGACGTCGAATTCGCTCTCATGCGCATAGGCGGTGACGAGCTTGCCGCCCTTTTGGCGCTCCTCGCCGAGAAACTCCAAGGGGCCCGTTATCGAGATGCCGGTCTCCTCGAGGAACTCCCGGCGCGCAGCGGCTTCCGGCTCTTCATCGGCATCATACTCACCCTTCGGGATCGACCAGGCGCCGAGATCCCGGTTCATCCAGAATGGCCCGCCCGGATGGACGAGCAGAACCAGGAGGTCGCTCGCCTCGTAACGATAAAGCAGAACGCCCGCACTTCTCTTCGGCATTTTCGACCTCTGTCTGAAGCGGCACCGAGCGCCAATCCATGTGTCCATTGATTGTAGCCGATCAATGGACAAAAGCATGCAGCAGCTCAAAGTGCTACAGCGACCTGCAATCTCTCCTCGCCTCATCCCTGTGCTCGTCACAGGGATGAGAGCAGCGCCGCGTCTGCGGCGCGGAAAACGTTCTTTCAGCCCAAGGACTTGGTCTGGCTGGATTCCTGTGCGGCCTTAGGAGGAACCCTCCTTCTTCGTCGCCAGCATGTCGGCGATCTCCATCGGGAACGGGAAGATTATCGTCGAGTTCTTTTCGCCGGCGATGACATTCAAGGTGCTGAGATAGCGCAGCTGCATGGCCTGGGGTTTCCGGGCGAGAATTTCTGCCGCTTCCAGCAATTTCGCAGCGGCCTGCTGCTCGCCCTCGGCATTGATCACCTTGGCGCGTCTTTCGCGTTCGGCCTCGGCCTGGCGGGCGATCGCCCGGATCATCGATTCGTTGATGTCGACATGCTTGATCTCGACGGTAGCGACCTTGATGCCCCAGGCGTCCGTCTGCACGTCGAGGATCTTCTGAATGTCCTCGTTCAGACGGTCGCGCTCCGCCAGCATCTCGTCCAGATCGTGTTTGCCTAGCACGGATCTCAGCGTCGTCTGGGCGAGCTGGCTCGTCGCGGCCATGAAATCCTCGACCTGGATCGTCGATTTCTCCGCGTCAATGACGCGGAAATAGATCACAGCGCTGACCCGCACCGAAACATTGTCGCGCGAGATCACGTCCTGGCTGGGCACGTCGAGAACACGGGTCCTGAGATCGACGCGCACCATCTGCTGCACATAGGGGAGGAGCAGGATCAGCCCCGGTCCCTTGACGCCGGTGAAACGGCCGAGCGTGAAGATCACGCCGCGTTCATATTCCCGGAGGATCCTGATCGCAAAGGCGATGACGATCAGCAGGAACAGGAGCGCGGCGGCAAAGGGCGCAAGATTTCCAAGCCAGGTCATGAGCGGTCTCCTTTTCCCCCGTGGTCGATTGGGGAGTTGGTGAGGGACGCGGGCGGAAAACCGCGCATGCTTTTCATCATCCCGCTCCAGCCGGTTTGCGCGCCACCTTGAGCGTGAGGCCCTCCCGGCCGACGACCATGACGTCCTCGCCCGGTCCAAGCGGTTCGCTGCTGACGGCTCTCCACCGCTCGCCGTGGGCGATCACGTAGCCGTCCGCTCCCGCCCAACTGTCGACCTTGCCGGAAATGCCGATCATCTCTTCCGCGCCGGTGGCGACCCTGTGCCGGCGCGAAACAAGGGCGAGACGCGCGACCAGCAGGCTGAACGCCAGACTGGCTATCGCAATACCGCTCAGTGCAGGCCAGGACACCTGCAGTCCGGGCATGTCCGTGTCGAAGAGAATGGCAGCGCCCAGCACCAGGGCCACGGTGCCGCCGAGGCCGAGCACGCCGAATGACGGCGCATGCGCCTCCGCCACCAGCAGTCCCGCCCCAAGGAGGATAAGGCCCACGCCGGCATAGCTCACCGGCAGCACCGCAAGTGCGTAGAGACCGAGCAGGAGGCTGATGCCGCCGATTGTACCCGGCACCACTGTGCCGGGCGCGAGAAACTCGAAGATGAGCCCGTAGATTCCGACCATCATCAGGAGGAGGGCGACGTTCGGGTTGGTGATCACCGACAGCAGCCGCGTCCGCCAATCCGGCGGAAGATCCTCTATGGCGAGCCCGGACGTATCGAGCCGAACGTCGGATTGGCCGATGCGGACGGGGCGGCCGTGGGCCTGCTTCAAAAGGTCGTCGACGCTGACGGCGGTGAAGTCGATGACCTGCTCGCGCGCGGCTGCGGCGGAGGAAAGGCTCGCAGCCTCGCGCACGGCCCGCTCCGCCCAATCGACGTTGCGGTTGCGCAATTCCGCCAGGCCGCGGATATAGGCGACCGCATCGTTGATGAGTTTCGCTTCACCGGCATTGGCCGGTTTGCGCGGTTCGGGCTCGTCGGGCTTGCCCGTCTTTTCCTCGCCTTCCTGCTCGTCATTGCCAAACAGTCCTCCGCCGATGGCGATCGGCGTCGCCGCGCCCAGATTCGTCCCCGGGGCCATGGCCGCAATATGGCTCGCATAAAGGATATAGGTGCCGGCGCTTGCTGCCCGCGCTCCGCTGGGCGCGACGAAACTCGCGACCGGCACGGGCGAATCGAGGATGGCGCGTATGATGTCGCGCATCGACGTATCCAGTCCGCCGGGCGTGTCCATCTGCAGGACCACCAGCGCGGCACCGCGATCCCTGGCCTGTTGAAGACCGCGCGTCACATATTCTGCCGCGGCGGGACTGATGGCTCCGTTGACGTGCAGGACGATTGCCGTGCGCTCGGCTCCGGGCACCGGCGTGACAGGAAATGCGAAGGCCGACAGGAGACTGAACAACAGGATGAGGATGCGGGCCATTCGCCGTCGATACCTCACGGCTTCTCGTCTGCGGGCGCAGGCGGATAGCTGCAAACCACCTCGCCCGCTCCACCTTTCGTCGAAATCAACACATCCTAATATAGTGCAGAATCGCGGAAAGCGTAAGCGATGCCGCAGGCATGCTGCCGCAGAAGTTGCATCGTCGTCGCCGCTCGGTCAGCGGGCCGGTGCCGCGGCCGAGCGCGGACGCGCGCGCCGGTGCACTCGGCGCGCCTGCGCCAGCGCAGCTATCTGCGCCGCCACGAAAATGGCGTGGTCGTTGACCTGCGGCAGGCCCATAAGTTCGCCAAAGGTGCCGCGGGCGAGAGGACCGGCGACGAAGAGGTCGTCCACCTCCCTGTTTTCGCTGTCGAGCGCCCTGCTCGTTTCGCTGCAGGCGAGGCCCAGCCCAACTGTATCGGGGCGCAGATAACCTGCGGCTCCGAGCGAATCCAGCCAGGATTGGCTTTGCAGGATCGACCGGTGCGCCGGGCCGGTGGTGATCACCACGGCGTCGAATTCCTCTTCTTCCGTTCCGCCAGCCCGCCGCCTCCGGAAAGTGACCGCGACATTCTCGCCGACGCGCGCCATATGAGCGACCGAACCGGCGAGGACGCGTATATCGCCGTCCCTCAGCCCCGCGCTCACGACCGCATCGATTTGCGGAGCTACACGGAAACGGTGCACGTCCCAGAAAGGCCGCACGTGACGGACAAGCCGCCGCCGCTCGCTCATCGGCAGATTGCGCCAGATCTCACCGCCTTGTGCTCTGAGGGCATCGAGGACCGCATGCCATGTAAAGCCTTCCGCTTCCGCATCGCGGATCGTCCGGCGTACCTGGGAGAGCAACTCCGCGGCCGATCTCCAAGGCCGTGAGATGAAGTCGCCATAGGGGTCCTGCGCCCGGTCGGCATGTCCACGAGAACGCAGACCCCGCCGGGAAAAGGCGGTGATCGGCCCCTTATGCCCGCCTCTGCGCAGGGTGGCGATCACATCGGCCGAAGTCAGCCCGGTACCGATGATCAGCACGCGGTCACCGGTCCGGATTCTGTCGAGCGCGCCGGGCTCGGTCGAATCCGGCACGTAGCGGGGGTACCCCGTGAGGATGGCGCCTACGCCTTCAGGAGCCTCCGGAGCCGGGTGCGTCGTCGCCACCACCAGCACGTCGGCGCGGCTTAGCGTCCCGCCGTCGCCGCGAACCGCCCAAGCCGCTCCCTGACGCTCGACGGCGATCACTCTCTCCCGATGGTGTGCGATGCGCCCGTGTTCCAGGAACGGCGCGATCGTTTCGGCGACATAGCGGCCGAAGAGCTGCCGGGCGGGATAGAGATGGCCGTCGCAGGCAAGCGCCTCGGGATCGTCGCGCGGTTCGCCCCGAAGCTCGAGCCAGCGCATGAAATGGTCGGGATCGCCCGGCTCGATGCTCATGCGTGCGGCCGGGACATTGACGCGATGCGCGGGCTCCGCGGTATCATAGGCAAGGCCGCATCCCAGCCGCTCACGCGGCTCGAAGACGGAAAGCTGCCAGCCATCCATGGCGCGAGACCGCGCCAGGTGCGTCGCGACCACGGCACCGGTGAAGCCGCCGCCGATGATTGCGACGGTGGGGCGCGTGAGGTAATGGCCGACGGCATCCGTCATATCGAAGACCTGCTGCGCAGCGACGACCCTGTCCGTCCTTGAGTCTACCGTTTGAATTTCCCTGAGCGCTACTGCCTGCAGCGGGCCGGATGACCGGCATTCGTCGGCCGCCATTCCGGCCGCCGCAGTCGTGTCTATCCGGCCTTCAGCGCCAGCCGCTTGCCTGTCACGATAAGCCGTGCTGCCGCATAGGTCTGGGTGACGATCTCAGGTACCAGGTCGATGTCGGGCAGGCTTCCCAATCCGAGCGGACCGATCGCGAAGAGGTTCGGCGTGCGTCCAGACGGGCTCAAGACTTCTCCCGTCGGACTGACCGCGACGCCGAGCTCGAGTTCATCGGGTTCGGCAAGCCCACCCGCAAAAAGACTCCGGAGCAAGGGCGTATCAAGCTCCGGGGCGGAACAGCGGCATTCGATCACCTGATCTGCCCTGAGCAGTTCCTCGGCATGCCGACCCGCCCAGCGCACCATGATGCCTTCCGGCAGGCGCCGCCCTGCCCGTCCGCGGCGAAGCACGGTCCGCCCCTCGGCAAGTTCCTGCTGCAGCCGCGCGTGGACAGCCGCCGGGAGGCGGTTTCTGTGGCTGTCGTAGATGGCCCGCAGGTGGCGGTTGAACTGCCGCTTTTCCTGCGCCGAAAGCGATTGCCAGAGCGAGCGCGCCCGCCGGCGCAGGCCGTTCATGGCCGACTGCCAGCTTTGCCCCTTCGCTTCGGCTTCGGCGCAGGCCTGACGCACGAACCGGACGATACGGCGCAGGCCCTGCGGCATCGGATCGACCGGGAAACTCGGGGCCGCTGCGAGCTGCGTATGCGCCTGCGGCAGGAAGCCGTGGCGCGAAACGAGCGTGATTTCTCCCGCATAACCGTTATCGCGCATCTGGAAAAGCTGGTCGACCACGCGAATGCCGCTGCCGAGCAGGACCGCGTGGCGCGGGTCGACGAGGCGGCGCGTCCGCACAAGCGGTCGCTCCTCGTCAGAAACCTCGAGGTCGCGCGGATGCACGCCGAAGCCCGTTGCAAGAATGACGATGTCGCATGCGTCATGTCCGCCGTCACGCACAAGACTGAAGCGACCGCTTGCGAGTTTGCGCAAGCCCGTGACCTGCTCGTGGGAAAACCTCACCGTGATGTCGGAACGTCGGGCAAGCGCCTCGGAAAAGCGTTGATGCACGTAGTCGCTGAAGATGCCTTTCGGCACGAAAATCTGCCGAAAGCCGGGAATGGCCGCCGGAACGGCTGTTCGGAACTCATCATTGGCGCAAAGCCAGTCGTTGAAATCGTCGGGCTGGCCGGCCGCGACCGACAGGTCGCGCACCCGGCTGTTGAGTATCTCGCAGCGCTGCGCCGCGGAAAAGGCCTGGCCGCCGCTGATAGATGGATGCGGGTCGTACATGGTGAGGTGAAAAGTTCCCCGCATCGACTTCATCAGCGCGATCGCCATCATGATGCCGGAAAATCCACGGCCGACGATCGCAATTTCCGGCTGCGAGGACGAGGCGGCCGCCGCTGACCTGCCGGCAAACAATCCACGAACGGTCATGTGAGCTCCTTTCGCGAGCTGGCTGTCGCTCCGTGGTCGGGGCAACTCTTAAGCAGGACTTCGAGACACACAAAAGCTCTGGTGAATTTCACGGGCTCGTATACCGCTCGCCCGTCGGGATTTTCCGGAACGACGCGCCAGCCAAGAACGCCTTGCGCCGCCTCCCTCCCGCTTCAAGCGAAATAATACTCCGGTCGAATACCGCCTAACGCGCGCAATGACCGCTGCAGCACTTCCAGTTCTTGCATGTTGTACCCTCAAATCGGCTCCGACGTAAGAAACATGCAGCAGCGTTTCGGCCTGACGGTCATCCTTCGAAGTAGTCTATAATTTTTGTATTCTATTGCAAATGCACCCCACGGCAAGCTATTTTTCTTAAGGCAACCGCAACAGCGCGCCGTCGTCACGCACAACTCAGTGATTCTACCGGGGAAATTTTCATTTTCCAAAGCGATTCCCCTACCGGGCGTCCACCTGCGCGACCGCCTCCGGGAGGGACTGGAAGAAAATAGCGCCTGCTCCATACTAAAGGGCGGCGGCAATGCTCCACGGAGGGACAAGGATGGGGAACATCTCGCAATTCGCCGGAAAGACCAAGCCGACGCCGCACCGCATCGAGAGCGAGGAAGAGGCCCTGGCGATTGCAAGGGAGCTGGCACTCCGGTTCTCCGACCGCGCCATCGAGCGCGACCTGGAGCGCGTCCTTCCTCACGACGAACTCGACCAGTTGGCCCAATCGGGACTGCTGGCGATCAGCATTCCATCGGAATACGAGGGCATCGACGTCTCCAACGTCGTGCTTGCCGAGATAACCGCGATCCTGGCGGAGGCCGACAGCTCCATTGGTCAGATCCCGCAAGGCCACTTTTACGTCCTCGAGGCGCTGCGTCAGCATGCCACCGAAGAACAGAAGCGGTTCTTCTTCGGGCGCGCCATGGCAGGCGACCGCTTCGGCAGCGCACTTTCGGAAAGCGGCGACGACAAAGCCCGGATCACCGGGAATGGCGCCGGCTACCGGATCAACGGCCGGAAGCAAAATTCCACGGGCGCTCTCTTCGCCGACTGGCTCGCCATCTCCGCGCTCGATCCCGCCGACCGCATGACCATGTCGTTCGTTCCGCGCGCGATGGACGGCGTCCGGATCATCGACGACTGGGACAGTTTCGGGCAGCGCGTCACCGGCAGCGGCACCGTGGTCCTTGAGGACGTTCATGTGGATCTCGGTTCTGTCGTGCCGCATCACCGCGGCTTCGAGCGACCGAATACGATCGGTTCCGTCGGCGAGATCATCCATGCCGGCGTCGATCTCGGTATCGCGCGGGCGGCGTTCCGAGAGACCCTCGATCTCGTCCGAAACGCGGCAGCAGCCAAGAGCGATGTGCTGGAGCGGGCATCGGAGGATGCTTTGACGATCGCAAGGGTCGGCGAAGTCGCAATACGCATCGAGGCCGCCACCGCGCTCATCGAGCATGCCGGTCGCAAGGTCGATACCGCTCAGGTCGATCCGACCGAGGAACACGCGGTCGAAGCCAGCCTCTCGGTTACCGCCGCCAAGGTCCTTGCCGCCGCGGCCGCGCTGGAGGCAGCCAATGCGCTTTTCGATCTCGCCGGCTCCGCCTCTGCGAAAGTTGCGCTCAATCTCGACCGCTATTGGCGCAACGCCCGCGCTCACACGCTGCAGGACCCGGTGCGCTGGAAACATCACCTTGTCGGCAACTACCACCTGAAGGGCGTAAAGCCGCGCAGCGGGTCACTGTGAGGATGAACGCTCGCATTGATGAGGATCGGACGTACACCTAAGTCTGCCGCGGGGGGACCGCACCCTCCGCGCTCAGCCCGCTTCGCTGAGAAGCGGCGCTACGGCGGCCTCTCTCTCGCTTGCTGCAAATTGCGCGAGCGTCATGTTGTCGAGAATGTCGGCCACGGCATCGCGCACGACGATCATCGAACGGCGCACGTGACAGGTTTCCGGATCCGAACAGTCATCGCAGACTTCATAGGCGGTCCGGCTCGCACAACGGATCGGCGCCAGCGGCCCGTCAAGCGTGCGGATCACCTGACCGACGCGGATCTCGGATGCGGGCCGCGCCAGCGCGTAGCCGCCGCCGGGGCCTTTCTTCGAGCGAAGAAAGCCGGCATTTCTGAGTTCGAGCATGATCGTGTCGAGAAACTTCTTCGGCAAGTTGTTGCGAACGGCGATTTCCGTGATGAAAGCCGTTTCGCCCGGCTGAAGCTGGGCAAGATCGACCATCGCCTTCAAACCGTACTTTCCTTTTTTTGTCAGCATGAGAACATCGCTTTTGAGACGGATCGCGGCAAACGAGAAAAGAACGCGATCTTCATCCGCGACCGCGCCCCAGACACATCGATCCCGACGACGCGGATCGTCCAATTCTCGCAGAGCCAAGTGCCGTTTCCCAGCCTGCCGAGCCAATCTGCCACGGCTCGCCAACGTCGGCATCCTAGGATTCAGTTATAGATCAAGCCTAAATTGGCGGCAAGGAAATCAATTCACCTGCTACATAGATTTACTCTATTAGCGCGGTAGATGGCATCAAAAAGCGCCGCAGTGCGAAACGAATCGTGAGTTCGTTTGCTGCCGCCGGAGCTCTCAGCGCCTTTTGCGCGCCTTCGACTCGAAGGGATTCTCCGACGCGCGGAAATGCACGCGGATCGGCACGCCCGGCAGGTCGAAGTCGTTTCGCAAGCCGTTGATGAGGTAACGGGTGTAGGACTCCGGCACCGCCTCGGGACGTGTACAGGAAATCATGAAACCCGGTGGCCGCGCCTTGACCTGCGTCATGTATTTGAGCTTGAGGCGGCGGCCCGAGACGGCCGGCGGGGGATGCTGCACCTGCTGCGTTTCCAGCCACCGGTTGAGGCGCGCCGTGGAGATGCGCCGGTTCCAGACCTTGTCCATTTCGATGATGGCCTGCATCAGCCGGTCGAGGCCGTAGCCGGTGTGCCCGGAAATCGGCACTGCACGGATGCCGCGCGCCTGCGGCAACAGCCGCTCGGTCTTTTCGCGCAAATCTACAAGCAGTGCCTGCCAGTTCTCGACCAGATCCCATTTGTTGAAGGCAAGCACGGCTGCACGCCCCTCGCGCAGCACCAGATCGACGATCTGCAGGTCCTGCTTCTCGAAAGGGATCGTGGCGTCGAAGACGATGACGACGGTCTCGGCGAAGCGGATCGCCCGCAGCGCATCCGCAACCGAAAGCTTTTCGAGCTTCTCCTGAACCTTCGCCTTGCGGCGCATGCCGGCCGTATCGAACATCTTTATGGTGCGGCCGCGCCAATCCCATTCGACAGAAATGGAGTCGCGGGTAATGCCCGCCTCCGGCCCCGTCAGCAGCCGGTCTTCGCCAAGGAACCGGTTGATCAGAGTCGATTTTCCGGCATTCGGCCGGCCCACGATCGCCACCCTAAGCGGCTTGGTCTCGTCATAGGCGGGCTCAACCTCCTCGTCCTCGGTACCTTCACCGGCAACGGGGCGGATATCCACATTCGTCTCGGCAACGTCTTCCGCCGGCGGGAACGCCCTCTCCTCGCCGAGTGCGGCGACGATCGCGTCACGCAGGTCGAGCATGCCCTGGCCGTGTTCGGCCGAGATCGGGCAGGGTTCACCGAGGCCGAGCGTGAAGGCGTCGTAGAAACCGCCTTCGGAGCCGCGGGCCTCGGACTTGTTGGCGACGACGACGACGGGCTTGCCCCGGCGGCGCAGCATCTCGCCGAGCGTTTGATCTGCCGGCGTCAGGCCGGCCTTGGCATCGACGACGAAGAGCGAGAGATCCGCCTCGTCGATGGCCGCCTCCGTCTGCGCCCACATCCGCCCCTGGAGGCTGTCTGGTGACGATTCCTCGAGACCGGCCGTATCGATGATGCGGAACTTGAGGTCGACCAGCTTCGCGTCGCCCGGACGCCGGTCGCGGGTAACCCCCGGCGTATCGTCGACGAGCGCCAGCTTCTTGCCAACCAGGCGGTTGAACAAGGTGGACTTGCCGACATTGGGGCGCCCGATAATGGCGACGGTGAAGGTCATCTTGACATCCGTGCTAAAGCGCCTCGCGTTCAGTGGTCACGCGACGCGCTTTAAGTTTCTGTTTTTGTGCATGTCGTTATCCCAAAACCGCTGCGCACTTTTGGGCGACATGCCTGCGTCAGGCCTTGCCTGTCGACGCGATCACATCCAGCAGCATCTGCGCCCGATTCATGATGCCGCGCGGGCTTTGCGCATCGTCGACGATCTGCTGGAACCAGCTCTTCGCCTTGGTATAGTCACCGGCCTTGTAGGCCGAAAGGCCGAGCGCCTCGCGCGCCGAATGACGCATGGCGTTCTGCGGAACGGCCAGTTGCTCGACCTCGGAGGACACCTGCTCGTAGGATCCTGCGTCGATAAGCAGATAGGCCGCACGCAGCCGCGCCGCATCGCGAAGCGCGGCCGGAATACGCGTATCCCTGCCGATTTCGGAGAACGCCGCGACTGCCGCATCCGTTTCACCCTTTTGCGCCTGCAGCGTCGCAACGCGCAACTGCGCCAGAACCGGATAGGATCCGTAACCGTCCTTTTCGAGTTCGGTCAGAGCGGCGAGCGCCTCGTCCGACTTGTTCTCCCGGGCAAGGTTGAGCGCCGCGAGGAAGGTGTCGCCCGATTGCGACGAGGAGGCCTCCTGCCAATAATCGTATCCGACCTTGCCGACGGTGCCGAGCACGATCAGAACGGCAATCCCGATGATGATACCGCCGAAGCGCGTCCAGACGGCCTTCATCTGGTCCGAACGGAGTTCGTCATTGACCTCGCGGATAAAGCTGTCGTCCTGGTTTACCATGTCCCGTCCCGGCCGCCCGGCCCTGATGTGAAGAAGTTGGCGCGTTCTACCCGATTTTACGCCTGATGTAAGGGGGAGATCGACATTTAGAGAACGACCGGCTGAACGCCTATCAGAAGTTCATGCAGCTTCCAGACGAAGAGCACAAAGGCGACGAGGCCGATAAGAACCGCCAATACGTCGTTGCGCGTCGATTTAAACACGGGAAGCACCTTCTCACCGGCGCGCTCGCGCCGTTTCAACGAGATGCGCAGGATCACCGCCCAGGCGAGAAAGGAACCGAAAAGCAGAACCGAGGACGTCTCGCCATTCGCAAGGAGGTGCGCCAGCGCCCATATCTTGATCGAGAGGACCTGCGGATGCTTGAGCGCGACGGCGATGCGGCCAGCCGGCAGGAAGCCGGCGGCAAGCACGATGAAGGCGACGAGCATCAGCAGAAGGGCGATATGGCGCAGGAATATCGGCGGATCGTAGAGTATGCCCGTTTCGCCGCGCGCCTGACCAAAACCGTAGATGATCAGACAGAGGCCGACGAGGCTGACGATCGTATAGAGCCCCATCCAAGTGCCCTTGCCGCGGCTTTCGATAATGCCGGCACGAAAGCCGGGCGCAACCACGCGGACGAGGTGCATGCCGAGAAATATGATGATGCCGAGAACGAGTATGGCCATGGGTCACCGCTTGTTCGAGAATGTCGGACCGCTACAGCGCTGCGCTTTGCCGATCCACCTGACTACGCACTACCTTCGATAGCGCCTGTTTTCCAGCCCAATCAAAGGATTGCCGCAATTTCCGGACAACTGCGACGAAACCAAACGTCACAGTTGAAACATGATTCGTATTTTCCTGGCTTTATCACTCGCTCTTTTTCCCGCTCTCGCCCTCGCCGATCCGCCGCCGGCACCCCCGTCGCCGGACGGCAAACAGCTCGTCGTCATCTCCTTCGACGGCGCGCACGACAATGCGCTTTGGGAGAAAAGCCTTGGCATGGCAAGGCGAACGGGCGCGCATTTCACCTATTTCCTCTCCTGCACCTTCCTGATGACGAAGGCCGACGGGAAGCAGATCTACCGGGCGCCCGGACAGAAGCAGGGACGCTCGAATGTCGGCTTCGCACAGAGCCGCGAAGAGATCGCGATCCGCGTCGGCCATATCTGGCAGGCGCATCGCGATGGTCACGACCTCGGCAGCCACGCCTGCGGCCATTTCGACGGCAAAGGATGGAGCAAGGCCGATTGGGAGCGGGAGTTTTCAGCGTTCCGCGCGGCGCTCGCCGAAGCCTGGAAGAGGGCCGGCAAGCCGGAAGCCGAGCCGGAAGGCTGGGCCGATTTCGCGAAGAACGGCATAAAGGGCTTTCGCGCCCCCTATCTGTCACTCAGCGACGGCCTGGTGCCTGCACTCGAGGCGTTCGGTTTCAGCTATGATGCGAGCCTCGTCACCAAAGGCCCCGGCTGGCCCAGCTTCGCCGACGGTCTGCCGCGCTTCGGCCTGCCGCTCATTCCCGAAGGCCCTTCCCACCGGCCGGTCATCGGCATGGACTACAATCTCTTCGTCCGCCATTCGATGGGAGTCGAGAACAGAAAGGACAGCGTCCGCTTCGAGGAGCGGACGCTTGCGGCGTTCCGCAATGCCTTCCGTAAAGAATATGAAGGCGAGCGGATCCCTCTTCAGCTCGGCTTCCACTTCGTCGAGATGAACGGCGGCGCCTATTGGCGGGCGCTCGATCGCTTTCTCTCGGAGACCTGCAACAAGCCGGACGTCGCCTGCGTCAGCTATGCCGAGGCGTTGCCGATTATCGAGGCTGCAAGAAAGAAGGCGGATCGCTCCGCCTTCTGATGCCGCCGCTACAGAGCCAGCTCTTCCTTACCGCCAGCGTCGATGAACTGCCGGTCGATCTCCGGCAGCGGCTCGTCGACCAGCACCGACTCGAAGGCTTTGAGGCGTTTGTAGATCGACAGCAGCTCGACGATGGTCGTCCAGGAATTGACGAGATACTGGAATGACTCCCGCACCTGCCCGAACACATTCAGCACCTGGTTCATGACGCCGAGTGTGAGCTTTCCCGCCACGATTGCCGGGACCAGCACGAAAGTGCCGAAGAGATTGTCGGCCTGCAGGTAGAAAATGCGGGCGATATTGAAGTACATGTAATGGAAATACAGGCGAAAATAGTTACGCCTGACGTTGTCGAAGAGCTGCGCGAGCGTTATCGGATCGGCACGGTCTTCATGGTCCTCGCCATAGACCAGTTCCTTCCGGTATGCGGCTTCGACGCGCTGATTGCGAAATTCCAGTCCCGGAAGCTTGATGCCGACTGCGGCCAGGAAAACCGTACCAAAGACCGACCAGAATACGGCCGCCCAGACAAGGGCGTGCGGTATCTCGCCGACAATGGGCAAGACGTTCACCTGTTCGGAAAACTTGAAGAGAACCGGGAGAAAGGCGATCAGCGTCATGATAGAACTGACAAGACCGACACCCAGCCTCTCGACTGTGCTGGAGAAGCGCATTGTGTCCTCTTGCACACGCTGCGATGCGCCTTCGACGTGGCGCAGTCTGGGCCAATGCGCGACATAAAATTCATTCATCGCCGTACGCCAGCGAAAGATGTAGTGGCTGACGAAAAAGAGGTTGAGCACACCGACCGTCACCGCCACGAAGGCAATGCCCGAAAATCCGACCATTCCCGAATAGAGCTGTCCTGCGGTGACCGGCGCCGTACGCGCCAGCGCCTGCTGGATCAAATCATAGAACGGGCCGTACCACGCGTTGATCGCGACGCTGACCTGAACCGAAAAATAGGTATTGAAAATGATCAGCGCCGTGCCGAGTACCGACCAATACTGCCACCGATGCGGGCTGTAGGCGAACCAGAACGCGGAGAATAATCCCGAGACCACCGCATAATAGATGTAAAACCAGAGAAAGGGGGTCGACCAGAAAACGGACACGCCGATGACGGGTTCCTGTCCTGGAGGAAGCGGCGGCAAGCCCACGTAGGCGCCAATGTCCCGCCCCCCGGCATACCAGGCAAGGACGGCGAGCAGGCTCCAGACGGCGGAAGATATGAAAAACAGCTTCGGCTTGGGAAAGAAGGATTGGAACAAGGGACGGCACTCTCGTTTCGGGGAGGTCAAGGACTTGCCTCCTGATGCGCCGAAACTAGGGCAAATCACATTGCGCAACAATTACGGAATGCGAATGTTACTGTTATTTCATGTGGCTGCCGACGCGGCCTGCCCGGATCAGTGAGGACCCGTCATCGTGCCAGAGCTTCACTTATCCGGCGCAATTCGGCGAGGACGACGATCCCGCAGATCATGAGAACGACGGCCGCGACGAGGGTCGGCAAAGCGTAGCTTCCGGTGCGCTCGGCGAGCCAGCCGGCGACCAGCGGCCCGACGATCTGGCCGACCCCGAAGGCAGCGGTCATGAAGGCGAGGGCCCGGCGCGGACTTTCGGGGGCGAGTTGTCGTCCGATCTGCAGTCCATAGGCCGTGACCATCATGAAGGTGGCGCCCAGCATCAGCCCGCCGACGAGCGGCGCAAAGGGGGAAGGCAACGAAACCGTCAGAATGAGGCCGGCCGCCTCGACCAGCAATCCGGCCGCATAGACCCCGGCCAATCCGAGACGCGGCACGGCGAAGCGCCAGAGATAGACCGACAGGGCGGCGCTCACTCCGGTGATCAGCCAGGAAAGAAACTCGATGCTGTGGCCGCCGCTCGCGTCGCGGGCCATGGCGACGAGGAACGTGGCAGTGATCACGTAGCCGAACCCGAAAAGGCCGTAGGTCAGCGTCATCGTCATGAGCGGCCGAGATCGGACGAGCCGCGCCTCCGGTGGACCGCCAATGGCGGCGTGACGGCCCGCCGGCAGCAACGCGGCCACCAGAACCGTACCCGCCAGCGCGACCAGACCGCCCGCGAACCAGTCGGCCTGCGACTTCGAAAGATCCGCGACGCCTGCGAGCGGCGCGATCCAGACCACGACGGAGGAAAGCGCGATGCCGAAACCGACGCCGCCGAAATGCACCGAAGGCACGTGCTCGGATCTGGCAGCGAGCCCCTGCCCCAGCACTATCCCCGAGATGAAGATCATCGCAAAGGCGCTCGCCAGACCCGCAAGAAAGCGGATGATGGAATAGGCAAGCACCGAGGACGTAAGTCCCATGGCGGCAAGCAGCACGGTCGTCGCGACGAGAGCCGCGAGGCCGACCCCGCGCTCGCGGCCCTGCGCCCAGCCATAGCCGGCAAGCACCGCGCCTGCGAGATATCCGATGAAATTCGCCGAGGCGACCAGGCCTGCATCAGCAGGAGAAAGGCCGGTGTCGATCATCATCGCCGGCAGGATGGGCGTATAGGAGAACCGGCCGAAGCCCATGGCCACCGCCATGGCGACCGCACCGGCGATCGCGGTCGCCGAGAGACTTCCGCTCGAGCCGCTGCCGGCGGACTCGAAGCCGCTCGGCTCTGTCGAGTGCCTGGGCGCCGGTTCGCGGTCCTGCCGTCTCTGGAGAGTGCTCATGCCCCGTTATTGCATCGCAGCAAGAGAGCGGCAAATCATTATAATTGAACGGTTCATTGATGGAATCGAATGATCTGCGCTGAGAAAAGCGGGAGCGGGTGTGATACCCCCCTCTGCCCTGCCGGGCAGAGGGGGAGAGCCTTCCGTCGCACACTTCTCCTAAGTTGCCTAACCCGGCAGCGTCACGACCAGCGGCCCGCTGCGGGTGACGACCACCGTGTGCTCATATTGGACAGTCGGTGCGCGCGGTTCGCTGTAGAGGGTCCAGTCGTCGTTGCCTCCTTCAGCCCATTGCGCGCCCATCGACAGGAAGGGTTCGACCGTGAAGACCATGCCCTCGGTCATCCGCCGCCGCTCGGACGGGTCCGGCCAGGTTGCAATTTCGCTCGGTTCCTCGTGCAGCGACCGGCCGATGCCGTGGCTCGCCAGATTGGCGACGAGGGAGTAGCGGTTCTTGCGCGCGAACTCGCCGATCGAATTGCCGATCGCGGCAAGCGACTGGCCTGGCTTGACCTGTTTCAAACCTACCCACATCGCCCGCTTGCCGTCGCGGCAGAGCCGGTCGATCTCGGTCTTGACCGGCGGCACGGGAAAGGACGCCCCCGTATCGGCGAAGAGCCCGCCCTTTTCGGCGGAAACGTCGATATTGACGAGATCGCCCGGCTGGATCACCCGGAGACCCGGTATGCCGTGGGCGATCTCCTCGTTGACGCTGATGCAAGTCGCGCCGGGGAAATCATAGCAAAGCTCGGGTGCCGAACGGGCGCCTGCCTCCTCCAGCACCTTGCGGCCGATCGCGTCGAGCTCGGCCGTGGTAATGCCGGGTTCCAGCGCCTCGCCCATCGCCTGTAGCGCATTGGCGCAAATCCGGCCGATTTCCTTCAGCCTTTCGAGGTCTTCGTCGTTGTTGAGGGTCATGGATGTCTCGCTTTCGCGGCCACATTTAGCGCTACGACGCCGCATATGCCAGTGCCGACGGAAGCGGCCGGCTTAGGAAGCGCGCTCCTCCGCCAGCATCTCGCGTACCAGAGGCGCGACCTTGGTGCCGTAAAGTTCGATGCCGTGCAGGATCCGGTCATGCGGCATCGGACCGATCGCCATCTGCAGCAGGAAGCGGTCGTTTCCGAAGAGCTTCCGATGCGCAACGATCTTCCTGGCAACGGTTTCCGGATCGCCGAGGAAGAGATTGCCCGTCGGGCTGATCGCCTGATCGAAATGGGCTCGGCTGGTCGGCCCCCAGCCGCGTTCGCGTCCGATGCGGTTCATCACCTCGGCCTGCGGCCCATAGAACTGATCTGCAGCTTCTTGCGTGCTATCGGCGACGAAGCCGTGGACGTTGATGCTCGTCTTCAGCTTCGACGGATCCTGCCCCGAACGGCGCGCAGCTTCGCGGTAGAGCTGGAAGAGCGGCGCAAACCGTGCCGGTTCGCCGCCGATGATCGCAAGCGCCATCGGCACGCCGAGCGCACCGGCACGCGCAACCGACTGCGGCGTGCCGCCGACCGCAATCCAGAGCGGCAGCGGGTCCTGCAGCGGGCGCGGATAAACGCCCCGATCGTTGATCGGAGAGCTCAGCGCACCCGACCAGGTGACCCTTTCACGATCGCGCAGCGCCAAAAGGAGATCGAGCTTTTCGGCGAAAAGCTGGTCGTAATCGTCCAGCGACTGGCCGAAGAGCGGGAATGATTCGATGAAGGAGCCACGTCCGGCCATGATCTCGGCGCGTCCGTTCGATAGGAGGTCGAGGGTGGCGAATTGCTGGAAGACGCGGACGGGATCGTCGGAGCTCAACACCGTGACCGCGCTCGTCAGCCGGATGCGGCTGGTGCGTGCGGCAGCCGCCGCGAGGATCACCGCCGGTGCCGACGCCGCATAGTCGGGCCGGTGATGCTCGCCGAGGCCGAAAACGTCGAGGCCCACCTGATCGGCAAGCTCGATCTCCTCCAGGAGATCGGCCAGACGCCGGCGCCCCTCGGCTCCCTTGTCGGCTGCATTCGGATCGACGTCGGCGAATGTATAGAGTCCGAGTTCCATGACTGACTTCCTGCGAGGTCTGCGCGCGATGAGGAAAAGTGCGTGAGGCTCCCCGCCCGCATTCCGCGCCTCAACTTATTGGATCTAGCGTGAGGCTAGAGATAATCGGCGCAGGACCAGGTCGCAAATGCGCCTTTGGGAAACGCACTGTTTCCCGCTGATGTCCGCTGGAGTCAGGCGCTCTTCGGCTTCTTCTGCAAACGGGCGCCTGTGCGTACTGATGTGTTCAGCGCCACCGCGGCACGAACGAGCGCGATGAACGCCTCTTCATCGATCTTCTCGCCCTCACGGAAATCGATGGCGCGCCGCGTATTGCCTTCCAGGCTGGAGTTGAAAAGGCCCGAAGGGTCTTCCAGCGAGGCACCTTTGGCAAAGGTCGTCTTCACGACCGCCTTGTAGACTTCGCCGGTGCAGATTATCCCGGCGTGTTCCCACACGGGGACCCCTCTCCACTTTACTTCCTCGATCACATCCGGGTCGGCCTGCTGGATGAGTTTCCGGATACTGGCGAGCGTCTCGCCGCGCCAATCGTCAAGAGCATCGATTTTCGCATCTATCAGTTTGGAGGGAGACGCTTCGTTCGAACCGCTCGTCCTGTTCTCCATGGTCTGCACTTTCCTGATGGTTGTGGCTTACATACGTTCGCCGGGCAATCGGCTGGCTTGCCTTACCCAGGCGGAGAATTGAGCTTCGTCGAGTTGCCCCTCGTAAACATCGAGGTAGCGTACTTCCGGATATTTGGACCTGCCGGGCGGCACAGGATCGAGCGCCGCGCCGCGGAAGAACGTCACCTTGATGTATTTGGTGAAGCAGTGGAAGCTGAGAAACCAGGCATTGTCCTCGACACCGTAGAAAGGCGAGTTCCACTTCACCGCCTTGTGCACGCCGGGAACGGCCTCAACAATCAGAGCATCGAGGCGCCGCCCGATATCGCTCTTCCAGCCCGGCATCGCCGTGATATAGGCCTGCACGGGGGCATCGCCATAGCCCTTCGCGATCTGGGGGTTGCCGCCCGAGAGCAGGGTCGGCCGTCCAGAGGCCGGCTCGGCGGCGGCCTTCTTCGCAACATTCCTGCTCTTCCCGGGCGTCTTGCCGACCATCGTCTTCACCTCATTGCCGCGGGCCGGCCGCTGCGCCTCCTCGCGGCATAGGGTAGCACGAACATATAGAGGCCGGTGAAAAGCAGCAGGAAGAGCGGCAGCAGCGGGGAATAGACCACCCATGCAGGAGGTTCTCCCAATCCCATGGCCGCGAAGTTGGCGATGACGGTTACCGTGAAGACGATGGACAACCACCGGTGGATCTGACGAATCCAGGCGTTCCATTCCATTGAATGATCTCCCATTGACATGAAGCGAGCGAGCCCGCACCGGCCCGACGGTCGGGTTTCAGTTCATACCCGCGAGAACGCGCTCCAGATTTTCGAAGAACTGCTGCCATCCGGCCCTGGCGCCGCCATAGGCCTGCCGCTGATCCGGCCGGAATCCAACCTGCTCCATGCGCAACTGGGTTCCCGTGCTTGTCGGGACGAGGGTGAAGGTCACCACGCTCTTCAAGTCGTAGGCCGGATCCTCATGGGCGAAATTCCAGGCGTAGCTCAGTCTTTTGTTCGGCTCCACGACGAGGACCTCGCAGTCCAACACGCCACCCCACTCGCCGCGCAGGTTGAAACGGTGCCCGACGACAGGACTGAAATCGTTCTTCATCAGCCACTCCTCCATCAGGTGTGGTTGGGTGAGCGCGCGCCAGATCTTCTCCGGCGGATAAGCGATCTCCCGCTCGACGACGACGGAACGTGTTTCGCTCGGCGTTTCGTTCATTGGTCCATCCTTTTCAGTAGGTCTTCGAGATCGTCGAAGCGGTTCTGCCAGAACCCGGCCATCTCACGCGTCCAGTCGACCAGCGGAGCAAGAGCACCGAGTTGCGCGCTATAATAGGTGTGGCGGCCTTCGTGCCGGTCGCGCACCAATCCAGCCTGCTTCAGGACGCCGAGATGTTTGGAGACGACCGGCTGCGAGACACCGGCGCGAGCCGTCAGAGCCCCGACCGTCCTCTCCCCTTCGCGGCACAGCCGCTCGAAGAGAGCCCGCCGAGTGGGATCGGCAAGCGTTCTGAAGAGCATGTCGTGCGCGTCGGACATCTGGGATATATACCCGATTGACTATGGGTTAATCTATAGCCAACGAGCTATGAATGAGTCAAGGGCGTTCGATCAAGACTTTACCAGCTTACCGCGGAGCACCGGAAGCAATACCCTGATAGCGATGCGTTGCATTGTTATCGATATCCTACCCCCCTCTGCCCTGCCGGGCAGAGGGGGGGTGCCGCCTTCGCATCGTAGACAGACAGCGGCCTATTCAAGCCGCAATCAACGTCCGCTTGACCGCGCTGCGCCAGCCCTTGAGCTTCACCTTGCGCGTGGCCTCGTCCATATCCGGTTCGAAACGGCGGTCGCGGGCCCAGGACTTGGCGAACGCTTCCTGGTTCGGCCAGACGCCGGCGCGGCTGCCCGCAAGCCAGGCGACGCCAAGCGCCGTTGTTTCGAGAATGACCGGGCGGTCGACCGGAGCGTCGAGCAGATCCGAAAGGCGCTGCATCGTCCAGTCGGAGGCGACCATGCCGCCATCGACGCGCAGGACCGTATCATTGCCGTTGCGGCGCCAATCCTTGTGCATGGCCTCCAGCAGGTCGCGAGTCTGGTAGCAGACCGCCTCGAGGGCCGCCCGTGCGAACTCTGCCGGGCCGGTATTGCGCGTCATGCCGAAGATCGCGCCTCGCGCATCCGGATCCCAATGGGGCGCTCCGAGGCCGGTGAAGGCCGGCACGAGATAGACCTCCTGCGAGGGATCGGCGCTCTCGGCAAGCGAGCCCGTATCGGGGGCCGCCTTGATCACCTTGAGCCCGTCGCGCAGCCACTGTACCGCAGCACCGGCCACGAAGATCGAGCCTTCGAGCGCGTAGGTCGTTTCGCCGTCGAGGCGGTAGGCAATGGTGGTCAGGAGACGGTTCTTCGAGCGGACCATGTCCTTGCCGGTGTTGAGCAAGGCGAAGCAGCCCGTACCATAGGTCGATTTCAGCATGCCCGGCTTGAAACAGGCCTGACCGATCGTTGCCGCCTGCTGGTCGCCGGCAACGCCGAGGATCGGGATCGCGGCGCCGAAGAGGGAGGGCTCCGTGACGCCGAAGTCGGCCGCGCAGTCCTTCACTTCGGGCAGCATCTCCTTCGGCACGCGCAGAATGTCGGTGAGCTCCTCGTCCCAGGCATTCTCGGCGATATTGTATAAGAGGGTACGCGAGGCATTCGTCGCGTCGGTGCAGAAGCACTTGCCGCCCGTCAGCCGCCAGATCAGAAAGGTGTCGATGGTGCCGAAGCAGAGTTCGCCCCTGGCGGCGCGCGCCTGCGCGCCCTTGACATTGGAAAGCAGCCAGTTGAGCTTCGTTCCCGAAAAATAGGGATCGAGCAGCAGGCCGGTCTTCTTGACGAAGGTCTTTTCCAGTCCCTTCTTCTTGAGCTTGTCGCAGAAGGCGGCAGTACGGCGGTCCTGCCACACGATGGCATTGTGTACCGGCTTGCCGGTCTCGCGATCCCAGACGACCACAGTCTCCCGCTGATTGGTGATGCCGATCGCGGCAACATCGTTCGCGGTGATGCCGGCCTTCTGGATCGCTTCCTTGACCGTGCTGACGACCGTCTGCCAGATCTCCTCCGGGTCGTGCTCCACCCAGCCCGATTTCGGAAAGTGCTGCTTGAACTCTTTCTGCCCGACGCCTGCGATTTTCTGGTTGCCGTCGAAAACGATCGCGCGCGTCGACGTCGTGCCCTGATCGATCGCGAGAATAAATCCGCCCATATGCCCCTCCTCGGCACGCGATTGAAAAGGCCGACCGGAATGCGAGCGGAAGCCCGCATACGCTTTCCTTATACCGCCCCCTCGCCCTTCCTCGAGGGCGACATTCGAACGACTTCAATACGATAGAAAAACGAATGTCAAACGAAAACAAAACGCAACTTTTGCCAAGTGCTGTCGCGGACAGGGACTCTGCTTTGCCGGGCGGAAAAACACAATTGTCACTGCCGCGCATTTGCGCGTAGGCTGATGCTGTTGCGTCGCAATAACCTGTGCGGCATCAGGACGGAGAGAGCGGGAATGACCAGAACTGCGGTGATAACGGGTTCCACGAGCGGCATCGGATTGGCGATCGCCCGGACCCTGGCAAAGACCGGCGCCAATATCGTCCTGAACGGCTTCGGTGCGCCGGACGAGATCAGAGCCGTCACGGACGAAGTCGCAGGCCTGAGCTCCGGTACGGTGCTTCATCACCCGGCCGACATGACCAAGCCCTCCGAAATTGCCGACATGATGGCGACGGTTGCCGATCGCTTCGGCGGCGCCGATATCCTCGTCAACAATGCCGGCGTGCAGTTCGTCGAAAAGATCGAGGATTTTCCCGTCGACCAATGGGACCGGATCATCGCCGTCAACCTCTCCTCCTCCTTTCACACTATTCGCGCCGCCATTCCGCCGATGAAGACAAAAGGCTGGGGCCGGATCATCAATATCGCGTCCGCACACGGCCTCGTGGCCTCCCCCTTCAAGTCCGCCTATGTCGCCGCCAAGCATGGTATCATGGGGTTGACGAAGACCGTGGCGCTGGAGGTGGCGGAGAACGGCATCAGTGTGAACTCGATCTGCCCCGGCTACGTTCTGACGCCGCTCGTCGAAAAGCAGATACCGGATCAGGCGAGAACGCGCGGCATCACCGAGGAGCAGGTGATCAACGAGGTGATGCTCAAGGGACAGCCGACGAAAAAGTTCATCACCGTCGAACAGGTTGCCTCCCTGGCGCTTTATCTTGCAAGCGACGATGCCGCCCAGATCACCGGCACGCATGTCTCGATGGATGGCGGCTGGACGGCGCAGTAATCGACGGCTGAGGGACAAGGAAGTGGCATGGCACAGGCATCCGACAGCATCCGCTTCATCCTGAACGACACCGAGATCGCCCTTTCCGACGTGGCGCCGACAGCGACGCTGCTCGATTTTCTGAGGCTGGAGCGGCGCCTCACCGGCACCAAGGAAGGCTGCGCGGAGGGCGATTGCGGCGCCTGTACGGTGCTCATCGGCCGGCTTTCCAGGGATGGCAGCGGAGCCGAAAACCTCGTCTATGAAAGCGTCAACGCCTGCATCCGCTTCACAGGATCGCTGAATGCCACGCATGTGGTGACGGTCGAGCACCTGGCCGCTGCAGACGGCACGCTTCATCCGGTGCAGCAGGCACTGGTGGATTTTCACGGTTCCCAATGCGGCTTCTGCACTCCGGGGATCGTGATGTCGCTTTACGGGCTCTGGCTTACCACTGAAAAACCAAGCCGCGGGGCGATAGAAAAGGCGCTGCAGGGCAATCTCTGTCGCTGTACCGGCTACGAACCGATCGTGCGCGCGGCGGAAGCCGCGGCGGCGGAGCGCCCGGCCGTTCTCTTCGACCCGATCACCCGCACGCGGGAAGCGGTTACGGCGCGCCTCCAGGCGCTGGGGCAAACGGAGAGGATCGTCGTCCGCAGCGGCGCGGACTGTCTGATCGTACCCGTGGATGCTGCGGATCTTGCAGGCGTTCTCTCGGATCATCCCAGCGCGACGATCGTCGCCGGCTGCACCGATGTCGGGCTCTGGGTGACGAAGCAGATGCGCACGCTCAATCCGGTGGTCTTCATCAACGGCATCGCCGAACTGCAGCGGGTCGAAAGCTCGAAAGCAGGGCTGACGATCGGTGCAGGCGTAAGCTATACGGCGGCGCACGAGGCCCTTTCCTCAGCCTATCCGTCCTTCGGCCGGCTGCTCGACCGCATCGGCGGCGACCAGGTGCGCAACATGGGCACGATCGGCGGCAATATCGCCAACGGCTCGCCGATCGGCGACAGCCCGCCGCCCCTGATCGTTCTCGGCGCGACGGTTACCCTGCGCTCGAAGGACGGTCAGCGCACGCTTCCGCTCGAGGATTTCTTCATCGCCTATGGCAAGCAGGATCGCAGGCCCGGAGAATTCGTCGAGAGCCTCTTCGTCCCGGCTCTGCCCGCGAACGAGCGTTTTGCCGCCTACAAGATCTCGAAGCGCCGCGACGAAGATATTTCCGCCCTGCTCGGCGCCTTCCGCATCGCGTTCGACGGCGACCGGGTGAAAGCCGCAAGAATAGCCTTCGGTGGCATGGCGGCAACGCCGAAGCGGGCGAAGACCGTCGAAGCCGCCCTTGTCGGTCAGCCATGGAACGAGGAGACGATCCGCAAGGCGCAAGCCGCCTTCGAGACCGATTACCAGCCGATCACCGACTGGCGCGCCACCGGCGCCTATCGCATGCTGGCGGCGAAAAACCTGCTGATGCGCTTTTTCCTCGAGAGCATGGGGGAAACGGTGCAGCTTCAGCGGTTCGAGGAGGTGGCATGAGTACCCGTCGCAATATCGGCGAGTCGAAATTGCCCCTCACCGGTTGGCGGGAATGGCTGCCCACCCTAATTCTCTCCCCACTGGCGCGGAGAGCGGACGAGGGCGGCGCGGCAACGTCCCTTCTCCCCGTCAAAACGGTGAGAAGGTGGCCGGCAGGCCGGATGAGGGGCCTCTCCATGCATGGGAGCTCGCGGCATGGATAAGTCCACCCTCGAAGCCCGCACCATCACCGGCCCGATGCACGCACCGCTCCGTCACGATAGCGCCCACAAGCATGTGGCGGGCACCGCGGATTATATCGACGACATGCCGGAACCCGCCGGCACGCTGCATGGCGCGCTCGGCCTCACGGACCGGGCGCATGCGGAAATCCTGGAGATGGACCTCTCCGACGTCGCGGCAGTGCCCGGCGTCGTTTGCGTGATCACCGCCAGGGACATGCCGCATTCCAACGACATCAGCCCCACCCATCTGCACGACGAGCCGGTGCTAGCCGACGGGCGGGTGGAGTTCCATGGCCAGCCGGCCTTCGCGGTCATCGCCGAAACGCGCGACATCGCCCGTCGCGCCGCGCGGCTCGCCAGGATCACCTATCGTGACTTCCTGCCGGCGATCGATGTCATCGATGCCGTGGCAACCGGCGGCGAACTGGTGACCCCCCCGCTGACACTCGAGCGCGGCGACGCCGAAGGGGAGCTGGAGCGGGCGCCCCGCCGCATCCAGGGGCACATGCGAATCGGGGGCCAGGAGCACTTCTATCTGGAAGGCCATATCGCGCTTGCTATTCCCGGCGAGGACGACGAAATGGCAGTCTGGGTGTCGACGCAGCATCCGAGCGAAGTCCAGCGTATGGTCGCGCAAGTGCTTGGCGTTCCATCCAACGCCGTCACGGTGAATGTCCGCCGCATGGGCGGCGGCTTCGGCGGCAAGGAGACGCAGGGCAACCAGTTTGCGGCACTCGCCGCCGTCGCCGCGCGCAAGCTTCGCCGCGCCGTCAAGTTCCGCCCGGACCGGGACGACGACATGACCGCCACCGGCAAGCGGCACGATTTCCTGGTCGATTACGATGTCGGCTTCGACGAGGAGGGACGCATCAAGGCGGTCCAGGCGAATTATGCCGCGCGGTGCGGCTTCTCCGCCGATCTCTCCGGCCCGGTCACCGGCCGCGCCCTTTTCCATGCGGACAACGCCTACTTCTATCCGCATGTGAAGCTCACCTCCCAACCGCTTAAGACCAATACGGTCTCCAACACTGCCTTTCGCGGCTTCGGCGGGCCGCAGGGCATGCTCGGCGGCGAGCGGATAATCGAGGAGATCGCTTACGCCCTCGGCAAGGACCCGCTCGAAATCCGAAAGCTGAACTTCTATGGCGACGCGCATTCCGGCCGCAACGTCACGCCCTATCACCAGAAGATCGAAGACAACATCATCGGCCGGATCGTCGATGAGCTGGAAGCGAGCGCCGACTATCAGGCGCGCCGGGCGGCGATCATCGAATTCAACAGATCGAGCCGCGTGATCCGCAAGGGGATTGCATTGACGCCGGTGAAATTCGGCATCTCCTTCACCCTCACCCATCTGAATCAGGCCGGCGCCCTCGTCCACATCTACACGGACGGTTCGGTCCACCTGAACCACGGCGGCACCGAAATGGGCCAGGGCGTCTATACGAAAGTGGCGCAGGTCCTTGCAGACAGTTTCCAGATAGACATCGACAGGGTGAAAATAACCGCGACGACGACCGGCAAGGTGCCGAATACGTCTGCGACCGCCGCCTCCTCCGGCTCCGACCTCAACGGCATGGCTGCCTTCGATGCGGCGCGTCAGATCAAGGAGCGCCTCGTCGCCTTTGCGGCCGAGCGCTGGCAGACGACGGCCGAAAACGTCACCTTCATCGCCAATCATGTCAGGATCGGTGACGAGCTCGTACCGTTTGCACAGTTCGTGCAGGAGGCCTACGGTGCACGTGTCCAGCTCTCCGCCGCCGGCTTCTATGCGACGCCTGGCATCCACTGGGACAGGGCCGCCGGCCGCGGCACACCCTTCTACTACTTTGCCTATGGCGCGGCCGTTTCCGAGGTCTCAATCGATACGCTGACAGGCGAATACATGGTCGATCGCGTCGACGTGCTGCATGACGTGGGCCGTTCACTCAATCCGGCGATCGATCTCGGCCAGATCGAAGGCGGCTTCGTCCAGGGGATGGGCTGGCTCACGACGGAAGAGCTCTGGTGGGACGAGAAGGGACGGCTGAGGACGCATGCGCCCTCGACCTACAAGATACCCCTTGCCTCGGATCGGCCGAAGATCTTCAACGTGCGCCTCACCGAATGGTCGGAAAACGCGGAAAAGACGATCGGCAGGTCGAAGGCCGTGGGAGAGCCGCCCCTCATGCTGCCGATCTCGGTGGTCGAGGCCCTGTCGATGGCCGTCGCCAGCGTCGCCGACTATCGCGAGTGCCCCCGGCTCGATACGCCGGCAACGCCCGAGCGTGTCCTGATGGCGGTGGAGCGGCTTAGAGGGACCTGAACCGCATCGAGGATATTTCCCCCTATCGCAGGATTTCATCGTCCGGCCGCGGTTCGCGACCATCCATGAAGCCCAAATCTCTCTTCATGTAATCGGATGTCGATTCCAGATCGAGCCGCGCGCTGCGCCCTCGCACCCGCCGCAGGGCTGATGCGGCAAGCCGCATCGCCCCGTTCAACGAGAGGAGTGGTTTTCTTTCAGTATATTCCAATGTATCGCAAGACATCTGAGCACCCTTTGCAAGCGGTGAAGTTGACTTGCAGGATGCCGGGAAAGATGCTCGAATTCCAATCGAACATCCGTCTGTATGCATCAAGAGACCTTATCCATGAAGATGTCGAAGCAGTTCCCGCTGAATGCGCTGAGGGTCTTCGAAGCCGCCGCCCGGCTCGGCAGCTTCACCAAGGCCGGCAACGAGCTCGGCATGACCCAGACGGCCGTCAGCTACCAGATCAAACTCATCGAAGAGAGCGTCGGCGAGCCGCTGTTCCTGAGGCGTCCCCGCCAGATCGCACTGACCGAAGTCGGCCAACGCCTGGCGCCGAAGGTGACGGAAGCCTTCGAACTGATGCAGGAGGCGGTCGCCTCCGCGCGCGGCGATGCAGCGTCGGCCCTGCTCATCAGTTCGACTGCGACCTTCGCCTCGCAATGGCTCGCCCGCCATATCGGCACCTTCCAGCTCGCCCAGCCGAACATGGCCGTTCGGCTGTCGGCGAATGATGCGATGATCGACTTCAGCAAAGAGGCAGTGGACGTGGCAATCCGGTCCGGGTTGGGCGTTTGGCCGGGTCTCGTCAGCCATCGACTGATGAAAGTAGAGTTTACGCCGATGCTCAGTCCCGCGCTCGCCGCGACGATCGGCGGCGTGAATGAACCGCGCGACCTCCTGAAGCTGCGCATCATCGACCCTCAGGACCGCTGGTGGCCGCAGTGGTTTCGCGCTGCCGGCGTCCACGACGCGGACCTCGACGGTCGGGTCCCGACACGGCTCGGCGCCCAGTCCTTCGAAGCAGGCGCCGCGATCGCCGGGCAAGGCGTTGCGATCCTCACTCCTCAATTCTATACCGATGACGTCGCGCTCGGTCGGCTTTATCAGCCCTTCGATTTGCGCGGCAGCGATGGCCACGACTATTGGCTGGTCTATCCGCATGCTCGACGCAACGTCCCGAAGATCCGCAATTTTCGCGACTGGATTCTTTCAGAGTTCAATCAGGATTGCGGCGCCTGAACCTGCAGAGTGGATTGCCGAGAACGCCCCTTTCCCGTTTCGGCTTTTTCTCGCAAGCTGCGTCAACGGAGAGAAAAGGGACCCCGAATGTATGAATTCGCCATTGCCTGGGAATGGCTGGCCTTCGCCGTCCGCTGGCTGCATGTCGTCACCGCCATCGCCTGGATCGGCTCGTCCTTCTATTTCATCGCGCTCGATCTTGGTCTCGTAAAACGCGATCATCTGCCTCCGGGCGCCTATGGCGAGGAGTGGCAGGTCCATGGCGGGGGCTTCTATCACATCCAGAAATATCTGGTGGCGCCGGCCGCCATGCCGGAGCACCTCACCTGGTTCAAGTGGGAGTCGTACGCGACCTGGCTCTCGGGCTTCGCCATGCTCTGCATCGTCTATTACGGCGGCGCCGACCTCTTCCTCATAGACCGGCATGTCCTGGACATTTCGGCCACCACCGCGATCCTGATCTCGCTCGCCTCGCTCGGTCTCGGCTGGGTCCTCTATGACCTTCTCTGCAAATCGCCGATCGGGAAGAGCACCTGGGGACTGATGGCGCTGCTCTATCTGGTCCTGGTCGCCATGGCCTGGGGCTATACCCAGGTCTTCACCGGCCGCGCCGCTTTCCTGCATCTCGGCGCCTTCACCGCCACCATCATGTCGGCCAACGTCTTCCTGATCATCATCCCCAACCAGAAGATCGTGGTCGCCGACCTGATCGCCGGCCGCATGCCGGATCCACGGCTCGGCGCGCAGGCGAAGCAGCGTTCGCTGCACAACAACTACCTGACGTTGCCCGTCATCTTCTTCATGCTCTCGAACCACTATCCGCTCGCCTTCGCGACGGCCTTCAACTGGATCATCGCGGCGCTCGTCTTCCTGATGGGCGTGACGATCCGTCATTGGTTCAACACCACGCATGCGCGCAAGGGCAAGCCGACCTGGACCTGGCTCGTCACCACACTCCTTTTCATCCTGATCATGTGGCTCTCGACGGCGCCGAAAATACTGACGGGAGAAGAGCGAGCCGAGACGGCACCGGCCTTCAGGCGCTTTGCGGAAAACGCGCATTTCCCCGCAGTCCGGGAAACGATCTCGACCCGCTGCAGCATGTGCCACGCGGCCGATCCGGTCTATGAAGGAATCGTTCGGGCTCCCAACGGCGTCATGCTCGAAAGCGACGCCGAAATTGCTGCCCGTGCGCGGGAAATCTATATCCAGGCGGGACGCAGCCATGCCATGCCGCCCGGCAACATAAGCGACATGACGGTGGAAGAGCGCAGGTTGGTGACGGCCTGGTTCGAAAGCGCCGTCGGGGAGACACGATGACATCCACCCTCATTCGCGGCCGCCTGCTGAGCTTCCATCGCGAACCTCAAGGCATCGAAGACAGTGCTGCCTATGCTTACGAAAGCGACGGCGCCCTTCTCGTCGAGAACGGCGTGATCATGGCATCCGGCGCCTATGCAGCGGTCAAGGCGGCAGCACCCGAGGATGTCCCCGAGCTCGATCACCGCCCGCATCTGATCGTGCCGGGCCTCATCGACACGCATCTGCATTTTCCGCAGATGCAGGTGATGGCTTCTTACGCGGCCGATCTGCTCGAATGGCTGAACACCTACACCTTTCCCGAGGAATGCCGCTTCGTCGAAACGGCGCATGCGGAGCGGATCGCCCGCCATTTCTTCGACGAGATGATCCGCCACGGCACGACGACGGCGACGGCCTACTGTTCGGTGCACAAGACCTCCGCCGACGCCTTCTTCGCCGAGAGCCTGAAGCGCGGCATGTGCATGGTTGCCGGCAAGGTGATGATGGACCGCAATGCGCCTCAGGGCCTGCTCGACACGCCGGAAATGAGTTATGACGAGACCCGCTCCGTCATTGCCGACTGGCATGGCAAGGGCCGCAACCATGTGGCGATCACCCCCCGTTTCGCCATCACCTCGACGCCGGAGCAGATGGAGGTCGCAAAATCGCTCGTCGGCGAGTTTCCCGACCTGCATGTGCAGACGCATCTCTCGGAGAACCGCGACGAAATCGCCTATACCTCGCAACTCTATCCGGAGGCGACCGACTATACCGACGTCTACGCCCGCTATGGTCTGCTGGGACCGAAAAGCCTGTTCGGTCATTGCATCCACCTCTCCGAGCGCGAGGCGGATGCGATGAGCGAGACCGGCTCGGTGGCCGTCTTCTGCCCGACCTCCAATCTCTTCCTCGGTTCCGGCCTGTTTCCGCTGCGGGCGCTGAAGCGCCGCCAAAAACCGGTGCGCGTTTCCGTCGCCTCGGACATCGGCGGCGGCACCAGCTACTCGATGCTGAAGACGCTCGACGAGGCCTACAAGATCCTGCAGTTGCAGGGCGAAAGGCTGAACCCCTTCGACAGCTTCTACATGATGACCCGCGGCAATGCCGAGGCACTGTCTCTTGCCGACCGCATCGGCACGCTCGAGCCCGGATCCGATGCGGACCTTACGGTGCTCGACATGGCGGCGACGCCCGCAATGGCGCTCAGGGCCGAAGTGGTCAATTCGCTGGCCGACGAACTCTTTCTGCTGCAGACGATGGGCGACGACCGCGCCGTGGTCGAGACCTACGTCGCCGGAAAGCCTTGTAAATCGACCCTTGGCGCCGATTGAGCAGCCCTGAAAACAAGAGGTAAGATTTTTTGACCTCTTGTTTTCTGCGTCTATTACAAGTCCTCCGAAATCATGATAAGGGCTCGCCTGTCATTCACTCGATGAGGCCGATCCATGACGCAGATTCTCGAAATACGGGACCTCAAGGCCCTGGCCAGACGGCGCGTGCCGAAGCTTTTCTTCGATTATGCGGACAGCGGCGCATGGACGGAGGGAACCTACCGCGCCAACGAGGAGGATTTCGCCGGGATCAAGCTGCGTCAGCGGGTGCTGGTCGACATGTCCGACCGGTCGCTCGAAACGACGATGATCGGGCAGAAGGTTTCGATGCCGGTCGCGCTCGCGCCCACCGGCCTGACGGGCATGCAGCATGCCGACGGCGAGATGCTGGCGGCCCAGGCGGCCGAGGCTTTCGGCGTCCCGTTCACGCTGTCGACCATGAGCATCTGCTCGATCGAGGACGTCGCCTCGGTGACGACGAAGCCGTTCTGGTTCCAGCTCTATGTCATGCGCGAGCGCGAATTCGTGCTTAATCTGATCGACCGGGCCAAGGCCGCGAAGTGTTCCGCGCTGGTCTTGACGCTCGACCTGCAGATCCTCGGCCAGCGCCATAAGGACCTTCGCAACGGCCTGTCCGCGCCGCCGCGACTGACGCCGAAACACCTCTGGATGATGGCGAGGCGGCCCGGCTGGTGCATGAAGATGCTCGGCACCAACCGCCGTACCTTCCGCAACATTCTCGGCCACGCCAAGAGCGTAACCGACCTCTCCTCGCTTCAGGCCTGGACGAACGAGCAGTTCGACCCGCAGCTTTCCTGGAAGGACGTCGAGTGGATCAAGGAGCGCTGGGGCGGTCCGCTGATCCTCAAGGGCATTCTCGATCCGGAAGACGCGAAAATGGCGGCTAAGACCGGCGCCGACGCGATCATTGTCTCGAACCATGGCGGCCGTCAGCTCGACGGCGCGCATTCCTCGATCAGCATGTTGCCGCGCATCGTCGACGCCGTCGGCGACCAGATCGAGGTACACCTCGACGGCGGTATTCGTTCCGGCCAGGACGTCCTGAAGGCGATCGCGCTCGGTGCGAAAGGCACCTATATCGGCCGCCCGTTCCTCTACGGCCTCGGCGCGCTCGGCAAGGAAGGCGTCACGCTCGCGCTCGACATCATCCGCAAGGAGATGGATACGACCATGGCGCTCTGCGGCAAACGCCGCATCACGGAGGTCGGCCGCGACATCATCGCCGAGTAGCAAGTGCAGGAAGCGTGTAGCGGTTTCCGTCGGGAGTGCGTAGCTTCAAAGACTTAGGGCGGAACCGCACGATAAGCAAACGGCCGAGGCAAGCATTTCGCTGATCTGAACGAGCTCCCCTATCGGCTGGGCCAAAGTCCCTCGGGAGGCGCCTGACGTCTCCACCCCTGCCGCAATACGCTCACTTATCGCGTCAAGGCCGCGCCATCGTGATGGAGCAAACGATCGTCAGCGGTGGCTCCCGGCGTGAAACCGCCTAATGCCTTTACATCCGCCCCTCAGGCTGGCGGCGCATCGCGGGACGCTGAAGCCCGCGTGATCGAGAACGAGGTCCGATCGCGAAGGCAACCTATCCTGGAGGATAGATTTCCCCCCTCCGAGAGTTCTTATATTTTCCCCTGCATCACACAACGCGCGAACAACCAAAGCACCGCGACATTGCTCGCGACATTCGGGATATCATGGGCAGTAGGACTGGCAGTGTCGGCCATCACATGCGGATGCCCATCGATCCTGCAATTGTTGGCGGGGTCATATGTGAGCACCGTCAGTCGACGAGCGCGCAGTCATGAGCGCGCCTTACTCCCGCAAATCCCGCGAGAGCGAAGCGAATGCTCCAACCCGGGCGACCGCGGACGGCATGCGGGTTGCCGATCACGCACCTGCAACTGAGA
Organism: Sinorhizobium sp. P24N7; assembly: GCF_042436655.1. Taxonomy (NCBI): domain Bacteria; kingdom Pseudomonadati; phylum Pseudomonadota; class Alphaproteobacteria; order Hyphomicrobiales; family Rhizobiaceae; genus Sinorhizobium; species Sinorhizobium sp. P24N7. The sequence continues at coordinate 179,454 of NZ_JBHMIW010000008.1, read as the reverse complement.
TGTCGCGCGTTCTGCGGACAGCCCCTATTCATCTTGCGGCGGATTCCTCCGGCGGTGCAATTGCCCATTGGAATCATGGCCCCTTGCATGACGTCGTCGAGCCCATGACCGACCACGTCATCATGGCTTACAACGGCACAGTGCAGCGCATGGAACGACGGTCAGGAAGATCGGTCGAGAGTGGCACGTTTCGTCGTGGGGTTGTGATAATCATCCCGGCCGGGTCGAGCTCCCGCTGGGATATTCCAAAGCCGGTCGATGTCGTTCAGCTCTATCTCCCTCACACGACACTGACACGCATTGCCGAGGCAGCCGATACTTTCACGCCGACCGATCTTCTGGAGCGAACGGCGCATCCGGACCCCATTACGTCTCGGTTGCTCCTGAGCGCAGCCGATGTCCTGGAAGGCAATAGGGCACTGGATACACTTTTCAGGCAACAGCTAACTGATCTTCTGGCCACACGCCTGCTGGCTGCGCATACCGGCAAGGCGCCGAGCTACCAACCAGCGCTCGGCGGCCTGGCGCCGAATGTGCTGCGCCGGGCCATCGAACGATTGCGGTCCGATGCCGATGCGGACGTCTCCCTCGCAGCCCTCGCAGCTGATTCCGGGCTGTCACGTTTTCATTTCTGTCGCGCGTTCAAGGAAAGCACCGGGCTCTCCCCGCACAACTGGCTGCGTCAATATCGGCTTGAGCAGGCCATAAACATGCTGCGCAATCCAGCAAATTCGGTGGCTTCGATCGCGGCCTCCCTCGGTTACGCCTCGCAAACTGCATTCGCGGCTGCGTTCCGTAAATTGACCGGCGAAACACCGACCGATTGGCGGCGCAGCCACGCTGACGGTTAAGTTCCTCTCGTCTTCGTTTCCGAAACCGTTCGTTATTCTTCGATGCACTCGGCTCGACCGCGTGATTACTATGTCCGCACGCCCCCGTTTTTCCTGCGCGCCCAGTTTCGGCCACTCTTTCGAAAGCTGACCGATAAGGGACCGGGCGATGTGCGTCGGCGCGATCGCTAAACCGCAATTGCGCTTTAACGGCGCCAATCCCTCTGGCGCAGCCGCAGTCCTGCTTCGCTAAACCATCATTGCGCCCAAGCCAAATAATCCTGGCGACACGGGATGGTCTGGGCTCGGACTGCGGGTCGATCGCGTGCGGCGACCTGTAGCGGCCAGCATGGCCGATTTTAGCCACTGCCCCTTCACTTCGATGGGCGGCGTAAAACAAATATGTGCAAAGGATCAATACAATGGCCTCCATTACAACCAGCGACGGCGTTCAGATTTTCTACAAGGATTGGGGACCGAAGTCCGCGCAACCCATCGTCTTTCACCATGGCTGGCCCCTCAGCTCTGATGATTGGGATAATCAAATGCTCTTCTTCCTCGGTAAGGGCTTTCGCGTGATCGCTCACGATCGCCGCGGTCATGGCCGATCGAGCCAGGCGAGCGAGGGCCACGACATGGATCACTACGTCTCCGACGTCGCCGCACTGATCGACCACCTCGATCTTCGTAACGCGGTCCATGTCGGTCACTCGACCGGCGGTGGTGAAGCCGCGCGGTATGTCGCGCGCTATGGCAAGAACCGCGTTGCCAAACTCGTTATGATTGCGGCAGTGCCGCCCCTGATGCTGAAGACCGCCGCCAATCCCGGCGGTTTACCGCTCGAAGTATTCGACGGACTACGCAGCCAACTGGCCGCCAATCGTTCACAGTTCTATCGAGATTTTCCGAGTGGCCCATTCTACGGCTACAACCGCCCGGGTGCCGAGCCTTCGCAGGCGGTCATCGCAAATTGGTGGCGTCAGGGCATGATGGGCGGCGCCAAAGCGCATTACGAAGGTATCAAGGCATTCTCGGAGACGGATTTCACCGAAGACCTGAAGAGCATCTCCGTACCGACATTGGTGTTGCATGGCGATGACGACCAGATCGTTCCGATCGGCACCTCCTCTCTATTGTCGGCGAAGCTGATCGAGGCCGCGACACTGAAGATTTACGAGAAGCTGCCGCATGGGGTGTGCACGACCCATGCAGATATCGTCAACGCCGACATACTGGCCTTCGTCACGGCCTGAGCAACGTCACTTCAACAACCCGCGCTGCGTCAACCGTCTCCCATTCGGAGCGGCAACGGTGGCGCGCAAACCCCAGGACACGGAGTAGACATTATGAGACTTGTGATTGTAGGCGCCGGTTTCGCCGGCATGTACGCTGCACTTTCCGCAGCCCGTCTGCGCGATATCGAAGGCGTCTCGGCCGAAGAGCTTGAAATCGCGCTGGTATCCCCGGAACCGACGCTTGTCATCCGCCCACGGCTTTACGAGCCGAATCCCGAGACCCTGACGGCGCCTTTGCAGAATGTATTTGACGCCGTCGATATCGCCTACGTGCAGGGTAGTGTCGAAGCGGTTGATACGAAGGCCTGCACCGTAGAGGTCGTCAACGCCGCGGGAGAACGAAAGTCCCTTCAGTATCATCGCCTTGTGCTCGCAACCGGCAGCCGGCTGTTCCGCCCGAATATTCCGGGCCTCGCCGAATACGCCTTCAGCATCGACAATGTCGATGACGCCATTGCCCTCGATCGCCATCTCCACGAGCTTGCTAAGCTGCCGGCCTCGGCCGCGCGTGACACCATCGTCGTTGCCGGCGCCGGGTTCACAGGTATCGAGGCGGCGACCGAGATGCCTTCGCGGCTGCGGACCCTATTCGACAAAACCGCCAATCCGCGCGTCATCATCATCGACCGCAGCAGCGCGGTCGCCCCCGACATGGGTGAAGGCCCTCGCCCGATCATTGAGGAAGCGCTGCGCAGCCTCGGCGTGGAGACGCGGCTCAACGCTGGAGTTTCGTCGCTCGACAAGTCCGGCGTGACGCTGAGTACTGGCGAGCATATCGAAACCATGACCGTGATCTGGGCGGCAGGCATGCGGGCCAATCCGATTACCACTAAAATTCCCGGCGAACGTGACAAGTTCGACCGGCTACTGGTCGACGGCTGCTTGCGTGTACCGTCCGTGCCAGGCGTCTTCGCCACCGGGGATGCTGCGCGCGCTGCTTGCGACGACTGCGGCAACTACGCACTGATGTCGTGCCAGCACGCCACACGCATGGGCGCCTTCGCGGGCAACAATGCCGCTGCCGAACTGTTAGGCGTACCGGCACGGCAATACCATCAGAAAGCCTATGTCACCTGCCTTGACCTCGGCGATGCCGGGGCCCTCTTTACCCGGGGTTGGGATCGAAAGGTGGAGATGGTCGGCGAGAAAGCGAAGGCGACAAAGCAGGAGATCAACACCGTCTGGATCTATCCGCCGAAGCCCGAGCGTGCCGCTGCACTGGCTTCTGCCGATCCGGAGCGTGTGACGAACCTCTGATTGCGAGCTGCGCTCTGAGCAAGAGCGCAGCTTTCCACATTCGGGCCTGCTCGTGAGGCACCCCGTCGGTTCATGGATAAGCTTCTGTGGCGCGATGCGGAGCCGATCGGGGAGCATCTCGTGGATGCGATTCCAGCTTTGCGTGCATCACCGGCATCTCTATCCGTGGCTGCACCTACAACCATCGACATCGCAGGCAGGCCAGGGTTCGCGGCGAGACCGTCACTCCGCTCAAACTGAGCCATATTGACGCGTTTGACAGCCCACAATCCCCCGACCGCTTTTTGCAGGTCGCACCGATGCTCACCAAACGGGCCATCCGCAGGGCGCATTTGCCGCGACGGCCTCCGAACATCAGTGAACCGCGTAATTCGGTTAGACTTCCTGTACCAGGGCAAGCGAGATCGCTACAACTGGCTACGATCTTATGAGCCGGTGACCCGGACCGGCCGGGATGATTGATCGTCGATCGGTGAAGGCATGAAAGCAAGGCTTTCAGCCGGTATAGCGAGCGAAAGCCCGTTCGCTCCGCATTGGTCATGAAGGAGGTCGATGATCTCATTCTTGGCAGGAGTTCGGATTGCCACGTTGTCCACGCGGAATTGAAGTTCTATTTCGATGGCGATGGCATCGATTGCTTTCAGGGCAGCGACCGGCGGCGGGCTCTTGTTGACGAGGACACTGGATTGCAGCACAGACCGCATGATTTCCTCGACGACACGCGGTCTTTGCGTTGCAGCGACGCGCACACGGAGCGTGATCAGGTGGGTCTCGTCGGGGCGGCTGAGATTTGTCATGCCCTGCTTTGCCAAGACGCTGTTCGGTAGCACGACGACATTGTGGGTAGCGGTCAACAGGTTGGTGGAGCGCCAGTTGGTTTCGATGACGCGTCCTTCGGTTCCGTCGGTCAACTCAATCCAGTCCCCTATCGCATAGGCTCTGCCGAGTGTCAGCGCGATGCCGGAGAAGACATCGCTGAGCGTATTTTGTAACGCAAGGCCGAAGATAACGGCGATGACGCCGGAGGTCGTGACCAAGGTGCCGACCGGCATGCCGAAGACGAAGCCTACAACGGAAAGCGCCACACCAAGATAGATGGTGGCAATGGCCATATCCTGGATGAGGTGTGCTTCCCGCGGCCTGCGGTTCAATCTGACGTAGATCTGGATGAAACCGATGACGGCCCAGGCGAGATGGGTCCACCACAGGATTCTGGCCGATTTTGAAAGCAGCGCTTCAATGCCCTGCAAATAGACGCCATCAGGCCGATACGGAGCGATACCCCCAAGGTAAAGCACCGCGCTCATGGCGCTGAAGAATAGAATCTGGACGATCAGACGGTCCGTCGGTCGGGTGACGCCCTGGATGTGCCAGACGAGAATCCCGGCAACTCCCAGAAAGTTGACCAGGACAAGCGGTACGGCGTTGTCATCACCAAACATGGCACAGATCACCGATTGTGGTTGAATCAAAGATCAGGCCGGGCGCCAACAGTGGAGGCCCGGCCTGATGGTCTATTCCTTGATCGGGAAGGTCAGTTCCGTTTCAGCGGTATCGACCACAAAGACGGCGAGCAGCTTTGCCGGCTTGGTCTTGCTGACGTTTTCGCTGATTCCGTGGCGATCGCCTGGCAATTCCGAAAAACTTTCACCCGCGCTATAGACAGTGACGGGACCGTCATTGACCTGACTGCGGATCGCGCCCTCGAGAACGGTAGCGTAAATGAAGGCGGATACTGGATGCGTATGGCCCTCCGAAAAGCCGCCCGGATCGTATTCGACGAGAACGCCCTTCACGCTCTTGCCAGGAACGTTCGGCAATTCATGCTCATAGACGAGCGTAACCTTCGCGCCCTCATCGCCACCTGGCGAATCATGTGCGAGCGCCGCACCTGAGAGAAGAGCCGCCAAGGCGACGGCAAAATGCAATGTCTTGATCATGTCTTCCATCCTTTCGTGACTGGGGCACCGGGCTGCTCAATAGACCGCCGGTGCGCCGATCGTTACTTGCTGCGCGTCGTCGCAAACCACTCATCGAAACCGATGCGGCCGACGCGAGGGTGCTTGTCGGAGACGAGTGAACCCTCTTCCAGCTTTGCCCCAAAATACCGGGCATCCGGATCTGCGATGACGGTGCGGGAATCTCCGATCGCCTTGAGATAGCGCGCGGCAAAATCGCAAAGACGAGCGTGCTCGGGCCCGCAGATTTCGATGATGCCGTTCGCCGGCGCGGCAACGGCCGCCTCCGTCACGAAATCGGCGACGTCTTCGGACGCTATCGGCTGCAACGAACCCGTCGACAGGCGAGCAGTGCCGTTGACCGTGCCCGCCTCGGCGATACCGCCGAGAAACTCCATGAACTGTGTGGACCGCACGATCGTATAGGGTATGCCGGCTGCCCGAATGATCTTTTCCTGAGCAATCTTGGCTCGAAGATAGCCACTTTCCGGCAACCGATCTGCGCCGACGATGGAGAGCGCGACATGGTGCTTTACGCCGGCTGCCAATTCCGCCGCCATCAGGTTCTTGCCCGCTTTCTGAAAGAATTCGAGCACGGCGTTGTCCTCGAAGGATGGGGAGTTCGCGAGGTCGATAACCACCTCTGTATGCTTCAGTGCCTCCGCCAAGCCCTCGCCGGTCAGGGTATTGACGCCGGTTTTCGGGGCAGCGGCAATGACCTCATGCCCTTTCTTGCGCAGGCGCTCTGCAGTCTTCGAACCGATCAGGCCGGTTCCGCCGATGATAACGATTTTCATAAGAGGCTCCATTTGCGAGCGCCTATACGGTGCGCGTCGTTCGACAGGGGAATTTGAGAAAGCCCGATGCGTCAGGGATTTGAAGGCCGCGCTGAACACGGCCTTCAAAGTTGCACGTCTGGTTCGACCTCAATTCCACAAGCGGTCAGTAGTCCCAGAAGACCGGCACCCAACGAAAGGCCTCGCCATCGACCGCGACATGGCCAACGGAAGGAAACGGCATATGTGTTGCCACCAGCAGTTCGCCGGTGGCCGCCAGCTCCTGCAAAAGCCGGACGCGAACGCGAGCCGCCTCCTCGGGGTCGTGTTCGAAACCGTTGTGCCAGTCGGGGTGGTCGAATCCGACCGCGAACACGGCGTCGCCGGCAAACATGAGACGGTCCTTGCCCGATGCCACGCGGACCACGCTGTGTCCGGGGGTATGCCCGCCGGTGCGAGACACGACCACGCCCGGCGCCACCTCATGCTCATCCTCGAACAGCCGCAGGTGACTCTGATAATCTTTGACGAACCGCTTAGCGGCCGCCCGAAGCGCGTCCGGGAACCCCTCCGGCATCACCGCGTGTGTGAAATCGGGCGACTCCCAGAACTTAACCTCGGCAGCGGCAACGTGGATCCGCAGATCCGGATTCAGCTGCTCCTTCACCCCGTCGACCAGCAGTCCGCCAACATGATCCATGTGCATGTGGGTCAGTACCACGTCGGTTACGGATGCGAGGTCGATGCCGGCGGCCGCCAGCCGCTTCATCAACTGCCCAGCACGCGGCAAGTTCAAATCGGGGTCGAGTCCCAGGCCAGCATCGATGAGAATGGTCTGCTCGCCGCTACGGACTACGACGACGTTCAGCGCCCAGTCGAACGCGTCCTGCGGCAGAAACATGTCGCCCAACCAGGCGGCACGGGCGGCCGGCTCGGCGTTATGGCCCAGCATCGCGGTTGGAAGAGGTAGCACACCATCGCTGATCACCAGGACTTCAATCTCGCCGATTTGTACGGCGTAGCGTGACGGCACCAGTTCCTCGGATGCGGACCTACCGATATGTGAGGCGCTCTCCAGTTTCACGCTTGCCTCCTGAGTATTGCTGCTCATCTGGTTCATCTTTGAACGCTCCTCTGTTCTATGTCGTGGATGGCTTCCGCTTCGTGGGTGGGAAGCGGAGTGAAAGTCGATCGCGACACACTCAATGCCGGCGTGTCCTCTTTGATCTATCGAAAGCGATCTACGGCTGCGCCAGAACGATTGCTGCCGCTGTAGAGCTATTGCTGCTGACGCATCCGCATGCGGCGATCGCCCGGTGTCGCGCTCGGTCGAATTCCTGTGCGCGATAAATGTCCGGCGATGATCATTGGGATCGTCATTCGCGTAGCGCTCGGTTGCTTTGCCGGCACATGACAAGGCATCACTCGTCTGGCGACCTGGTGTCTGGGCCTTTCCCATAGCCTTGGTGATCAACGTCGCGGAGCTCGTTGAGGCTCGGCGCTATTTCTCAAGGAGCGCCCAACCATGGATTTCCGCAAGTTGCGGCCGCACGGCTGCCAGACTAGGGTGCGCGCAACCGCCAGCACCAAACTCGAAGCTGACTCGCCCTGACGCTGGTGATCTTATGTTTCATTTGTTGTCGGAGCAGCCGATGATGCTCATCTGGCCGTATCGTCCCCACCCCTGGCATCTGGGTCTCTTTGTCGTAGCCTACGTCCTGGGCTGCGGCTTTGCGCACGCCCTGGCAATCGTCCCTGGAACCGGGATCTCCTTTTGGGCTCCTAGCGGGCTCTTCATTGCCACGCTCGCTCTTGTCCAACGGCAGAGCTGGCCGTGGTGGCTTCTAGCGGGATGTTTCGCCGAGATGCTAAGCAATGTCCTGTGGTTCCACAGCCCGTTCCCTGCCGCCACGCTGATATATGTCGGCAATGCCCTGGAGGCAGTCATCGGTGCCTCGCTGGTCAATTGGGCCTTAAAGAAATCGATGCGGTTGGAAACCTTGCGGGAGGTTCTCGCTTTCATCGTGCTGGGTGCTGGAATTGCACCGGTGGTGAGCGCCACCGTCGGAAGTGCGACACTCGCCTGGTTCGGCATATTGTCGCAAACCTTCACCGGCGCTTGGCCGCTCTGGTGGATTGGAGACGCCACCGGCGTCTTGATCGTTGCACCGCTGACATTCATCGTAATCCAGAACCGGCGCGACAAGACCGAGCTTTCGGCCGCGCGTTTGGCGGAAGCCTGCGTTCTTGCGCTGATTTTTCTTGGAGTCGCCGCCCTCTCGCTCGGTGGCTACTTACCCTTTGCATACATCATCATGCCGCCGCTTCTTTGGGCCGCGGTGCGCTTCGAACTCGAGGGTGCGGTCGTCGCCCTGGTCCTCCTCACACTGATCACGGCGATATTCACGATATCCGGAACCAGTCCGTTTGCCGGCGACGACGAGACCCAGCGCCACAAGCAGTTCATGCTACAGCTTTTCTTGGCAGTTTCGGCCGTTTCAGCGCTTATCGTCGCCGCCATATCCCGCCAGCATCAACTGGCATTGTCGAATCTGCAACAAAGCGTGGCTGCTTTGCGGGAGAGAGAGCGGGAACTCTCTCAGATCGTGAACATGGTCCCAGTTCATATCCGGCGGCTGACCCCCGAAGGCGAGCCAACGTTCTTCAATAAGCGTCTTACCGATTTTTTCGGCCTTGACCTGCAACAGTTGCAAAAGCCGAATGCAAGCGGGCTGGTGACGGCCGTGCAAACCCTCGTCCATCCCGATGATGCCGATAGGTTGCTGCAAGCCGTTCGCAGGTCCATGGCTACGGGCGAACCGTACTCCATAAAATATCGCATGCGGCGCGCGGACGGCGCCTATCGGTGGGTCGATGGCAGGGCCGAACCTTTGCGGGATGAAAGCGGAACCGTCTTGCAATGGTTTGCAATCTCTATCGACATCGATGATGAGGTCCGAATGCAAGAGGCGCTCAAGCAGAGCGAGCGTCGCTACCGCGAACTCTTCCACTATATGCCCATCGGTCTTGCCCAGATAGATGCAGGCAAGCTTATCCCGATGTTCAAGGAATTGCGGGCACAGGGCGTCGTCAGTCTCGAAACTTACATCGACGAGAACCCCGAATTCCTCAGCCACGCGCTGGAAGCGCTGGAGGTCGAAGAGGCCAACCAGCATGTCGTCGACATGTTCCGCGCAAAAAGCGCGGAAGAAATGGGCGGCTCGATCACTCGCTACTGGCAGCCGTCCCTTGCCACCATCCGCCGCTCCATCGAAGCACGCTATCGCGGCGAAGAGGTCTTCCAGGAAGAAACCAGAGTGGCGCGAATGGACGGCAGCGTCATGGACGTCGTTTTCGCCACCGCTCGGCCCGGCGCCATTGCCGACAAGAGCCTCGTCGGCTTTATCGACATCACAGAGCGCAAGAGGGCCGAAGAGGCTCTGCGCACGCGCGAGCGGGAATTCTCGCTGCTTGTGAACATGGTTCCCAGCTATCTCTGGCGGTTGACGCCCGACGGTGTCCCGAACTTTCTAAACCAGCGACTGATCGACTTTCTGGGCCCGGACGTCGTTAACGCGAATGTTGAAGGCGTTCATCCTCTGGCTGCCATCATTGGGGCTGTCGTGCATCCAGACGACGAAACGCGCATGAGAAAGGCGCTGTTTCACAGCGTTGCGACCGGCGAACGATTCTCCATGAAGTATCGACTGCGACGCGCCGATGGCGTCTATCGTTGGGTGGAGGGGAGCGCTGAGCCGATGCGCGATGAGGAGGGACGTATCCTCCAGTGGTACGGCCTCTCGCACGATATAGACGATATTATGCAGGTAGAAGAAGCGCTGCGGAACAGCAAGCAGCAGCTGGAGCAGATGATCGAGGCCATGCCCTTCAGCACCTTGAGCTTCGCGCCAACGGGCGAACTGACCTATGTCAGCAAGCGATATCAGGATCAGGCTGGCGCGCCGGGGGCGCAGATCAAGGACTTCGATGCACTGGCCCGGGAAGTGGCTCACCCCGACGACTTTCCAACAATGTTTGCACGCGCAAGGAACGGCTTTGCGACCGGCCAACCCTTCGTCAATCGGTTTCGTCGGCGCCTGAAGGACGGCAACTATCGCTGGATTGAGGCGCGCGCTCAGCCTTTGCGCAATGCGCACGGCGCAATCGTACAGTGGTACTTTGCTTCAATCGACATCGAAGAGGAGATGCGCGCACAGGAGGCATTGCGCGAGAGGGAACGTTTCCTCTGGCAACTGGTGGAAACCCTGCCGGCCATGATCGATTGCGCTGCGCCAAACGGCGAGCCGGTCTATCGAAACCAGCAACTCCGTGATTTCCTTGGTTACGAGCTTGAAGAACTCGACGGAAGGGCGAAATCCCGACTGGATGCAACGTTCGATGCCGGCGTTCATCCGGATGACCTTGCGGGCGTCAAGGAGCAGTATGCGCTTTCGTTGGAAAGCGGAGAACCTTATCGCAGAAAACATCGTCTGCGGCGTTTCGATGGCGAATATCGCTGGATCGAGATGCGCGCGGCGCCGATGCGCGACGATAAAGGCGCCATCGTGCAATGGAATGTTATTTGTCTGGATGTCGAGCGAGAGGTTCGGATGCAGGAAGAATTGCGACTGGCACAAGAACGGCTTGCGCGCGCCGGCCAGGCAGCGAGCCTTGCCGAGCTGTCGGCTTCCATCGCACATGAAGTAAACCAACCCTTGGCGGCGATCGTCGCCAATTCGCACGCATGCTACCGATGGCTTTCGGCAGACCCCGTCAACATCGAACGCGCCAAGATCACGACCGAACGTGTGATCCGCGACGCCAAGTCAGCGGCGGACGTCGTCAGCCGGATTCGAGCCCTCTTCAAGCAGTCGGTGGAGAATAGAAGCATTCTGGTTCTTTCGGACGTTATCTCGGAAGCGTCTAGTCTGGTCGCCGCCGAAGCCTTGCGCCGTCGCATCCGGCTCAACATCGACGTGGAACCCAACCTTTCGCCGGTTACAGTCGACCGGATCCAGGTACAGCAGGTGCTCGTCAATCTCATTCGCAACGGCATGGAAGCAATGGATCCCATTGAGGACAACAAAACTGTTTATGTGCGCATGCATGAAATGGACGACGAGGTGCGGATCGAAATAGGCGACAACGGAAACGGGATCGCGTTTCCCGAGCGCATTTTCGAGCCATTCTTCACGACGAAGGAAAATGGAATGGGCATGGGTCTCGCCATCAGTCGCTCGATCGTCGAAGCACACGGCGGACGTCTATGGACGGAAAAAAACGAGCCGCGCGGCGCAAGGTTCGTTTTCACCTTACCAGTTGTAGCGAAGGGGGCGACATGACGAGGGAGTATGTGCTTTCCTTGTCTACGACGCGGCAGCATCAATGGGCGCTCGGCGAGCTCCTGGAGCGTACGATGCGGAAGGCATTCTAAACATGCACAAAACAAGACCGATGATCGCGGTTGTCGACGACGATCCAAGGCTGCTTGACTCACTGGAGGAGCTTCTGGAATCCGCTGGATATACCGCCCGTTGCTTTGATTCGGCGAGCGGCCTGCTCGATCACGGACTTTCGAGTCTGGACCTGCTCATAACCGACATCGGGATGCCCCGCATGAATGGCTTCGAACTTCGTGACCGGGTGAAGAGTGCCTATCCGGAGTTGCCGGTATTCCTGACTACAGGTCGCCACGAAATCGCTGACCAGGATCGCGTCCAGGGCGTTAACGGCTTTTTCCGTAAGCCCTTCGACGCTCCTGACCTGCTGGTCGCTGTCAGCAAAGCGTTGCAAAAATCGAGAGATAGAGGGTGACATGAGACTTGGCCAGTCGGCTGGAACATCAGCCCTCCTGTTGCCACAAGGCAAAGAAAGTTCAGCCGAATCAACTGTCGTCGTCGTCGATGACGATGCAGCCGTGCGAGAGGGTTTGTCCGAGTTGATCCTCTCGGCGGGCTTTCAGCCCGCCAGTTTCGCCTCGACTCAGGAACTGCTGAACGCCGTCGACATATTGGATGGCCCGGGCTGCCTGATTCTCGACGTCCACATGCCAGGAGAAAGCGGGCTCGATCTCCAGCACCACCTGGCCGAGCGCGGCATTGCCAAGCCCATCATTTTCCTGACCGGTCGCGGCGACATTCCGACGACGGTTCGAGCGATGAAGGATGGCGCAGTGGATTTCCTCACCAAGCCCGTGTCGGACCGGACGTTGCTCGATGCGGTCATAGCCGCTATCGCGTTGGATCAAAGCCAGCGAGCGGTAGCGGTCGTGGTCAAGCGCAATGTTGAACGTTTAACCACACTGACGCGACGCGAGCGGGAAGTCCTACGCGAGGTGGTGACGCGCGGACGCCTCAACAAGCAAATTGCCTTCGACCTTGGCATCAGCGAGGCCACGGTCAAGCTGCATCGTGCCAACGTAATGCGTAAGATGGAGGTCCGTTCCATTGCCGAACTGATCAGGGTATGGGAAACCTTGCCCCCGACGGTGCGCGAGAGGGCGGAAGCAGGGGCTTGACCACCCGACACCGCTGCTCAGATGACGGCGATGGCTTTTGCCTCCCGGGCGATAAAATCACAGACTAGTTTTACCCGCGACGGCACCGTGCCTCCAAAGGCGTGCAGGGCACTAAACGGAGCGCTGGGGAACGAAAAACCTGTCGCGAGTGCAACAAGCCTGCCTCCTTCCAGGTCTTTCGCTACGAGACACCGCAAAAGATAGGCCGCTCCGAGCCCACTAAGCGCAGCCTGAATGAGTGCGGTTCCTGAGTCGCAATCGACGCGCCCCGAGGGTATGAAGCTCGTCCCATCCGGCAGACGCATTGGCTGAGTGATACCGCCCAGAACATAGCGGGCGAAGGGCAGAGCTGCCAGCGCTTCGGCGGTCGCAGGATTTCCCCAGGTTTCAAGGAAGGTCGGAGACCCGACAATCGTCATCGGCAGGTCAGCCAAGTGACGAACCATATAATCCCCCGGAGCGGAATTCCCGACGCGCAACGCAACATCGTAGTCCTCCCTGATCAGATCGACAAACCGGTCTGTCAGGCCGACTTCGATATGCAGGTTCGGATAGTCGGCTGCGAAACTTCCGAAGAGACGAGGCAGCAGTAAAGGGGCCATTTCGTTCGGCATGCTGATGCGCAAGCGGCCGGAGGGTACGATGTCTGATCTGATCGCCTCTTCACTTGCCCCCAAATCCCGCAACAACGGCGCAACGCGCTCGAACAACAACTGACCATCCTGGGTAAGCATCAGGGCGCGCGTGGAGCGCAGGAAGAGCCGGGTACCGATTTTCTTTTCCAGGCGTGCAACCCCTTTCGACACCGCCGACGGTGTTGTTCGCAGGTCGCGGGCCGCAGCGCTGAACGATCCGGCCTCTACCGTCCGCACAAAAGCCATCAGCCCGGAAATTTCGTTGAGAAGGTTCGGCAATTGCGCCTCCGCGGCACATTTCATGTGCCCGCCCATGATCTAATTATCTCGGGCGGCACCGTTTATCTGGTTTCTCGTCGAAAGGAGATAAACAATGCACCACCTCAAAGACAAGGTCGCCGTGATCACCGGCGGTAACAGCGGGATCGGCAAGGCAACTGCTCAGCTGTTCGCGAAAGAAGGGGCGAAGGTCATCATTACCGGACGGCGCCAGGATGTTGTAGATCGGGCCGTACAGGAAATCGGTCCGTCGGCCATCGGCTTCGTGGGCGACGCGGCCGACCGTGCCGATCATCGCAGGCTCGCGGACACCGTGAAGAGCCGCTTCGGCGGACTGGACATCTACATGGCCAATGCTGCGGTCATCAATCTCACTCCCTCCGCGGACGTGACTCCGGAAGACTATGACCGGCATTTCGCAATCAATACGCGCGGCGTGTTTTTCGGCGTGCAGACGATGGCCCCTTTGATTCGCGACGGCGGAAGCATCATCGTCACAAGCTCGCTCGCGGCCACGAAAATTCTTCCGGATCACACCGTCTATGCCGGTTCAAAGGCAGCAACCGCCGCCTTTGCTAAGAACTGGGCGCTCGAATTCAGGTCGCGCAGGATTCGCGTAAACATCCTGAGCCCGGGACCGGTCGAAACCGAAATCCTCGCCAAACTGGGCGTATCGGAGGCCGAGCGGCCGGCTTTCGAAGAAAGCATGGCTTCCTTGATCCCCGCCGGCCGGCTTGGTCGACCGGAGGAGTTGGCGCGCGCCGCTCTTTTCCTAGCCTCCGATGCGGGAAGCTTTGTCAATGGGGTCGAGCTTCATGTCGATGGCGGCATGGCCCTGACTTCAGATGCGGCCCACGAGGGGTTGGCCACTCCATCGGCCAGCCGCATTTCTCGTAGTGGCTGTGCCACTCAGCAGCCATCGTGGGCTGCTTTGCGGCTTGCAAAGGCATGGGCGTCGTAGTCTTCATCCGTCATGTCCTGCCGGCGACCTTTCCGCCGACGCGTTATCAACTGCCGCGATAGGTGGAATAGCCGTAAGGCGAGAGCAGCAGCGGCACGTGGTAATGGCTGTCGGCATCTGCAATGCCGAAGCGAAGGGGAACGAGCTCGAGAAAGGCGGGATCCGGAAGCGTCACGCCGGTTGACCTTAAATAGTCACCGGCATGGAAGACCAGTTCGTAGGTCCCGGTCGCAAACCCGTCCCCTTTCATGAGCGGCTCGTCGACGCGGCCGTCACTATTGGTATGGACCGTACGGATCAGGTGCCGCGCATCGCCTTCGAGCCGGTAGAGATCGATCTTCAGCCCGTGGGCGGGTCTGCCGAGCGCGGTGTCGAGAACATGGGTCGTCAGGCGGCCTGACTTGCTCATCACGTTCACCCTTTGGATGGATCGGGAATGACGAAAGCCTCGTCGTAATGGAACTCTTCCAGGTTGTTGCCCGGCCCCTCGCGGTCGACGACGATGAACTCGCTGACGGCGCCCACTGACATCAACGGATGATGCCAGACATTGCGGCCGTAATTGACACCCTGCCTGCCATTCGCGAGGAAGACTCTCGGCCGGCCGGGACGGTCGCCTTCATCCTCGGCGACCACAACCAGCCACGGCCGGTCCCGGAGAGGCGAAAAGCTCTGGCTGCCGAGCGGGTGGCGCTCCATCATCGTCACGGAATAGGGAAATGCCCGGGGCTGCCCGCGAAAGATGTTGATGATGACGCCGGCGCCCTCTCCCGCCGCATCGACACGTGCGAGCGCGTGAAACCGCTCGGTATTGCCGCCGTTGATGAAGCGCATCGAGGCCGGGTCGGCCTCGATGATGCTGCCGAACGGCGCGAAAGCCTCCCTGGTCAGAGGCTCGATCGAAAGCATATGCGACATCAGCCTGCCGTTCCGGCTCTCTGTGCGCTGGCGCCCGAAGGCTCGGACGCTGAACGCGTCATCCCCGTCGCGCGGTCGGACAGATCAGGAATGGTGTCAGGCATTGTCGTCTCCCGGAAGCATGGATCGGAGCCGCAGGCGGGCGATCCGCTCCACCTCGGCACAGGCCGTTTCAAATTCCTCTTCCTTGGAATTGTCAATGCGCCTCTCGAAAGCGGCGAGGATGTCTTCCTTGGTCAGCCCCTTCACCGCGATGATGAAAGGAAAGCCGAATTTCCTGGTGTAGGTCGTGTTCAGCCCGGTGAAGCGCGCATGCTCTTCGGCGGAGAGCCGGTCGAGACCGGCAGACGCCTGCTCGGCTTTCGAATCGGCCGTGAGTTCGCCGGCCACCGCAAGCTTGCCTGCGAGATCGGGATGTGCCCGCAATACCCGGAGTCGTTCGGCCGGGGAAGCCGCGCGGAATGCGTTGCAGAGCGCCGAATGGACATTGCCTGCGGTCAAGCCGGAGGAAGCCGCACGATCATAGGCGCGTTCCGCCACCCAGGGCGAGTGCTCGAAGATGCCGCCGAAGCGCCGGATGAAATCATCGCGCCCCGACATCAGCGCGTACCGTTGGGTTTGTGATGTTCGTACCAGTGGCGCGCGATGTCGATGCGGCGCGGCACCCAGACCTTGTCGTGGGACATCACATAGTCGATGAACCGCGCGAGCGCCGCAGCGCGACCGGGACGCCCGACCAGGCGGCAGTGCAGGCCGATATTCATCATTTTCGGGCTGCCTTCCTTGCCCTCCGCATAGAGCACGTCGAACGTGTCCTTGAGATAGGTGAAGAACTGGTCGCCGGAGTTGAAACCCTGATTGGTCGCGAAACGCATGTCGTTGGCGTCGAGCGTATAGGGAATGATGAGATGCGGATTGCCCGGCGTCAGTCCGGGGACCCAATAGGGAAGCTCGTCGGCATAGGAGTCGCAGGAATAGAGGAAGCCGCCCTCCTCCAGTACGAGCTTGAGCGTGTTTGCCGAGGGCTTGCCCTGATAGATGCCGAGCGGACGTTCGCCGGTCAGTTCGGTGTGCAGCCGCACGACCTCGCGGATGTGCTGGCGCTCGATGTCTTCGGGAACGTCCTTGTATTCGAGCCAGCGCAGGCCGTGGCTGGCGATCTCCCAGCCGGCCTCCTTCATGGCGGCGACGGCTTCCGGATTGCGTGCCATGGCAAGCGTCACGCCATAGACCGTCAGCGTCACGCCCCGGCTCGTGAACATCCGCCACAACCGCCAGAAGCCGGCGCGGGCGCCATATTCGTAGATCGACTCCATATTGAGGTTTCGCTGTCCAGCCCATGGCTGAGCGCCGACGATCTCCGACAGCAGACATT
Source organism: Sinorhizobium sp. P24N7 (assembly GCF_042436655.1). NCBI lineage: Bacteria > Pseudomonadati > Pseudomonadota > Alphaproteobacteria > Hyphomicrobiales > Rhizobiaceae > Sinorhizobium > Sinorhizobium sp. P24N7. The sequence goes on along the minus strand of NZ_JBHMIW010000008.1, from coordinate 162,653 downwards.
CGGACGCCGGATCGCCGTCGAGAATGCAGCTTTCGCCGCCCTCCTCATAGTTCAGCACGAACTGCACGGCGATATTGGCATCGCCCGGCCAACGCACCTCGGGCGGCCTGCGTCCATAGCCGACGAGATCGCGCGGATAGGAATTCTCGGACATGATTTCACCCTTCGACTTTTCCGGAACGGTAGCATCCCGCACCGGATTGTCGAGATGGGAAAAATGGCGATTCCGAAGTTACGGCCCGCCGGGAAGCGAGGCGGTCACCGCGACCGGCGGCGTGGCCCGAGTGTTGGGGCCGGGGCGCTGCCCGATCGACAGTCCTGCCTTGGCGCGCGGGCGCGCGGAAATCTTTCCAAGCGGATGCTGCGAATGCACGCGCATCGGCGCTCCGGGCTCGTGCTCGATGAACAGAGCGAGGCTGCCGATCAGGAGCGGTTCGGTCAGCAGCGGTTCGAACAATCCGCGCAAGGGTGCCTCAACCCGCCGCCCCACGTCGCCGTTCAGGGGGCCGGTCAGCGGCATGTGGAAACGATACTCGTCCATCACATGGGGATCGCCCCAGCGATGCAGATTGGTGAATTGCGGAGCCGTGAGCCTGTCCGGGTCCGCCCGCTCGATATCGTCCTCACTCAGCGGAGCGCGGAACCGGTCCAGCGCCTGCAGGACGCGGGCGGCGAGCAGATGCATCGACTGGCTGGGCACCTCCGGCATCAACCCCCAGCACTGGCTGAGGCGTGCAACCTCCAGCCGCTCGATTTGAAACGGCGTCTCCCCGCTCGTGAAGAGCATCATCGCCTTGAGCAATTGCGCTTCGTCCATATCCGGCTTCAGGCGGAAGGGCGCCATGATCATCGCATGAAAGCCGAAGCGGCGTGGAACGGCCGTGTAGAAGGCCATCTCCGAAACGGCGAGGCCGGCAATCGACGGCAGTTCCACGGCCTCCCCGGAATAGACGCTGCGGCCGAGCCAGCTGGCAGCCGCCGCAGAAAGCGGGTCTCCCATCGGCGGGGTGAAACAGATCGCATAGCGCATGGCGCAAGCTCCGGAAGTCCGTGAAGGCGGAATGGCCCGCATCCCGTTCGAGGTCCAATGGCGGCGTGTTAAGTGATTTGCGTGACAGATTGACGAATTTGGCCGGCCATAACGGGGTCGTGAAGCCTGCCTCGCCTATCGCAATGCCGCGATATGGTGCGCACAGTGGAACGTTTCAGGAAGCGCGACGGCTGGACGGCCGGCAATCTCGTCGACCACGGATCGCGCCAGAGCATGCGCCAATCCGAAGCTCACCTTGAAGCCGCCCGTCAGCACGAAGACCCTTTCGTGATCGGGGTGACGGCCGACCATGGGTTCGCGCCCCGTAGATCTGGGGCGCAGGCCCGCCCAGCGCTCGACCACCGGGGCGCCGCGCAATGCGGGTGCAAGAGCCGTTGCGCGGGCAAGCAGTGCATCGAGCTGGCCATCGGTGGAAAAGGGTTCCTCGAACCGGTTCTCGCTCGTGCTGCCGACCGCCACGTGGCCGCTTTCATGCGGGACGACATAGAGACCGTCGGCAAAGATGATGGGCAAGGCCGGATCGATGTCGGCGCGAAGCAGCGCGGCCTGTCCTTTGACCGCACCGCCGCTCGGCGCCCGCCGCGGCTGGGTCAAACGGTCGATGAAGGAGAAGCTTTCGACGCCCGCGGCGAGGATCAGGCGCTCAAAGGTCAAATCGCGCCCGTCGGCTAGCGCAAGCCGGCCGACCGCCGGGTCGAGCGAGACGACTTCCGCCCCTTCCTCGCATCGGACATGCGGAAACTGGTCCAAGGCAGCCCGCAGCATCGCAAGCAGGCTGCGCGGCGCCAACCGGGCGGCCAGCGTGTCATTGACGACACCGAAGGGCGCCGCATCGGCGGCCGGCCAACCGACTGCGTCGGCATCGCGGACTTGCCAATGGAACGGGCGTGCCGGAGTATGCCAGTTCTGCGCCGCATCCTGCTCGCGACCAAGGGCGATCTCCCGCAGATGCGGCTTACCGAGGGGCATGACACGGCCGCAGCGACGATAGCCTGCCGAGAGGCCCGTGGCTGTTTCAAGCTCGGCAATCTCGCCTTCGAGCGACACCAGGGCATCGAACTGGAACTGCTTCTTGTCGTTCCACCGGTCGGGCATATGCGGCATGAGCGCGCCGAGGAGACCGCCGCTCGCGCCGGAACCGATCAGCCTGCGCTCGAGGAGCCGCGTCGCGAACCCGGCGCGGGCAGCCATCACGGCGGCCCAGAGCCCCATGACGCCGCCGCCCACGATCAAAACTTCGCACATCGATTGACCTTCCCGGTCCGGAGAATTATCGGGTTCACCATGACAGGAACCGATCCCGGCCAGAGCCCTTCACCCTCGCGGCAAAACCTCGAATGGCACGAGGGCGATATGCCCTATTCGAAGGAATTTGGCGATCACTTTTATTGCCGCACCGACGGGCGGCTCGAATGCGGCCACGTCTTTCTTGCCGGCAACCGGCTGCCGGAACGCTGGCAGGCGGGCGGCTTGTTCACGATCGGCGAACTCGGCTTCGGCACGGGGCTCAATTTCTGCGAAACCTGGCGCCGCTGGAAACAATCGCCGGCCGCGGCCAGGAGCCTCCATTTCGTTTCCTTCGAGCGCTTTCCCATGCAAGCGGTGGATATCGGCCGGGCGCTGGCCCATTGGCCGGAAATCGACGAAGAGCGGCAGGCGCTCGTTGCCAATTGGCCCACGAACCCGGCCGGCCAGGTCGACATCGCATTCAGCGAAGAGGTTCGGCTCACGGTGGTGATCGGCACGGCGCTCGACGGCGTGTCAGCCTCCCCTCCGGACTTCGACGCCTGGTATCTCGACGGTTTCGCACCCTCTCGCAATCCGGACATGTGGTCGGAAGAGCTCATGCGGCTGGTGTTCGACAGGACCGTCTCAGGCGGCAGCTTCGCGACTTATGCCGCAGCCGGCTTCGTCCGCCGCAACCTGGCGGCGGCGGGTTTCACCGTCGAACGTCGTCCCGGCTTTGCCGGCAAGCGGGAGATGCTGCGCGGCGACAAAGCCTGATTGCCCGAATCCGGACGTGCTTATCCGGGGAAGACTACGGACTTGACCGTCGCGATCAACTGATCGGTCGGAACCGCGACGCAATTGCGGTCGATCTCGGCAAGGGTCTTTTCCTTGACCTGGTGCGAGAGCAGCTTCCTCAGGTCGCCGAGCGTCCTGGGTGCCGCGCAAATCACGAGATTTTCGAAGGCCTGGTCGTGGGCATAGTGTTCGAGCTTCCCGGCGATCTCCACGGCGAAGCGATGTTGCTCCTCACGTACGGGGTCGCTGCTATATTCCATCGCCGAACGGCCGTGACCGACGGACGAATGGCTGCGTCCGGGTTTGTCGGCCATGATGTCCTGGCGACGCTTGGTCTCGATTTGAAATGTCTCCTCCTCCGGCTGCTGCCTGCCATCCTTCAGCAGGTTGACGTCCTTCACGATGCGCGCCGTGTTTCCATCGGCTGTCAAAATCCAGATCCGGTTCCGCACTATTGTCTCCCCGTGTAGATGGCAGATAGGTTGGCGAGGTACACGGACAGAACGGCTGAGGCCGCGTCAGGTTCCTTGCCGCCGAACATCTGCGCATTCCGTGTCGCGCGGCCCGCTCGCATCAGCAGCCCGTCAGCAGCCGACAATCGGCGAGGTCAAGCGGCTAGATTGTACGCTCAGGCCCTTCTTCTGCAAGGGGAACATAGGTGACGCGCTGCTTCTTTGGCGGCTATCGTCGCGGATGCAGGCGTGTGGTCATGCCCTTTCGCCGGGGGCGCCGTTTCGCGCCTGCCGGCGCGACGAGACGGCATGCTTTCGCACCTGCGAAAAGATGCAGCTTGACTTTCCGGCGCAAAACAACGATCTAAGGCCTGCGTCACCTTCCGGCCGCCGCGTGAGCGCGCCCTCGGCATCACTTCGAAGCCGTGAAGAAGGAAAAGCGCGAAACATCGCCGCCCTCTGCGGCAGCACAGGCGCCTGACGATTTTCTATTAACCCACAAGTTCCCAATTCACGCGGGGTTCTTGACGCCAGATGACACCGGAACCGCATCCTGCTGTTCCGGCGAGAGCGTTTGGCGCCCCGAAAGGTATATGCATTGACCACTTTCAAAGAGCTTGGCCTCTCCGAGCACATTGTGGCGACACTCTCCGCCAATGGTTTCGAAAAGCCGACGCCCATTCAGGCTCAAGCCATTCCGCTGGTCCTGAAAGACCATGACCTGATCGGCCTTGCGCAGACGGGCACCGGCAAGACCGCTGCATTCGGCCTGCCGATGATCGAAAAGCTCGTCGCCGATGGCAGACGTCCCGATCCGCGCAACATCCGCGCGCTCGTGCTTGCCCCCACGCGCGAACTGGTGAATCAGATCGCGACCAACCTGAAGCTTTTCGTGAAGAAGAGCCCGCTCAAGATCGGCCTCGTCGTCGGTGGCGTTTCGATCAACAAGCAGACCGAACAGCTCGCCCGTGGCGTCGACATTCTCGTCGCGACCCCTGGCCGCCTGCTCGACCTCGTTTCGCGCAAGGCGGTGACGCTGACCCAGGCTCGCTATCTCGTTCTCGACGAGGCCGACCAGATGCTTGATCTCGGCTTCATCCATGACCTGCGCAAGATTTCCAAGCTGGTGCCGAAGAACCGTCAGACGCTGCTCTTCTCCGCAACCATGCCCAAGCTGATTGCCGAGCTTGCCGGCGAATACCTGACCGACCCGGTCAAGGTCGAAGTCTCGCCTCCGGGCAAAGCCGCCGACAAGGTCGAACAATATGTACATTTCGTCCCCGGCAAGGACCTGAAGACGACGATCCTGAAGCAGACGCTGACTGCCAATCCCGATGGGCTGTCGCTGATTTTCAGCCGCACCAAGCATGGCGCCGAGAAGCTGATGAAGCATCTCGACCATGTCGGCTTCAAGGCCGCCTCGATCCATGGCAACAAGAGCCAGGGTCAGCGGGAGCGTGCGCTGAAGGCATTCCGCGACGGTGAGATCCGCGTGCTCGTGGCGACGGACGTGGCCGCCCGCGGGATCGACATTCCGGGCGTCACCCACGTCTACAACTACGACCTGCCGGAAGTGCCCGACGCCTATGTGCACCGTATCGGCCGTACGGCCCGCAACGGCCGCGACGGCATCGCGATCGCCTTCTGCGCGCCGGACGAAATCCGCCTGCTCCGCGACATCGAAAAGCTGATGGGCATCCAGATCGCTGTCGCCAGCGGCGAAGCGCCGGCCGACCAGGCCCGCCCCTCCAAGGGCCGTGGCGGCCGCGGCAACGGTCAGCCTCGCGGTAACGGCCAGCCTCGCGGCAATGGCGCAGGACAGCGCCAGGGCGGACCTCGCCGCGATCGGCCGCAGCGCCAGGCGGCAGCGGGCGGATTCGCCGGCGACGACCTGCTGCGCGACGAGCGCTCGCACGAGCGCCGCGACCAGCGCGCTGCCGGGCATGGACCGGCGGACGGAAGGCCGGAAGGCCACCGCAATCACAAGGCGCAGAAGCACCATGGGCGGCCCGGACCACAGCAGGCCGGCCGCCGCGGAAGCGAACAGTCCGGCGAACGCAATGGCGGCGGCAATCGACCGCAGCGTGCCGACGGTCGCGGCCATCAGCGCTAGAGCACTTCGAGGATAAGTGCGTAGCGATAGAGACTTCGAGTGTTTGATGTTTCAATGCATTGAACGCTCTTAGGCGCCAAGCGTCGTCGAAACGGCGGGTAGATCCCCGCCGTTTCGACACCCTGCATCACCTGCGCCGGTCAGCCCTTGGGCCTGACAGACTGATAGATCGCGCTGGTGCCGTCCCTGTTCACCGCGAACACGTCATAGGATGCGCGCGGGTCGTCTCCCATGCCCAGCGATCCGACGGGCATGCCCGGGACCGCGATGCCGGCAATGTCCGGACGCTCGGCGAGAAGCCTTTCGACGGCATCGAGCGGCACGTGGCCCTCCACGTAATAACCGCCGACCACGGCGGTATGGCAACCCTGCATCTCATCCGGGATCGCATGGCGCTGCTTGATCGCAGACAGGTCGTCGACGTTCTCGATCTTTACCTGGAAGCCGGCTCCCTTCATCGCCGCGGCCCACTCATGGCAGCAGCCGCAATTGGGGTCCTTGTAGACGACCATTTCGCGCCCGGCTGCCAAGGCCGGCCCGATCATCCAAACCGACGCGGTCGCGGCCGCGGAAATCAGAAACGCTCTTCTTCTCATCGCTGCTCTCCATTGTACGCTGGTTGTGCGGCATTGGCCGGCTTTCGTCGACACACCCGGTGAGGGCAGCCGCCAGCCCTTCACGAGGCCATACACAGCCGGAATGACCACCAAGGTGAGGATCGTCGAGGATAGCATTCCGCCGATCATCGGGACAGCGACCCGCTGGACCCGGTCGGACCCGTTCGACCGCCCACACCATGAGTTGCGACCGACGATACCGGGCAGTGCGATCGACAGGGCTTCGAGTGCACCCCGTCATCCAGTTCGTCAAACCGCCTGCGCTTCCTTTGCGCTGTCGCTCGCGGCTGTTCCGTTGGCCGGCTTGCGGTTGGTGAGATAGACCCCTGTGACGGCAATTACCGTGCCGATGATCATCGGCCAGGTCAGCGCTTCTCCGAAGAACAGAGCCGCCTCGCCGGCGGCAAGCGGCGGCACCAGATAAATCAGCGATGCCGCTCGCGATACCTGCCCGCGCCGAATGAGATAGAGCAGGAGTGCGATCGCTCCCATCGAGAGGCCCAGCACCGACCAGGCGAGCGCCGCCACAAGTTCGATATTCCAGGTGACCCGCAGGTCCTCGAGCATGAGCGCCAGAGGAATGGTCACGAGGAGCGCTCCCACGTATTGCAACGCTGCAATCGACCGGATGTCGCCAGTCTGCAGATATCGTTTCTGATAAAGCGTCCCGTAGGTGACGGCGGCCATGCCGAGAACGTTGACGGCCAGCGGCAGCAGGTGGATCGGCGTTGCGGCCGAGTCAATCGCCAGCATTTTCGGCGCAACCGCAAGCGCGATGCCGCAAAAGCCGAGGATAAGGCCCAGCCTCTGCTGGCCCGCCAGCTTCTCGCCGATCAGCCAAGGCGCGACCGCAGCCGTCATCAGGGGCTGCAGGCCGGCAATGATGCCGGAGATCGCCGCGGGCACACCCTGCCCGATCGCCCACCATACGGCACCGAGATAGAGGCCGTGGAGGAAGATGCCGGACACGACGGCATGGCCGATCGCCGTCGCCGAGCGCGGCCAGCGCGCGCCGCTCAGGAGACAGAAGCCGATGAAGAGCAGAATGGCGAAGCTGTAGCGCAGCGCCAGGAAGGTCAGCGGTTCGGCGAAGATGGCCGCATATTTTGCAACGACCCAGCCTGTCGACCAGAGCAGCACGAAGATGGCCGGGGCCAGGCGGGCGAGCATGAAATCTTTCCTGAGCAAATGGATACGGGACGATCCGGCAGGATCGCCGCTGCCGCGATAGAGCGGCGACAGCGCCCGGTCAAAGGAATTTTTCTGATCGATAGTATCAGCGAATCGGAACGGCCGCTCCACAACCTGCTGAACGCGTTTTCGCGAATCCTATGGGCCTAAAATCCGGGCATCAGCCTGTTTTTTCTGCGCAGCCCGAAGTCCAGGCTGTGCGTGCCGCTGCCCCGGTTCTCGCCAGGAAACGCGGAAAACGGCCGCGCCGCCGCCCGCCAAAATTCTTCGATCGCAAATGTGCACGCTTCTTGCATTGCACTCTGCGTTGTATTCAAATGGTCGAAAATAAGGGGATCACGCCTTTGGTATTTGACGAAATGATCAATGCGGACAGCAGTCCGCGCCAGCCATATTCGACCTATCATCAATGGTATGCCAGTCAGGACAGAAACCGGCTCATCGCGAAATCGAAGGAAGCCGAAAAGATTTTTCGTAAGACGGGCATCACCTTCGCAGTCTACGGACACGCGGACTCCTCCGAGAAACTGATCCCCTTCGATCTCATACCCCGCATCATCTCCGGGCGCGAATGGCGCCGGCTCGCCCAAGGCATCGAACAGCGCGTCATCGCGCTCAACGCCTTTCTCGACGACATCTATCACAAGCAGGAGATCATCCGCGCCGGGCGCATCCCGCGCGAACTGATCGAGAAGAACGACACCTTCCTTCCGCAGATGATCGGCTTCCGGCCGCCGGGCGGCGTCTACACCCACATCGTCGGTACCGACATCGTACGCACCGGCGAAGACCAGTACTATGTTCTGGAGGACAATGCCCGCACGCCCTCCGGCGTCAGCTACATGCTGGAAAACCGCGAAACCATGATGCAGATGTTTCCGGAGCTGTTTCACCAGAACCGCGTGCGGCCGGTGGAGAACTATCCCAATCTGCTTCGCCAGAGCCTTTCCTCGCTCGCCCCGGCCGGCTGCGAGGGCAAGCCGCGCGTTGCCGTCCTCACGCCCGGCATCTACAACTCGGCCTTCTACGAGCACGCGTTCCTAGCGGATATGATGGGCGTCGAACTGGTGGAGGGCTCGGACCTGCGCGTCATCGACGGCAGGGTAAAGATGCGCACGACGCGCGGCTACGAGGCGATCGACGTACTTTACCGGCGCGTCGACGACGATTTCCTCGACCCCCTCACCTTCCGCCCGGATTCCGCCCTCGGGATACCGGGGATCATGGATGTCTATCGCGCCGGCAACATCACCATCGCCAATGCCCCCGGCACCGGCATTTCCGACGACAAGGCGATCTATTCCTACATGCCGGAAATCGTCGAGTTCTATACCGGCCGCAAACCCCTGCTCGAGAACGTGCCCACCTGGCGCTGCTCGGAACCGGAGAGCCTCAAATACGTGCTCGAGCATCTCGCCGAACTCGTCGTCAAGGAGGTTCACGGCTCCGGCGGCTACGGCATGCTCGTCGGCCCGACCGCGACAAAAAAGGAATGTGCAGCCTTTGCCGAGAAGCTCAAATCCCGCCCCGGCAACTACATCGCCCAGCCGACATTGTCGCTCTCGACGGTGCCCATCATGGTCAAAAAGGGCATTGCGCCGCGCCACGTCGATCTGCGTCCCTATGTGCTCGTCTCCGACAAGGTTCAGATCATTCCGGGCGGCCTGACCCGCGTGGCCCTGAAAGAAGGCTCCCTGGTGGTGAATTCCAGCCAGGGCGGCGGGACCAAGGATACCTGGGTGCTGGAGGACTGAGGCCATGCTGGGAAGAACTGCGAACGGCCTCTACTGGATGTTCCGCTATATCGAGCGCGCGGAGAACAGCGCCCGCCTCATCGATGCCGGATTGCGCATGTCGCTCACGCGCAGCGAAGCGGCCGAGGACGACTGGGACGGGGTGCTGCAAAGCGCGGACGTGCGAGAGCTCTATGACCAGGTCCACGAAGGATTGACCAGCGGCGACGCGATCGACTTCCTCCTGCGTGACCGTGCCAACCCGTCAAGCGTGATGTCGTGCATCGAGGCCGGGCGCAACAACGCCCGCATGGTCCGAACGGCGCTCACGCGCGAGACATGGGAAGCGATCAACGAATGCTGGATCGAAATGAAGGGAATCCTCGCCAGGAGGGCGAAGACCACCGACATGCCGGAGATCATCGACACGATCAAGCGGCGGGCCGGGCTTATCCGGGGCGCCTTCCACGGCACGATGCTTAGGAACGAGATCTTCAACTTCTCTCGCATCGGCACCTTCATCGAGAGGGCCGACAACACCGCACGCATCCTCGACGTCAAATATTACGTGCTACTGCCGGCCGTCTCCGCGGTCGGATCGTCCATGGACAACGTCCAGTGGGAATCGATCCTGCGCTCGGTCTCCGCACACCGCTCCTATGGCTGGGTCTATGATGCCGAACTCAGGCCCGCAAATATTGCCGACTTCCTGATCGCAAACGGCCGCATGCCGCGCTCGCTGGCCTATTGCTACGACAAGCTCGTCTCCAATCTCGGTTATCTCGCGCGCGAATACGGCGAGCGGCACGCGGCCCACGAGACCGCCGAGCAGACGCTCGGCTTGCTGCGCAGCCAGTCGATCGCGGAAATCATGGATCAGGGGCTACACCAATATCTCAAGGAGTTCATCAGCCAGAACAATCGCCTCGGCCGGGAAATCTCAGATGGTTACCGGTTCTATCAATGAGCTCCAGGGGGCGTAGATGTATCTGAAAATCAGCCACACGACCGAGTATCATTACGACCAACCGGTACAATATGCATTGCAGCGACTGCGCCTCACGCCGGTAAATCTGCCGGGCCAGACGGTGCGGAACTGGAAGACGCTGGTGGACGGGGCAGCCATCGAAGTGAGCTATGACGACCAGTTCGGCAACCGCACGCATCTCGTCAGCGTCGACGCCGATCGAACGACCCTTTGCGTAGAGGCGAGAGGCGAAGTCGAAACGGAAGACCGGGCCGGCGTATTCGGCGCTCACCAGTCCTATGTACCGCTGTGGCTCTACGCCCGCGAAACCCCGCTGACCAAGCCGGGCAAGCGGATCCGCGAGCTCGCGAAAGCCGCCGGAGGCGCCACTGAACTCGAGCGCATGCACGCGCTTATGGCGATCATTCACGAGACCGTACGCTACGAACCGGGCGAGACCCAGGTCGGGACCTCCGCCGAGGAGGCGCTGGAGCGCGGCAAGGGCGTATGCCAGGATCATGCCCATATCCTGATCTCCGCCGCGCGCACCCTTGGCCTGCCGGCACGCTACGTCTCCGGCTATCTCATGATGGAGGATCATCCGCAGCAGACCGCAAGCCACGCCTGGGCCGACGTGCACATTGCCGGCCTTGGCTGGGTCGGGTTCGATCCCGCCAACAAGGTCTGCCCGGACGACCGCTATGTCCGTATCGCCTCGGGACTATGTTACCGCGATGCTTCGCCGGTGTCGGGACTGGTGCACGGTACAGGCACCGAGACCCTGAAGGTGGCCGTGACGGTCGAGCAGCAAGGACAGAGCCAAGCTCAGAATTGAAGCGGCCCTTAGAGCACTTCCGGGAGAAGTGTGTAACGGGTTTTCCGTCCGCAAGTGCGTCGATTAAAATGGGTAGAGCATTTCAGTGTTTCCATTGAAATGCTCTGTTGTGGAAGTACCTGGATCATTTCCCGTTTCATTGAAAGCGTGAAAGGATCCAGGTAGCCCTTCAGCTCCACTTACCGCGATGCAGTCGACTGCAGGATCCGGCAAAGAGCGACCAGTCCCCGGTCATAGCCGCCACTGACGACATCACGGCAGCGCTTCAGTACCGTGCGCCGCTCGTTGGGGGACATGGCGTTGAAAGCTGCGATCGGGGTCTGGCCGGGGGTGCCTATACCGCCCGCGCCCCCACCGGCACCCGGTCCGCCACCGCTGCCACCGCTGCCGCCGTTGCCGGGACCACCTCCGCCGCCCGCGCTGCCGCCGCCAAGACCGAGGCCAACATCCAATCCGGCTCCGCTTCCGCCGCCGGCATTCGCACTCACATTGGCGTTGAGACCGCGGCTGCCTCCGAGCGAAACGTCCGCATCGGCGTCGATGCCGTTGCCGCCGCCGACATTTGCGCTGACAGTGCTGTTGAGGCCGCGGCTGCCGCCCGCATTTGCATTGGCATTGGCGCTGATGCCGCGGCTGCCGCCGACGGATGCCGTGGCCGAAGTGTTGACCCCGCGCGATCCTCCGACGGACGCATCGACGTCGGCGCTGACACCTCTGGATCCGCCAAGCGATGCGCCGACATTGGCGTTGACGCCCCGCGAACCTCCGAGAGACACTCCGACGTTCAGGCCACCATTGCCTCCGACGCTTTGGGCAAAGCCGGGAGTACTGGGAATAAAGGTCAGACTCGTCATGAGACCGACAGAGAGAACGAAGGCTTTCTTCCGCATGTTCACTTCCTCTTGCAACGGAAAGCGATTGCCCGATTGAGGATAATTCCGAACACGCGAATAAGTTTCACGAACAGGCGGAAGGCGCACAACTTGTCGAGGCGGCGCAGTGTGCAGCCGCCCCGTCGGTGATGAGGTCGCGGCGGAGATTCGTACCCGAACGCTCCGCCGCGGTTCTTCGCATCAGTGGCTGTCGCGCTCGACCACCGATCCACGCGCGCCGACCAGGAAGTCCAGATCGGCGCCGGAATCCGCCTGCATCACGGTCTTGAGATAGAGACCGCCATAGCCGCCCGTGAGCGGTTTCACCGGCGATACCCAGGCCGCACGGCGTCGTGCAAGTTCCTCGTCGGAAACATGGAGATGGAGCGTGCGGTTCGGGATGTCGACCTCGATCATGTCGCCATTCTCGACCAGCGCCAGGGGTCCGCCTTCCGCAGCTTCCGGCGCGGTATGAAGGATGACGGTGCCGTAGGCCGTACCCGACATGCGCGCATCCGAAATGCGGATCATGTCGGTGATCCCCTTCTTCAATACCTTCGGCGGCAGGCCCATATTGCCGACCTCGGCCATGCCCGGATAGCCCTTGGGACCGCAATATTTCAGCACCATGATGCAGGTCTCGTCGATTTCGAGATCCTCACGGTTGATGCGTGCGTGATAGTCCTCGATGCTTTCGAATACGACGGCACGGCCCTTGTGCTGCATAAGGTGCGGCGAGGCGGCCGAAGGTTTCAGAACAGCACCGCGCGGCGCCAGATTGCCGCGCAGCACGGCGATGCCGCCCGATTTCGTCAGCGCCTTTTCCCGCGGCAGGATCACGTCCTCGTTGTAGTTCACGACGGCCTTGACGTCGTTCCAGATCGTGTCGCCGCTGACGGTGATGGCATCGTTGTGCAGGAGGCCCATCTCTGCGACCGCCTTGATCACGACCGGCAGACCGCCGGCATAATAGAACTCCTCCATCAGATATTTGCCGGAGGGCTGCAGGTTAACGATGGTCGGCACATCGCGGCCGAGCCTGTCCCAATCGTCCAGCGAAAGATCGACGCCGACACGGCCCGCAAGCGCGAGCAGATGCAGCACCGCATTGGTCGAGCCGCCGACGGCGCCGTTGACGCGGATCGCGTTCTCGAATGCCTCCTTGGTCAGGATGTCGGAGGGCTTCAGGTCCTCCTTGACCATTTCGACGATGCGGCGGCCGGTAAGCTGCGAAATCACCCGGCGGCGCGCATCGACCGCGGGAATGGCCGCATTGCCCGAAAGGGTCATGCCGAGCGCTTCGGCCATCGACGCCATGGTCGAGGCCGTGCCCATGGTCATACAGCTTCCCGCGGAACGGGCCATGCCCTGCTCGGCGTCCATGAACTCCTCCAGCGACATCTCGCCGGACTTCACCATCTCGGAAAACTGCCAGATCGCCGTGCCGGACCCGACGTCCTTGCCGCGCCACTTTCCATTGAGCATGGGACCGCCGGATACGACGATCGCCGGAATGTCCACGCTTGCCGCACCCATCAACAGGCTGGGCGTGGTCTTGTCGCAGCCGCCGAGCAGGACGACGCCATCGACCGGATTGCCGCGGATCGATTCCTCGACATCCATCGCCGCCAGGTTGCGGAACATCATCGCCGTCGGGCGCAACGTGCTTTCACCGGTCGAGAAGACCGGGAATTCCACCGGGAAGCCCCCCGCCTCGTAAACCCCGCGCTTCACACGCTCGGCGAGGTCGCGCAGATGCGCATTGCAGGGCGTGAGCTCGGACCAGGTGTTGCAGATGCCGATGATCGGCCGCCCGTCGAAGGTGTCGGCGGGAAGCCCCTGGTTCTTCATCCAGGAGCGATGCATGATGGCATTCTTGCCAGTACCGCCGAACCACTCCTGCGAACGGAGCTTGCGCGGCCACTCAGCTTTCTTCTTCATTTCTTCCTTCCTTGCGCCCTGCGCGGGCTGGACATGCCGGCTTTACGCCCGGTTTCTTCAGGCAAGCGTGTAGGCTGTCTTGACGTTGGTGTAGAACTCTGCGGCGTATTTGCCCTGCTCCCGCGGGCCGTAGGAGGAAGCCTTGCGGCCGCCGAACGGCACGTGGAAATCGACCCCCGCCGTCGGCAGGTTGACCATCACCATGCCGGCCTCGGCATTGCGCTTGAAGTGCGTCGCATGCTTCAGGCTGGTGGTGGCGATGCCCGAAGACAGGCCGAACGGCGTGTCGTTGGCAACAGTGAGCGCCTCGTCGTAATCCTTGACGCGAATGACGGCCGCGACCGGTCCGAAGATTTCCTCGCGCGAGATGCGCATCTGGTTGGTCGCCTCGGTGAACAGCGCCGGCTGCAGGTAGAAGCCGGGCGTGTCGCGCGAGATCACCTCGCCCCCGAAGGCGAGCTTGGCGCCTTCCTGCTTGCCGATGGCGATATAGTCGGTGTCCTGGTTGAGCTGGCTCTGATCGACCACCGGACCGATATGGGTGCCGGCCTTCAGCGCGTCGTCGACGACGAGACCCTTGATCCGCTCACCCATCTCGGCGACGAACCGGTCGTGAATGCCCTCGGTAACGATGATGCGTGAGGAGGCGGTGCAGCGCTGGCCGGTCGAGAAGAAGGCGGAGTTGACCGCCGCTTCGACGGCGACGGACAGATCGGCATCGTCGAGTACGACGAACGGGTTCTTGCCGCCCATCTCCAGCTGGTACTTGCGGTTATGTTCGACCGAGGCGACGGCCACCCGCTTCCCGGTGGCGGTCGAGCCGGTGAAGGTGATGGCGTTGACGTCGGGGCTGTCGAGCATTGCCTGGCCGACGACGGAACCCTTGCCCATGACGAGGTTCAGGACGCCCTTCGGCAGACCCGCGCGATGGAGGATATCGACGATCGCCCAAGAACAGCCCGGTACCAGCTCTGCCGGCTTGAAGACGACGGTGTTGCCGTAAGCCAGCGCCGGGGCGATCTTCCAGGCGGGAATGGCGATCGGGAAGTTCCAAGGCGTGATGATGCCGACGACGCCGACCGGGTCGCGGGTGATCTCGACGCCGATCCCCGGCCGGACCGACGGGACGACCTCACCCGCAAGACGCAGGGTTTCCCCGGCAAAGAACTCGAAGATCTGGCCGGCGCGCACCGTCTCTCCGATACCTTCGGCGAGCGTCTTGCCCTCTTCTCGCGAGAGAAGGCGCCCGAGCTCGTCCTTGCGCGCCAGGATCTCGTCGGCGGTCTTCTTCAGAATCGCATGGCGTTCGAGAATGCCGGAGCGCGACCAGGCGGGAAAGGCGGCCTTGGCCGCGGCGATCGCGGCTTTCGCGTCTTCGGCGCTGGCGCGGGCATATTCGCCGACGACATCATCGGTGTTCGACGGATTGATGTTCGCAACGCCGTCTCCGCCGACCCATTCGCCGGCGATCAGGTTCTGGTGAAGTGTCATGGGCTTCAGCCTCCTTGTCTTCTTGCCGCAAGCGGCCGCGGTCACTGCCTCGCGCTTGCCATTGGAGAAATGTCAGAGCTGGTGGACAGCGACCTCTTCCTCCGCCGCGATCGCCAGCGGATTGCGCAGTGGCAGGCCGAATTCCTTGGCTTCGATCTCGAATACGTCTCCCTCCTCCGTGCGGATGCCGTCGCCGAAAGAGAGCGTCGCCGTGCCGAACATGTGGACGTGGATGTCTCCCGGTGCGCGGAAGAGGCCGTACTTGAAATGGTGATATTCGAGATTGGCGAAACTGTGCGACATGTTCGCCTCACCGGAAAGGAAAGGCTTCTCCCACAGCACCTTGCCGCCCCGAAGGATGCGCGATGCCCCGCGAATATCCTCTGGAGCCGCGCCGATGCGGATTTCCGGCCCGAAGCTCGCCTGCCTGAGCTTCGAATGTGCGAGCCACAGATAATTGACCCGCTCGGTCTTGTGATCTGAGAACTCGTTGGCAACCGCAAAGCCGAGCCGGAAGGGTTCGCCCTTGTCGGAGATCACATAGATGCCGGCCATTTCGGGCTCTTCGCCGCCGTCCTCCGCAAAGGACGGAGACACGAGCGGCTCGCCGGGCGCCACAGCCGTGGTCCCGTTGCCCTTGTAGAACCATTCCGGCTGCACGCCCTTCTCACCGGACTTCGGCTTGCCGCCTTCGAGCCCCATGCGGAACATCTTCATCGAGTCGGTCAGCGTTTCCTCGGCGGCTTCCGTCGCCTTCTTGTGCATCGCGTCGCGGGTTGCAGCGGAGCCAAGATGCGTGAGCCCGGTCCCCGTCAGATGCAGATGGGCGGGATCGGGATGCGTGATCGGGGAAAGCAGCCGCCCCTGGGAATAGGCTTCCTCGAGATCGATCGTTTCGCCAAGGCCCTTGGCGTCGACGACGTCCCTGAGGCTCCTGCCGCTATTGGCCGCTTCCATCGCCAGAGCATAGACGCTCTCCGCTCCCCTGACGGCACGCGCCGCCTCGCCCGGGGCCCGCACGGCGACGATAACCGAACCGTCTTCTTTCCTGACCTGAGAAATCAGCACGTTCTGTCCTTCCTGATGAATTGGCTCCCACGATGCCTTCCCTTGCGGAAAAGCAACGCTTCGCCCGAGAGTGGCTTACGCCACCCGGTTACGGCAAACATGCCGCGTATTTCTGTTGCGATCATCGAGGGCCGAGCGGAAGCCGGTCAGCCCTTGCCCTTGTTCTTGTTGTAAACGTCGAAGAACACGGCTGCGAGCAGCACGAGGCCCTTGATCAATTGCTGGTAGTCGATGCCGATGCCCATGATGGACATGCCGTTGTTCATAACGCCCATGATGAAAGCGCCGATCACCGCGCCGGTGATCTTGCCGACGCCACCCGAGGCGGACGCCCCGCCGATGAAGCAGGCCGCGATCACGTCGAGCTCGAAGCCGACGCCGGCCTTCGGGGTCGCCGAATTCAGACGCGCGGTGATGATCATGCCGGCAAGCGCCGCGAGCGCGCCCATGTTCACGAAGGCGTAGAAGGTCAGCCGTTCGGTGTTGATGCCGGAGAGCTTGGTCGCCTTCTCGTTGCCACCCATCGCGTATATCCGGCGGCCGATCGTCGAGCGCGTGGTGACGAAGGTGTAGACGGCGATCAGCACGCCCATGACGACCAGGACGTTGGGCAGGCCCCGATAGGTCGAAAGCTGGAAGCCGAGGAACAGGGCCACCAGGCTGATGACCGCCATCTGGATCGCGAAGAAGGCGAACGGCTCGTTCTCCGTGCCGTGCTGGTCGTTGATCCGGCGGTTGCGAATCCCGGCAAAGACCGCATAGCCGACGAGCAACAGCACGGCGACCAGCGCGACCATGTTCTTGATCGTCTCCGGGCTCGGGTTGAGGAAATAAAGGAAGTCGGGAACGAATCCGGTCGAGAGAATCTGGAAGTCCTTCGGAAACGGTCCGATCGGGCGGCCGCCGAGGACCACATAGGTCATTCCCCGGAACACCAGCATGCCGGCGAGCGTGACGATGAAGGACGGGATCTTCTGATAGGCGACCCAGTAGCCCTGCGCCGCGCCCATGATGCCGCCGACGATCAGGCAGGCGGGAATGACCACGAAGGCAGGCAAGCCCCATTTGACGAGCATGATCGCGGAAATCGCGCCGATGAAGGCCACGATGGAGCCGACCGACAGATCGATGTGCCCGGCAACGATGATCAACAGCATGCCCAGCGCCATGATGACGATGAACGAGTTCTGCAGCACCAGGTTCGTGATGTTGACGGGCCTGAAGAGGACGCCGTTGGTGACGAACTGGAAGAACAGCATGATGATGACGAGCGCGACCAGCAGGCCATATTCGCGAATGTTGTTCCTGAGGTAGTCACCGATCGACGGTTTGGTGGTTTCGGTGCTCGTATCGGCGACCATTAGTGTTTCTCCCCTGAACGCATGATGGCGCGCATGATCGATTCCTGGCTTGCTTCCTCCTTGGAAAGCTCGGCCACCATGCGCCCCTCGTTCATGACATAGATGCGATCGCAGGTCCCGAGCAGCTCCGGCATCTCCGACGAGATCATCAGGATGCCTTTGCCCTCGGCCGCGAGCTGGTTGATGATGGTGTAGATCTCATACTTCGCGCCGATATCGATACCGCGCGTCGGCTCATCGAGTATGAGGACTTCGGGGTTGGTGAACAGCCACTTGGACAGGACGACCTTCTGCTGGTTCCCGCCGGAGAGGTTGACCGTCTCCTGATAGATCGAATGGGAACGGATGCGGAGCTTCGAGCGATACTCGGCGGCGACCTTGCGCTCCTTGCGCTCGTCGATGACGCCGTTCGATGCGACCGCGTGCAGGTTGGCGAGCGTGGTGTTGTGCATGATGTTGTTGATCAGCACGAGGCCGAGCTGCTTGCGGTCCTCCGTTACATAGGCAAGACCGGCCTTGATGGCCTTGGGAATCGTGCTCACGTCCACCGGCCGGCCATGCATCGTCACCTCGCCGGTGATCTTGTGGCCCCAGGACTTGCCGAAGAGGCTCATCGCCGTTTCGGTGCGTCCGGCACCCATCAGTCCGGCGATGCCGACGACCTCGCCGGCGCGGACCTTGAAGCTGACGTCGTGCAGAAACTGCCGGTCGCGGTGATGCTGATGATAGACGTTCCAGTTCTTCACCTCGAGCAGCGTGTCGCCGATCTTCGGTTCGCGCGGCGGATAGCGGTCTTCCATGGCCCGGCCGACCATGCCGTTGATGATCCGGTCCTCGCTGATGTCTTCCTTATGACAGTCGAGCGTCTCTACCGTTCCGCCGTCGCGCAGGATGGTGATCTGATCGGCAACCTTCTTAATCTCGTTGAGCTTGTGAGAGATGATGATCGACGTCATGCCCTGACTGCGGAACTCCATGAGCAGCTTCAAAAGCGCGTCGGAGTCGTTTTCGTTGAGGGATGCGGTCGGCTCGTCGAGGATCAGCAGGCGGACTTTCTTCGAAAGCGCCTTGGCAATCTCCACCAGCTGCTGCTTGCCGACGCCGATGTCGGTGATCAGCGTTGCGGGAGACTCGTTCAGGCCCACTTTCTTCAAGAGTTCCTGGGTGCGGGCAAAGGTCTGCGGCCAGTGAATGACGCCCTTTTCGGCCACCTCGTTGCCGAGAAAGATGTTCTCGGCGATCGAAAGCAGCGGAACGAGCGCCAGTTCCTGATGGATGATGATGATGCCGAGCTCTTCGCTGTCCGAGATCGTGCTGAACCGGCGAAGCTCGCCGTCGTAATGGATCTCGCCCTCATAGGTACCGGCCGGATAGACGCCGCTCAGCACCTTCATCAAGGTCGACTTGCCGGCGCCGTTTTCCCCGACAAGCGCGTGGATCTCGCCTTCGCGGACCTTGAACGAGACATTGTCCAGGGCCTTGACGCCCGGAAACGTCTTCGTGATGCCCCGCATTTCAAGAATGATATTGTCCATACTCAGCCATTCCAGCTGCAGTCGGAGAGACTGCAGGCGCTCTCCCGTGCTGCGCGGTTCTTTCGACCGGCTCCGATACGAAATAAAACCACGCGGCGGGCCAAAGTGCTACAGCGACATTGCGACGAGACGCATGCCGCCTGGATTAAGAGGGTGCGCGAGCGTGTCGCGCACCCTCCCGGTTCGCCGCATCAGTTGTTGAGCTGATCTTCCGTGTAGTAGCCGGAACCGACGAGAACCTCCTTGGCATTGGACTTGTCGACGGAAACGGGCTTCAGGAGGTAGGACGGAACGACCTTGACGCCGTTTTCGTAGGTCTTCGTGTCGTTGACCTCCGGCTCCTTGCCATCCATGATCGCGTTGACCATGTTGACGGTGACCTTGGCGAGTTCACGGGTGTCCTTGAAGACCGTGGAATACTGTTCGCCGGCGAGGATCGACTTGACCGACGGCAGTTCGGCGTCCTGACCGGTGACGATCGGCATCGGCATGTCGCCGGAGCCGTAACCGACGCCCTTCAGAGCCGAAATGATGCCGATCGACAGACCGTCATAGGGCGACAGAACGCCATCGACCTTCGCGTCCGTATAGGCGGACGACAGAAGATTTTCCATGCGGGCCTGGGCCACGGCGCCATCCCAGCGCAGCGTGCCGACCTGGTCCATGCCCATCTGACCGGACTTGACGACGATCTTGCCGCTGTCGATCAGAGGCTGCAGAACAGACATCGCGCCGTCGTAGAAGAAGAAGGCGTTGTTGTCGTCCGGCGAGCCGCCGAAAAGTTCGATGTTCTTCGGCTCGGTGGCACTGTCGAGTTTCAGGCCTTCGACGAGCGAGGTCGCCTGCAGCACGCCGACCTGGAAGTTGTCGAAGGTGGCGTAATAGTCGACATTGCCGGAATCGCGGATCAGGCGGTCATAGGCGATGACCTTGACGCCGGCATCGGCCGCCTTCTGCAGGATGTCGGAGAGCGTCGTGCCGTCGATGGCGCCAATGACGAGAACCTTCGCGCCCTTGGTCACCATGTTCTCGATTTGCGCCAACTGGTTCGGAATGTCATCGTCGGCGAACTGCAGGTCCGGCGTATAGCCGGCTTCCTTGAACAGCTTCTCCATGGTCTCGCCGTCGGAGATCCAGCGCGTCGACGTCTTGGTCGGCATGGAGATGCCGACCATGCCCTTTTCCTGGGCGACTGCCGGCGCGGCAAAGCCGGCGACCGTGATCGCCGCAGCCGCGAGAAGCGAAGTAAAGAATTTCATCAGATCTCTCCCTGAGTGTTGAACCGGCAGGCACGGGGCCTCCGTCTATGCGCAGCGACCACCGTCGCGAGCGTGACCCCCGGCGGTGGTTCAAGATAAAGGAAGCCCTCCCCGTCTTATCATACTCCCGCATGCGCTGGCGCATATGCTGGGAAACTGGAATCAATTGCCATAACTGTCAAATACAATATCGCTTTGCATGCATACCAAAATTGATATATCGCTTTAAAAGAGTGTGATTTTTGAAACTCTTGAAAACGGAACCCAATGCGATGCTCGATGGCAGGCAGAATGCAGCCGGGCTTACCGGAGAACTGCTGGAGACGGGGCTTTTCCGCTCCGGCTTGAAGATCAACCACTTGCGGCTCATCCTGGCGATCGATGACCATCGGCGCATCAGCGCCGCAGCCGACTCGCTTGGGATTTCGCAGCCGGCAGCCTCACGCATGCTCGCGGAGATCGAAGCGATCGTGAAGGCGCCGATATGCGAGCGCGTGGCGCGCGGCGTCGAACTGACCCGCTACGGCGAGGCCCTGGCACGCCGGGCCCGCACCATCTTCCTCGAGTTGCGCGAGGCTGCGCGCGAGATCAACGAGCTGAAGACCGGCAGCGGCGGGTCGGTTTCGCTCGGATCGGTCACCGGTCCGGGGCTCAATCTCGCAGTGCCGGCGATCCGCCAGGTGTCGACCGCCTATCCGGGCATCGAGATCAACGTTCAGATCGACAACAGCAACGTGCTGACGCGGGAGCTTCTGGCGGCGCGGCACGATTTCATCGTCGGGCGGATCCCCGACGACCTCAATCCGCGGCTGTTCAACCTGGTCGAAATCGGTTTCGAGGAGGTCTGCCTCATCGTCCGGGAGGGCCACCCGCTGTTGGACAAGGCGTCAGCCAGCGCCCACGACCTCCCGGGCTACGACTGGGTGTTCCAGCCGCCCGGTACACTGCTTCGACGCGCGGTCGAAGACAGTTTCGCTTCCGCCGGCGTCCGGCTTCCGGCTACGGTCATCAATACTTCATCGACCATCCTGACGCTGTCGATCGTGCGGAACACCAATGCGATCGCTCCCGTTGCGCTCGACGTCGCCAGGCTGGTCGCGGGCAACGGCACGGAAGCCGGCGAGATCCGGATTTTGCCGACCGAATTTGCGATCCGCATCAAACCCTATGGGCTGATCACCGCCGAAGGCCGGGCCCTCCCCCCGAGCGCAAAGCTGCTTTACGATCTGATCCTGAAGCAGAGCAGGGCGTGATCAGGTCCGCATAATCTTGATATCGCAAGCTCCGGCCAACTCAGTGCCTGCCCGGAGAGACTTGATGTTCGGCATGTCGGTATTCCACTCGGTGCTCGAGCGCCTCAAGGCCGAGCAGGACGACGGGCTGTCGGACGAGGCCAGCGACGGATGGCGGGGCACCGCCATCGGCGCGGCGCTGGGCTTCGTTGCCGAAAACGCGGCCCACACCTGGGCATCCCGCAGCGCGGTGGAGCAGGCCTATCGCGCAGTGGCGGCGGAGGAACGATCCGAACCGTTCTCCATGCCCGATCATCTGAAGCGCACAGGCCTTGCGGAGGTCGCCTCCGAGCTCTCGCTGGGCGAAACGGAAACGGCGCTGACGCTCGCCGCCAAGCGGAGGCGTTTCGCCGCGGCGAATCATCCCGACAGGCTGCCGGTGGAAGCGCGGCTCAATGCGACCTTGCGCATGAAGCTTGCTAACATGCTCATCGACGAGGCTTTGAGGCGGATCGAAGGGCGGAAGGTGACTGGATAAGCGTCAGTTCGTTCCGTCGGTGGTGTCGCCGGCGGCTTCGCCTTTGCTCTGGCTCTCCTCCTTCGGCCGGTAAAAGAGGAGAAGGGACGCGCCCGCATAGGCGGTCACGACCATAAAGATCGTCCCCCACATCACCTGCCCGCCGTAGAATTCCACCGCCGTCCACACGGCGCAGAACACGATGATCAGCAGCCGGATCCACAAGGGACGATAGAAGGGGTGATCCGGATCGATGAATTTGATCATCCTGGTTCCTCTGGGAGACTTTATATCGAATTCATCTACTGCACATTTCCGCAATGAGAGCAAATGCAGCAAAAGCGCGCAGAGGTCTGCCGTTCGCGGCGCAGAACGAAGCGGACGGTTTCCGCATTTCCGCTGCTCGCAACAGAGCGGCACTTCAAATCGTTGGCAAACAGGCTTATAAGCTAGACAGGCTAGCTAGGTTGGAGCAAAATAATGGATTGGCAGCTGCAGGACGCGAAGAACCACTTCTCGAAAGTGGTGCAGAAGGCGCGCAACGAAGGGCCGCAGATCGTCACGCTGCGTGGCGAGCGCACGGCCGTGGTGCTGTCCGCCCGCGACTATGACGCTCTGCGCGCCGGCCGGCCGACCCTGGTCGATGATCTGCTTGGCGGTCCCCCTTGGGACGATGAGCTCGCCGATGCCATCGAAGCGCGCGCCAAAACGCCGAGTCGCGGCGTGGCCTTCTGATGTATCTGGTTGACACCAACATCGTTTCGGAGGCGCGACGCGGCACGCCGCAGGCGCTGTCCTGGTTGCGTTCCGTCGATCCGCTCAGCATCCATCTGAGTGCACTGACCCTTGGCGAGATCATGCGCGGCATCGCACTGAAACAAAAGTCGGATCCGAAGGCTGCCGCTCACCTCACCGAATGGCTGCGCAAGCTGCGCCACGACCATGGCGACCGCATCCTTCCGGTGACCGACCAGATCGCCGTCGAATGGGGCCGCATCGCCACGATTCGGTCGCGTGGCGATATTGACGGGCTCCTCGCCGCGACCGCGATCGTCCACGATCTGATCCTCGTCACGCGCAACGTCAGGGATTTTGAAGACACGGGCGCGTCAGTGATCAATCCTTGGGAGACACCGGCGTGAGCGGCTCGGGGCCGCCCGCAACCGTCAGAAGCCGGTTTCTCCCGGCCGCGCCTCTTTCGCTCGATCAGGCCCGGGGTGAGGACTTGGGGCCGGACCGGTGAACCGACCGCGGTTGACACTTGACGGCGCCAAGCCAATTGGAATAAATATTCCGCATAGGCAATAATTGGCCGTTTCATTCCAGTTCCTCCGCGGATGGCCCGCGACGCCTTTGCGCGATGAGCGTCAATCATCGTGTGCCAACCCGGTCGCGCACCGGAATTCAAGGACGACAGTGATGACAGTGAGATTTGGTCTTCTGGGCGCCGGGCGTATCGGCAAGGTTCATGCGAAAGCCGTCAGCGGCAATGCCGATGCCCGCCTCGTCGCGGTGGCGGATGCCTTTCCGGCCGCCGCGGAAGCGATCGCCGGCGCCTATGGCTGCGAAGTCCGGACGATCGATGCGATCGAAGCCGCCGGCGACATCGACGCCGTGGTGATCTGCACGCCGACGGATACCCATGCCGATCTGATCGAGCGCTTCGCCCGTGCCGGCAAGGCAATCTTCTGCGAGAAGCCGATCGATCTCGACGTTCAGCGCGTCAGGGGCTGCCTGAAGGTCGTATCCGAGACCAAGGCCAAGCTGATGGTCGGCTTCAACCGTCGTTTCGACCCGCATTTCATGGCCGTACGCAGGGCGATCGACGACGGGCGCATCGGCGAGGTCGAGATGGTGACGATCACCTCGCGCGATCCCGGTGCACCGCCGGTCGACTACATCAAGCGTTCGGGCGGGATCTTCCGGGACATGACGATCCATGATTTCGACATGGCGCGTTTCCTGCTGGGCGAGGAGCCCGTTTCCGTCACCGCGACTGCGGCCGTGCTCGTCGACAAGGCGATCGGCGAAGCCGGCGACTATGACAGCGTCTCGGTCATCCTGCAGACGGCATCCGGCAAGCAGGCGATCATCTCGAACTCGCGCCGCGCCACCTATGGTTACGACCAGCGTATCGAGGTTCACGGCTCCAAGGGCGCCGTCGCTGCTGAAAACCAGCGCCCCGTTTCGATCGAGATCGCGACCGGCGAAGGCTACACGCGCCCGCCGCTGCACGATTTCTTCATGACGCGCTACACGGAAGCCTACGCCAACGAGATCGAAAGCTTCATCGCCGCAATAGAAAAAGGCGCCGAGATCGCCCCGTCGGGCAAGGACGGCCTTGCCGCGCTGGCGCTCGCCGATGCGGCGGTCCGCTCCGTTGAGGAAAAGCGCCAGATCAGCATCGCCTGACGACCTGCCGCCCTATTGAAAAGACAGGCCGGGCAGTGTCCGGCCTTTTTCGTCTCACCGCGCTTCAGGCTCCCATCCGATGCGGCACCGTGGAGGATGATGAGGCCGCGTCCACGCTCGGTGCCAGCCCGGGTCGGCCGGTCAGAAAGCCCTGGATATGCCGGCAACCCTCGTCGACGATGATCTGTCTCTGCCGCTCCGTTTCGACGCCTTCGGTGACGACCGGAAGGTTGAGGCTGTGGCCGAGCGCGATGATCGCGCGGATTATGGCATGGGCTGCCGGGTCCTTGTCGAGCGAGGCGGTGAAGCTGCAGTCGATCTTGAGCTTGTCGAATGGAAACGTCTGGAGATTGCTGAGCGAGGAGTGCCCGGTGCCGAAGTCGTCCATCACGATCCTGACGCCAAGGAGGCGCAGCCGGACGAGAGTTGCGAGGACGTCATCGCGGTTATGCATCAGCGCGGCTTCGGTGATTTCCAGTTCGAGCCGCCTCGGTTCCAGCCCAGTCCGCAGCAGAATGGATTCGATCCGGTCGAAAAGGTTCGGGAGGAGGAATTGCACCGGTGAGACATTGACCGAGACCGGCAGCGGCTGGTGCCAGCGCACCGCCTCCATGCAGGCCTCTTCCAGCACCCATTCGCCGATCTGAATGATCGAGCCGCTCTCTTCGGCAATCGGAATGAACACATTCGGGCCGACGAGACCGCGATCGGGATGGCGCCAGCGCAACAGCGCCTCGTAACCGACGATCCGGTCGTCCCGCACATCGACAAGCGGCTGATATTCGAGGAAGAGCTGCCGCCTGACGACCGCATGCCTCAAATCGTTCTCGATCTGCCGGCGCGTGCGCACGGCTTCGTCCATTTCGGCGTCGAAGAAGCAGGCGATGCCCTTGCCGGTCTGCTTCGCCCGATAAAGCGCCGTATCGGCATTGCCGTAGAGCCGCTCCGTGGTGGTGCCGTCGCCCGGACAGATCGCTACGCCGATGCTGACCCCCACCGCCATCGGATCGCGCCGCGTATCCATCTCTTCCGAAAAGAGCTTGAGGATACGGTCCGCCAAGTGTCGCGCGGCTTCCGGCTGCGCCGCTCCGCTCTGGACGATGGCGAACTCGTCGCCGCCCAGTCGCGCGATCGTGTCGGCCTCTCCTGCTGCCGCCCGGAGGATATCGGCCACCTTCCTGAGGATACGATCGCCTTCCCCGTGGCCGAAAATGTCGTTCACGGCCTTGAAGCGATCGAGGTCGAGACACAGGACCGCCAGCGCTTCATTGTGGTGGACGGCGGCGGCCAGGGCCTGTTTCAGGCGGCGGTCAAAGGAGCTTCGATTGGAAAGATCCGTCAGCGCATCGTGGTGAGCCAGGTGTTCGATCGTCCGTTCGGCATCCTTGCGCGCCGTCAGATCCCGCACGAAGATCACGTCGCATTGCCGGCCCTTGTATTCGATCGTTCGGCAAACCCGTTCGACGGGCACGTATCCGCCGTCCGCGTGAAGGAGCTCTCCCTCGCTTGCCCCCTCTCCGGCCCCAAGGTCTTGCGCGCTCCGTCTTCCGGGCGCATCGGCGAACAGCTCCCGCCGTTGCCTGCCGATGAGCTCGGCGGACTTTCGACCACAGAGAGTGACGAACCGTTCGTTGACTTCGATGACCTCGCCGCCGCGAAGGATCACCATGCCCTCCAGCGAGGCGTTGGCGAGCCCCTTGAGGTCCGTCAGGTGCCTGTCGACGAAGAGAGCGCCGAAGGCCGTAAGAATGAGCGTGGTTGATGCGGCGATGGCGCCCCCCGCGAGCCAGAACGGATCGAAGACGTCCGTTGCCGCGACGCTCGGGTCGGGGATCAGGACGACGCCGCTCATCGACGTGAAGTGCAGGGCGCATATCGCCACCACCAGGAGCAGGATGGATGCGGCGAGCCCGCGCACGCCGCGCAGTGCCTGGAACGAATGCAAGGCGAGCGCGGCGATCGACGTGCCGAGAAGAACGGCGGCGAAACTCGTTTCCGGATCGAATGCGACCCGTCCCTGCACCTCTATGGCACGCATGCCGGTCACGTGCATGGCGGCGATTCCGAGCCCGAGCAGCAAACCGCCCACGGCTGGAGCATGGCGGGAGCCTCCGGCCAGGCCGACCGAGAAGGCAATCCAGGACGCCGCGATCGCAACCGCGATGGAAAAGCTCGTGCCGCCGGCCCCGTAGGCGATGGGGATTCCCCCGTCATAGGCCAGCATCGCGATGAAATGCGTCGACCATACGCCGATGCCGCAGGCAAAGGCGCAGACTGCAATCCAGAGGCGCCGCTGACTGCCTGCGCTGCGCCGGGCGCGCTCGAGAAGCAGCATCGTCGCGACGCTGCCGGCCAGACAGACGACCGTCGCCACCACGATCAGGCGCCAGTCATGATCATCGCGTATGCATGCAATCACTGAAAACATCGCCGTCCCCCAAGCCGAAGACAGCTTGGCAACGAGACTCTAAATAACCGTAAATTGAAGACTGCGCAGCACTCGCGTCTGCCGGAACTCTGCGGTGCCGACCCGACAGACCCGCCGCCTCACGGATGTCCTGCTGCTGCAATGTCGCCGTCGATCGCGCCGAGCGCCCGATCGATATGACCGTCGAAAACGAGCCGCTGCTCGTCCGGGACCACCCTTATCTGCGGCATGCCCTGCAGGCGGACCTGCAGTGATTGCGCGAGGCCCTCCTCCAGTCCCTTCTCCAGAAGATCGAAATAGCGCGTGCCCGGCCCCGTCACGAAGATCGGCATCGGCTCATAGAGACTGAGCATCCGCGAAATGCCGTTGCCGAGCGCCAAGCCGGCCTGGCGGAAGGCATAGCCGGCCATCCGGTTTCCCTGGCGCGCGCTCGCGGCGATCTTGTCCATCTCCGAAGGCGGAACGAACTTCGCCGGTATGGTGTCGGAGGGCACCTCGAAAGCCGTGCGCAGTATCCCGTAGAAGCCCGCTGCCGCCTCGATGCAGCCATAGCTGCCGCAGCGGCAAAGCCCCGCGGACGGCTGATGCAGCATATGACCGAAATTCGGCGCCGAGACATCGAGCTCGCCGGACCTGCCCCTTCTGGCAAGCCCGAGGCCGATGCTGTGGCCGAGCGAAACGGCCGCAAGCGCATGGAAGCCGCTCTCGCTTTCCTCTTCTCTTACCGCGAGGGCGTGCGCCACCAGCAACGACTCGTTGCTGAGCATGATCCGCGCGCGCCAGGCGGGCCGGAGCAGTTCCACGAAGTCGAGTTGCTCGCTGCCGAAAACCGGCGACCAGATGAGCCGCGCGCCGTCGCCGGCCACGAGCCCCTTGCTGCTGATCGAAATGGCAAGCACCTCGTCCTTCGAGATATTCGAGCGGACGAGCAGGCGTTCGAGCGCTGCTGCCAGAACCTCCCCGAAAACGGCGGTGCCGCGGAGATCGTGGCTGCGCGGATCCTCGAAACGGTCGAGCAGGATGCCGCCATAATCCGCAAGCGAGTATTGCACGACGTCGGAGGAAATGCGCACCACGATCACGTAGCCGCAGCCGCGTCTCGGCTCGAAGAGAACCCGCGGGCGGCCGCGGCCGATCTGGACGTGCTGCTCGGTCTTGGCGATGATCCCGGACCGCTCCAACTCAGCGGTGATGACCGAGATCGTCGCCGAGGCAAGACCCGTCTGTGCCGCAATCTCCGTGTGGGAGAGTGATCCTTTACGGCGGAGCGCCGAGAGAACGAGGGCGCTGTTCTGCTGACGCACAAGCTCGGTGCTGGATTTGGTCAGCATCGTTTACCCTTGCAGCGCCGCGCGCCCGACGAGGCGCTCAAAGGGCGCTGTCGCTCTTTAGGGTGCCGCATGTTCAATCCCTGAACCTGCGCGATCAATTGAAACATGCATTAGCGGTAGCGGGTCCCTCGAAGACATGCCCTTCCCAAAACATCCGGCGGCCTACAAGACAAGGCGCATTTCCATGATTACGCAGCCATTTCAACGTGCTGCGGCAATGATTCACACGCTGCGGCGGCCTTGTTGACAGCTTGCGGAAACTCTGACATTTATTTTCTCGACTGTCGAGAAAAAACGCGGCGACGCGATAGCGACAGCATCTGGAGGCTCGTCGGGGATGCGTGCGGGAGGTTCGTGCGCGCGGCCGGGCCATTTGGGAGGATAGGATGAAATCCATTTTGAAGCTGTTGGCGGGGGCTGCCATCATAACGTCCATGCATTCCGCGGCGATCGCCAAGGATCTGGTCATCGGCGTTTCCTGGTCCAATTTCCAGGAAGAGCGCTGGAAGACCGACGAGGCAGCCATCAAGGCCGCGCTCGAAGCTTCCGGCGACAAATATATCTCGGCCGACGCGCAGTCTTCCGCCGCCAAGCAGCTCACCGACATCGAGTCGCTGATTGCCCAGGGCGCCAACGCGCTCATCGTGCTTGCCCAGGACTCCGACGCAATCGGCCCGGCGATCGAGAAGGCAGCCGCCGAGGGAATTCCGGTCGTCGGCTATGATCGCCTGATCGAAAATCCCGACGCCTTCTACATCACCTTCGACAACAAGGAAGTCGGCCGCCTGCAGGCGCGCGAGGTATTCAAGCAGAAGCCGGAAGGCAACTTCGTCTTCATCAAAGGCTCCTCCGCCGATCCGAATGCCGATTTCCTCTTCTCCGGGCAGCTGGAAGTCCTGAAGGAGGCGATCGACGCGGGCAAGATCAAAAACGTCGGCGAAGCCTATACCGACGGCTGGAAGCCGGAGAACGCCCAGAAGAACATGGAGCAGTTCCTGACCGCCAACGACAACAAGGTCGACGCGGTCGTGGCCTCCAACGACGGCACTGCCGGCGGCGCGATCGCGGCGCTCGACGCCCAGGGCCTTGCCGGCTCGGTCCCGGTTTCCGGCCAGGATGCCGACAAGGCCGCGCTGAACCGCGTGGCGCTCGGCACGCAGACGGTTTCGGTCTGGAAGGACTCCCGTGAGCTCGGCAAGAAGGCAGCCGAAATCGCCGTGGCGCTTGCCGGCGGCAAAACCATGGACGAAGTCGAAGGCGTACAGACCTTCAACGGCGGGCCGAAGGGCGTCGCCATGAAGTCCGTCTTTCTCGCGCCGCTGGCGATCACCAAGGACAATCTGAACGTCGTCATCGACGCCGGCTGGATTTCCAAGGAAGAAGCCTGCCAGGGCGCCAAGAGCGACGTTGCTGCCTGCAAATAACCGCAACGACATGGCCGATCTCTGATCTTCAAGAGCGCCGCAACGCACACCGTTGCGGCGCTCTTGCAAGGTGCGAAGCGGACCGAACGACATCGACAGATAAGTGGGGGATGGCATGGCCATGGCCGACATCACAAAAGCCAACCAGACAGGGGCCGATCAGATACCGGGCACGCAAGCCGGCCGCGCCCGCACGACGGACGAAAACCCGGTGAAACGCTTCTTCCGTGCCACCGAAATCGATACCCGCCTGCTCGGCATGGTCGGCGCGTTGGTCATCATATGGCTCGGTTTCCAGGTGATGACCGGCGGACTGTTCGACGGCCTGTTCCTCAAACCGCGCAACCTGTGGAACCTGACCGTCCAGACCTCGTCCGTCGCCGTCATGGCGACCGGCATGGTGCTGGTCATCGTCACCCGCAACATCGACCTCTCGGTCGGCTCGGTGCTCGGCTTCTGCGGCATGATCATGGGCGTCCTGCAGGCGCAGGTCCTGCCGCAATATCTCGGGCTCGGCCATCCCGCCATCTGGGCGATCACCCTTGCCTGCGGCATCGCGGTCGGCGGCGCCATCGGGGCGCTCCACGGATCGATCGTCGCCTTCCTCAACGTTCCCGCATTCATCGTGACGCTCGGCGGCCTGCTGGTCTGGCGCGGCGCCACCTGGTTCGTGACAAGCGGCCAGACGGTTGCCCCGATGGACGCCACCTTCCGTCTCATGGGCGGCGGCACCGAGGGCTCCATTGGCGCGACGGCCAGCTGGATCGTCGGCTTTCTCGCCTGTATCGCCATCGTCGGCGCCATTTTGAATTCGCGCAAGCAGCGCAAGCGCTTCGGCTTCCCGCTGCGCCCCGTCTGGGCCGAGTATTTCCTGGCAATCCTCGGCTGCGCTCTGGTGCTTGGCGCCGTGGCCGTGGCCAACCATTATTACTGGCCGGTGAATATCGCCCGCAGATATGCCGATGCGAACGGCATCGCCTGGCCGGACGGCGGCCTGCAGATCTCGCACGGCATCGCCATTCCCGTTCTGGTCGCGATCGTCGTCGGTATCGTCATGACCTTTATCGCCACCCGCCTTCGCTTCGGCCGTTACGTCTTCGCGCTCGGCGGCAACCCCGAAGCGGCTGAGCTCGCCGGCATCAAGACGCGCTGGGTCACCGTCAAGATCTTCACGCTGATGGGCGTGCTCTGCGCCATTGCGGCGGCCATCTCGACGGCGCGCCTGAACGCGGCGACCAATGCCCAGGGCGAACTCGACGAACTCTATACGATCGCTGCCGCCGTCATCGGCGGGACCTCGCTCGCCGGCGGCGTCGGCACCATTGCCGGCGCGATGATCGGCGCGCTCGTCATGCAATCCCTGCAGTCGGGCATGGTCCTTCTGGGCATCGATACGCCCTTCCAGCGGATCGTCGTCGGCGTCGTGCTCGTCACCGCCGTCTGGCTCGACACCGTCTATCGCGCCCGCGCAAAATAATCAGGAGTTCGAACATGACTGAACAACGCACTCCGCTCGTGGAAATGAAGAACATTTCCATCTCCTTCGGCGGCATCCATGCGGTGGACGATGCCTCCGTCGACCTCTATCCGGGCGAAGTGGTCGCCCTCCTCGGCCATAACGGCGCCGGCAAGTCGACGCTCATCAAGATTCTCTCCGGCGCCTACAAGCGCGATGCCGGCGAGATCCTGATCAACGGCGACCCGGCCGAGATCAACAATCCGCGCGACGCCAAGAAATACGGCATCGAGACGATCTACCAGACGCTCGCCGTCGCCGACAACGTCGACGCCGCCGCCAATCTCTATCTCGGCCGCGAACTGCGCACCCCCTGGGGCACGCTGGACGACGTGGCGATGGAAGCCAAGGCCCGCGAAGTGATGGGCCGGCTCAACCCCAACTTCCAGCGCTTCAAGGAACCGGTGAAGGCGCTCTCCGGCGGCCAGCGGCAATCGGTGGCGATCGCCCGCGCCATCCTCTTCGACGCCCGCATCCTGATCATGGACGAGCCGACCGCGGCACTCGGGCCGCAGGAAACCGCGCAGGTCGGCGAGCTCATCAAGCAATTGAAGCGCGAGGGCATCGGCATCTTCCTGATCAGCCACGACATCCACGACGTCTTCGACCTCGCCGATCGCGTCTCCGTCATGAAGAACGGTCAGGTCGTCGGCCACGCCCGCACCGAGGACGTGACCAAGGACGAGGTGCTCGGCATGATCATCATGGGCAAGGTACCCCCCAAGGCCATCCCCGGCCCCGGCGCCATGCAGATGGCGTGAGCAAGGTACAAACGCCGCCAATGCCGCGTCGACGGACGCGGCATTTTCTTCGTAAAAGCCGCCTCCCCCAGACACCAAACGCAAATTTCCGCTGCAAACCCCGTCAATCACCATTGAAGCGGCGCGCAAGCTAGGCTAAGAACCGCTCACAGCCTGCTTCGGCGGCCCTGCCGCCAAACGGATGCACCCGTAGCTCAGCTGGATAGAGTGTTGGATTCCGATTCCAAAGGTCACAGGTTCGAATCCTGTCGGGTGCGCCATTTCCATAGGAAAAATCCAATAAAATCAATGCGTTTCGCCCTTTAACTGGCATTTTGCTACCTTTTCCGCCTGTCGTTTGCTACTTTTTTGCCCCTTCAAAAGCGGCGAAACGGCAGCGCCTTGGAAAAACATTCCACCATTGCGTTTCTGCAAGAATAGAGAATTTGATTTTAGTTTCAAATTCCAAGTATATCTCCGCTTTTCAAAATACCTCACTCCGCGGGTGCGTAGTCGGCATACGCATCTCATTTCATCAGCATCACTATCGAAGCGGCATCGGTGCGGGATTACCCTGCAATGATGAGCCGGGGCATTGAGATCTTGGAGACGATCAAGAAACCCGACATTGCCGAAATTGCAGCTATCGGCGGTGCCATCGAACCGCCCCGCGCTCGACATGCTCCAACTGTTTGACATCTACGTTGATCTGTCCGGGGACAAGTTCCTTGGCTTGGACAAGCGGGCACGCGACAAGAAAGTGAACCGATACAAGGCAGCGGCTACCGATTTCGTCGCCATCATGGGTGAAATCGATGTCGTCCAGTTGGTTCCCAAGCAAGCATTCGAGTTCGCCGCAAATCTCACAAACCGCGTTGCAAACGAAGAAATCGAGCTTGAGACGGCACAGAAGAAGCTTCAGTCATCAACATGTTC
The DNA here is from genome assembly GCF_042436655.1 of Sinorhizobium sp. P24N7. NCBI lineage: Bacteria > Pseudomonadati > Pseudomonadota > Alphaproteobacteria > Hyphomicrobiales > Rhizobiaceae > Sinorhizobium > Sinorhizobium sp. P24N7. The sequence continues at coordinate 129,606 of NZ_JBHMIW010000008.1, read as the reverse complement.
GTCCGCAAGGTTTTTCGCTCGCACTACCCCACCAAAACCAATCCGTCGAAGATGCGAAGATTGAAAGCAATGGTGCTGTCGAGACCGGTAAGCGCCGCTCGTTCACCGAAGCTGAAGTCCTCGCGTTCAATGACAAGCTGGCAGAGTCGGACGCCAATGACCAGTTGGTCGCGATCCTTGCGATTTCCGAATGCACCGGGGCAAGCATGAAGAAATTTGCTTGCTCACGGAATCCGACTTCCACATAGATGGTGTGGACCATCCGTTCATCACTATCGGACCGAACAAACACCGTAAATTTGTGAAGACCGGAAAATCCAGACACCGAGATTTGCCGTTGCTCGGAAAGGCGCTTGAAGCCGCCAAGAAATACGCCAAGGCTTTCCCCGGTATGCCCGTCCCGGTGGTGCTGAAGCTCTTTCAGCGGCGGCAAACAAGCTAATCAAGCCTGTGGCACCGGGGGCAACCACCTACTCATTCCGCCACCGCATGGCGGACCTTCTGCGCAACTCCGGATGCGTGGACACGATGAAGAATTCTCTGCTGGGGCACCATTCACCGGGAAGAGCATGCGATACGGCGACGGATTCGACATGCCTAACAAGCACAAGGCGTTGAAGAAGGCGCTTGCCCTTGCAGAGAAGAAACAGAAGCACGTGAAGAATCAAACCCCTAACCGACAACCAAATATGCCCGAAGCGAAATAAAGCGGCTTAATGTCGCCCTACCCTACATCATGAAAGAACGGCATATTCCCATTGAGGAATATGCAGAATTGCAAGGATACAACTACAAAACATTACCCACGAATAAGAAGGCGCGAACCGAATTTCTGGCGCAGCAGGAGCGGCTTATTAAGCTGCTCAAAAGCAAGGGATTCGTCGAAGCAGCGTTGATCCACGGGAGAAAGCGAAAGCAGCTGCAAGACCAGCTAAACGATGATTTGGCACTGTTGGCTGATTGAAGTCCCTTGGCGAAGCTCTTGAAGGGCAGCCATGAGGCGCTTGAACCCGCTTAAGACGAAACCCCGGCACCCGACGACCGGGGTTTTTGTCTAGTCCGTGACTAGCGCGACCAGCTTGCGTTCCACGACGCAAGCTTCGACGAGAGTGGTTTCGTCATTAAGAACACGAAGTAGCGTTTGCTGATCGGGCATTTTCATCTCGCACCGATATACTGCCATCGCAGCAAGTTCGCCTTCGTCGGGATCATTCTCAATGAAGTCGCGACGTTGCTCCAAAGCGGCAGCTTGGCATTGTTCAAGCGTCTCTGTGAAAAAGAGTAAATCGTCATTGCCCGGAGAAATCTGGTACGCGTACAGAGTGGCTGTTTCCATCTTTGGGATACTCCCTTTCAAAAATCACCCGCGCAGGTATAGTCCAATCCTCGAGGTTTGAAATTGTCGAATCCTACAAACCGGGTTGGGGAAAGAATGAACCGTCTCGTGGTTTGGCTATGGATTGCGCTCGCTACCGCGGCGAATGCACAAGCAAAAGTCGGTGCGGACTATTCCGGCAGTTACCTATGCAAGACCACAGCGAGCGGCGGTCCTTGTTCGTGGCAACGATGGCGTTTGGCAAGCGACGACGTCCAACGTTGTGGATGATGCCTATGTGATCTCTTGTCTCGTCGACGATCGACGGACTGGCTCCAGACGGTTTGGAGAACTGGGATAGTGACCTCTAAACTTGCTCTGGGCACGCCCCGAAAATGAGCGGCAGCCTTCCGCGCTACCCGCTCCGACAAATCGACGAAGCAGACCGTCCGCCGACTCAGCCTTGAACCATCCGTGATCGCGGCACGATGGGGGGCGGTTGTACTTGGAAGAAACGCGGTGGATCTCGCCACTAAGGGCAGTCAGCTGAGGTCTATCGACGCCAGAAATAACTGGGAACCATGCACGGAGGGCCTCGCCCCGTTCGTGTTCTAACGGTCGAGGCCCCAAACGTCCGGATTTCGTGCGAAGTACTCGATCAGCATTTCTACGAGGACACGGACTTTCCGGGCGGGGTGCTGACCCGGGGGCCGGACGACATACGCGCCTGCCGAAGGTGGGGGGTAGCGTCTCATGACCGGGACGAGCGCGCCGGAGGCCACATACTGGTATGTGATGCAATCGGGGAGCCAGGCGATGCCGAGTCCTGCCGCCGCGGCAGCGGCAAGCGCCGTAGCGTTGTCGGCCTTGAACCTGCCCTGCGGCTGAACCGTGACAATCCTGCTGCCATCCATGAACTGCCAGGTTTCCGTTCCCTGCATCAGGGCCTGATGGTTGACCAGTTGCTCCGGCGTCTCAGGTGAACCGTGCGCTTCGATATAGGCCGGGCTTGCGACAAGCTTTCCATAGATCGGCCCGACGCGCTTCGCGATGAGGTTGGAGTCCTGAAGGTAACCAACCCGGATCGCGCAATCGAAACCTTCGGAGATGAGATCGACGAAGCGATCGCTGTAGGAGGTATGGATGTGCAGTTGCGGGTGTTGTTGCGCCATTTCCGCAAGCACGGGGGCGAAGTGGGTCGGGCCGAAAGAAAGCGGCATGGCAACCCTCAGGCGGCCACGCAACTCACCGGTGGGAAGGATCGTTTCCCTGGCCGCATCGATCTCGGCGCTGGCTCGGGCCGCATGGTCTCTGAACGTCACTCCCGCTTCTGTAAGCGCGGCGCCGCGGGTCGTTCGTGCAAGAAGCTGAACCCCAAGCTCCGCTTCAATCCGAATGAGCCGCCGACTGACGATCGATTTGGAGACGCCGAGCCGGCGCGCGGCAGCCGATACGCCCCCGGCATCGGCCACTGCGACGAATGTCTGTAGATCCTCGATATCCAATCCGGCGTTCCTCATTTCGCGACACAGCTTGTCTGACTATGGCACTATCGCACCACCAAAAGGAACAGCAAATTGAGTCCAGGCAACGTCGCCCGCTGGCGCATGTCTCCCGTGAAACCCGTTGCCGTCCATAGCGGCAGAGAAAGGAAGTCTTGATGACCCCTCGTAACGGCCTCGATTCGCTTCTTCGTCCCGAAGACTCGGTCCTCGTTCTGATCGACCACCAGCCCTATCAGCTCACAAACGTGAACAGCCACGAACCGCAGATGGTGGTCAACAATGCGGCGGCTCTGGCGAAGGCCGCCAAGGCCTTCGCCGTGCCCACGATTCTGACGAGCGTGATCGCTGATCGGGGCGGCCGCATCTTCCCCCAGATCACTGACGTGTTTCCCGGCCAAGAAGTGATCGATCGGACGTTCATCAACACCTGGGAGGATGAGAAGGTCGTGGACGCAGTCAAGGCCACCGGACGCAAGCAGCTCATCATCGCGGGCCTGTGGACCGAAATATGCGTTGCGATGCCGACGATCCAGGCGCTCGGCGAAGGTTGGGACGTGACGGTCGTCACCGATGCGTCCGGCGGCACTTCGGTCGAGGCCCATGAGGTCGCCATCCAGCGCATGATCATGGCTGGCGCGAACATGATGACGTGGCTGTCGGTGGCTGCGGAATGGCAGCGCGACTGGGCCCGCACGGAGCATGCCGCCGAGCTTTCGGAGGTGCTCGTGCAGCATGCCGCCGGCAGCGGCATCGCCTTCCTGTGGGAGCAGCAACTGCTCAACACGCCGGTACCACGGGACGCGGGCTGATCCGAGCGGGGATGACGAGAATCTTGACCGGCGCATTGTGAGCCGATCGTTTGTCGAGCCTCGTCATCCCCATTCTGCTGGGCTGCGTAAATCTTCAGAGAGATTTGCCCCGTACCGGAACAAAGCGGAATGCGATTCGGTTGACTCCCCGGATATACAGGGAGTTAGCCATGGCAGTCTCGGCACGAGCCCAATGGAAGGGCTATCTCCGATTTGGTGAAGTCACTGCGCCGGTGGCGCTGTACACCGCCACGTCGACCTCCGACCGGATCGCCTTCCACACGGTCAACCGCGAAACCGGAAACCGGGTACGGCGCGAGTTCGTCGACAGTGTCTCCGGCAAGCCGGTGGAAAAGGAAGATCAGGTCAAGGGCTACCAGATCGGCGACGAGCGATATGTGGTGCTCGAGCCGGAGGAAGTCGCCTCCGCCGTTCCGGAGAGCGACAAGACGTTGCGGGTCCAGGCGTTCATTACCTGCGACGACGTCGACAAGGTCTATTTCGACAAGCCCTATTATCTGACACCCGACAAGATGGGCACCGACGCATTTGCCTTGCTTCGCGAAGGCATGCGCAAGAAGAAGGTCGCCGCAATCGCCCAAACGGTCCTTTTCCGCCGCATCCGCACCGTTCTGCTTCGACCGCATGACAAGGGACTGATCGCTACGACCCTGAACTTCGACTACGAGGTCCGGAGCGCCAAGGAGGCCTTCAAGGAGATTCCGGACATCAAGATCGAGGGTGAGATGCTCGACCTTGCCAAGCACATCATCGGCATGAAGAAGGGCACCTTCTCGGCCGAAGAATTTGACGATCGCTACGAGGCTGCGCTCGCCGAACTGATCAAAGCCAAGCTCGAGGGCAAGTCGCTGCCGAAACGCGCACCGCCGAAGGTCTCGAAAGCCAATGATCTGCTTGAGGCGCTCCGCCAGAGCGCCGGGATGAAAAAGCCGCCGGCGGCATCGAAGAAGCGCGCGAGCAAGGAAAGCGCAGCAAAGGCCAAGGCGAAACCGGCTGCAAAGAGCGCGCCCGCCCAGCGCCGCCGCGCGAGCTAGAGCAGAATGAGGAAAGTGTGCGCGATTTTCCGCCCGCATCCCGCTCTAGCTGTTGGAACCGGTCACGTACATGTTTTCAGGTCGAACCGACCTAAAAACATCATGATCCAGGGAGGTGAACGATGGCGCCCCCGCGTCCATATTGGAAAGGCTACCTGAAACTCTCGCTCGTCACCTGCCCCGTTTCGATGATGCCGGCGACCAGCGAGTCCGAAAAGGTCCGCTTCCACACGCTCAACCGCAAGTCCAACAACCGTGTCGTCTCCCGGTACGTCGATGCGGTGACCGGCAAAGAGGTCGACGAAGACGACGAGGTAAAAGGTTACGAGCGCGGCGAAAACGACTTCCTCGTAATCGAGGACGAGGAGCTGGAGAGCGTCGCGCTCGAAAGCGCCAGGACGATCGACATCGAGAAGTTCGTTCCGCGCGAGGCGATAGAATGGATCTGGCTGGAGAAGCCTCACTACCTTACGCCCTCGGACGAGGTCGGCCACGAAGCTTTCAGCGTGATCCGCGACGCCATGGTAGCCGAGAAGGTCGCCGGCATTTCACGGCTCGTGATCGGCCGGCGCGAACGCGCCGTGATGCTGGAACCGTGCGGCAAAGGCATCATTGTATGGACCCTTCGCTATGGCGACGAGGTGCGCAAGCCGGAGACTTATTTCGCCGATATTGGCGATGGGGATGACGATCCGAAGCTGATGAGCCTCGTCACCTCGCTGATCGAAGAACGCAGCAAGCCATGGAACCCGGATATGGTCAGCGATCCCGTTCAGGAAAAGCTGCTCGAAATCATAGAAAGCAAGCGGAAGCATGCGAAGAAGGTAGCCAAGCCGAAAGGCAAGGAGGGAGAGCCGGTCCACGCCGGAAATGTCATCGACCTCATGGCGGCGCTCAAGGGAAGCCTCGAGAAAAAGAAACCCGGGGGCAAGAAGTCTTGAGGCGAGCGGCATGCGTTTCCGGAGCGATCCGGGTACCCCGAGGGTGGCAACATCGGTTCATCCAATATCGCCGGGTCGGTCGCGGCATCCGTGCGGCGGCTATCGCAAGTGTAGCCTTGCCGATATGGTGGGTATAATTGAATGGTTTTCTTCGTATTGTTCCAGAAAGTTGGAAAGTGTCGAATCCAGGAACTCCGACCTTCGAGCAACTCCGCGTCTTTCTGGCGGTAGTCGATAGCGGAAGCTTTGCCGGGGCCGCGCGCAAGCTCAACCGTGCAGTCTCGGTCATAACCTACGGGGTGGCCAATCTCGAAGCGCAGCTTGGCCTTGAGCTGTTCGAGCGCAAGGGCACGCGCAAACCGCAACTCACGGCCGCGGGGCGCGCAGTGCTCGCCGAAGCGCGCGGCCTCGCCGAGGGCATCGAGGGCCTGCGCGCCAAGGTCAAGGCGCTGCATGACGGCCTGGAAGCAGAAGTGGATATGGCCGTCGACGTGATGCTGCCGACGGAGCGGCTGGGAAAGGTGCTGCGAGCCTTCGCCGAAGCCTTTCCGACGGTATCGCTCCGACTGCATGTCGAGGCGCTCGGAGGGGTGACTGCGGCAGTACTGGACCACAAGGCGATGATCGGCATCTCCGGTCCCTTGGCGACCGGTGTTCGAGGCGTGGAGTGCATCGCGGCAGGCTCCGTATCAATGGTCCCGGTGGCGGCACCCCATCACCCGCTCGGGCGCATGGAGCGGATAGCGCCTGGCGATGCCCGCGATCATGTCCAACTTGTGCTGACGGACCGTTCCCCTTTTACCGCAGGCCGGGACTTTTTCGTGCACAGCCCGCGTACATGGCGGCTGGCGGATCTTGGCGTGAAGCATGCGCTGCTGCGCGAGGGAATCGGCTGGGGAAACATGCCTCTTCCACTCATACGACCCGATCTGGCAAGCGGCGCGTTGCTCCGGCTTTCCATGCCGGATCACAGGGGTGGCATCTACCGGTTCGGCGGCATCTGGCGCCGGGATACCCCGCCGGGACCGGCCGCGGCGTGGCTGCTGAACCAGTTCGTGATACTCGGAGCCGCTGACATCGAGGAAGCCGGACTTTCCGACATTTAGAGCACTTCCGGGAGAAGTGTTCCCGTCCGGTGTGGTCTCGGGTGAAGATTACAACGGTCTCAGCAGATGACGCACGATCGGCGGGTGATCACCGATATGAAAGGCGTTGAGCGTCTGCTGGTCGATCTGGTCGGCATGGGTGACGCGGGCGTGCTGGCGCTGATGCTCCAGCCAGCTTTCGACCACGAAGCTCTCGACAACCCGCCCGGGCTCGGCAACGTCTTCCCACACATCCCAGCGTATCGCTCCGTCGCGTTGCCGTACCGATCGGAAGCGACGCAGGGCCGCGACGAACTCGGCCGTCCTCTCGGGTGCAATCCGATACTCGATCTCGACCAGAACTGGCCCGCGCTCGCCGGCGGGCTGAACCGAGACCACGGGTTCAGCCCAGTGGTGCGAGGGCGCCAAGTCGGCGCCCGCATCCCTGGGAAGACGCCAGATCGCCGCGAGAACGAGTGCCGCAGCCTGGCCGATGGCCGCGATGGTGAGCGCCGTCGTGACATCGGTTCGTGCGGCGACCGAGCCCCACAGGACACTGCCGCCCGTCATGGCTCCCTGGAAGGCGAGAAGATAGACAGCAAGCGCGCGCGCTTTCACCCAGCCGGGCGAGGCCATCTGCGCGGCGACGTTGAGAGATGTCAGCATGGCGATCCATGCAAGGCCGGCAATCGCCATGACGGCGCCCGCCGCCCAGGCGTTCGACGTGATGGCCAGCAACAGGGTGGCGAGAGCGAAGAGCAGCGTCGCGCCGATGGAGAGCGTGTTGGCAGGAACATGCCGGCGCAGCTTCTTGAGCAGCAACGCCCCGACAACCGCTCCGGCACCCATGCAGCCGAGCAGGGCGCCATATCCGGCTGCGTCGAGCCCCAGACCGCGCCGCGCGACCAGCGGCAGCATGGCCCACAGCGCGCTGCTGAAGACGAAGAAGCCGACGGCGCGGACGAGCACCAGACGAAGTGCCGGCGCATGCCGGGCATAGCGATATCCGGCCTTCAGCGCGCCGACGAAGTGCTCCGGCGGCAGGGAGCGCGAGTCGGCCGGACGCTTCCATCTGACGAGCACGACGAGCACCGCAATGACCGATAGGGCATTGAGCGCAAAGACAGCGGCGGTTCCGGCCACGGCAACGATCACACCACCGAGCGCCGGGCCGATCGCGCGGGCGATATTGATCCCAAGGCTGTTGAGTGCGACGGCATCCGGCAGCGTGGGCTGATCGACCAGTTCCGGTACAATCGCCTGGAAGACAGGCGCGGTAAGGGCGGCGGATATCCCTAGCACCAATGTGGCGGCCAGCAACACATAGGGCGTCGTCAGGTCCTGCCAGGTCAGCCCGGCCAGGACTGCCGCGGCAACCAGACCGAGCGTCTGGCTCGCCAGCAGCATGCGACGTCGGTCGACAGTATCGGCCAGCGCGCCCGCGGGCAGCGCGAGCAGGAACATCGGCAAGGTGGTCGCTGCCTGCACGAGCGCAACCAGCAGAGGACTCGGCGACAGCGAGGTCATCAGCCAGCCGGCGCCGACATCGTGCATCCAGGTGCCGATGTTGGAAACGATGGTTGCGATCCACAGCGCCCGGAAAATCGGAAAGCTCAGCGGGCCGGCCTTACTTGCCGCGGCAGATTGGTGTGCAGTCAATGTCAGCTCCGTCCGATGGCTGGAAATGGCAATCGATATGAGTTCCCCGATCAACCGAGATGCTCGAGGAGCGTATTGACCTGTCACCGTCACACTGCCCAACAGCCGCAGCCCAATGCACCCCAGAACGTTCTGGAATCGGCCGTGGGAACACTGGCGCCGAGCGGGGCGGCGTGGTCGTGGCCATGCACGGCGCAGCCGTTCGCGCATCCGCAGCGCAGCGACAACTTGGCGCGCGCCTCCGGCGTCTTATGGTAGCCGCCGAAGGTGCTGACCGGCGACCAGTCGGGCATCGGTTTAGGAAGCTCCGGCGCAAGCGGGGTGTATTCGCCGTCCCCATGCACAACCTTACCGCCGAGAAGAGTGAGCACTGACCGCAGATGCACGATGTCGTCATCCGGCACAGCGAAATAGTCGTCGGAGAGCACAGCCAGATCGGCAAGTTGCCCTACCTTTATCTGACCTTTCTTGCCTTGCTCGCCGGAGAACCAGGTGTTGCCCTCGGTCCAGAGCCGAAGCGCGGTCTCGCGGTCGAGGCGATTGGCTTGCGGATAAAGACGCAGACCGCCGACGGTCTTTGACGTCACCAGCCAGGAGAGCGACACCCAGGGATTGTAGCTCGCAACCCGCGTCGCGTCGGTTCCGGCGCCGACGGGAACCCCTGCCTGCATCATTCTCCGGATCGGCGGCGTGCGTTCGGCCGCCTTCGCGCCATAGCGCTCGACGAAATACTCGCCCTGATAGGCCATGCGATGCTGCACGGCGATGCCACCGCCAAGCGCGGCGATGCGGTCGATATTGCGATCGCTGATCGTCTCGGCATGATCGAAGAACCAGTTGATGCCGGTGAACGGGATGTCCCGATTCACCTTCTCGAAGACATCGAGCGCGCGGCCGATCGTCTCGTCATAGGTGGCATGGAGCCTCCACGGCCAGCGGTTCTCCGCCAGCAGGCGAATGACCGGCTCGAGGTCAGCCTCCATATTCGGTGGCATCTCCGGCCGCTCGACGCGGAAATCCTCGAAGTCGGCCGCTGAGTAAACCAGCATCTCGCCGGCACCGTTATGCCGGTAACTGTCATCTCCCTTACCCGGTGAGACCTGCTTCACCCAGGAGGAGAAATCGGCGAGTTCCTGCTTGGGCTTCTGCGTGAAGAGATTGTAGCTGATGCGGACGGTAAGCTGGCCGTCGCGGTGCAGCCTCTCAACGATCTCATAGTCATCGGGGTAGTTCTGGAAGCCCCCGCCGGCGTCGATTACGCTGGTGACGCCAAGCGCATTGATCTCGCGCATGAAGTGGCGGGTCGAGTTGAGCTGGTATTCGGGCGGCAGCTTCGGCCCCTTGGCGAGCGTCGAATAGAGGATCGTCGCGTTCGGCTGAGCGAGCAGAAGGCCGGTCGGATTGCCGGCCGTATCGCGCAGGATCTCGCCGCCGGGTGGATTGGGCGTATCCTTCGTGTAGCCGACAACGCGCAGCGCTGCCGCATTCAACAGCGCCCGGTCGTAGAGGTGGAGGATGAAAACCGGCGTATCCGGCGCGGCTGCGTTCAATTCGCCGATGGTCGGCAGACGCTTCTCCGCGAATTGGTGTTCGGTAAAACCTCCCACGACACGCACCCATTGCGGTGCAGGCGTCCGGTCGACCTGCTCCTTGAGCATCGCCATCGCCTCAGCGAGGCTGGGCACGCCATCCCAGCGCAGCTCCATATTGTAGTTCAACCCACCACGGATGACGTGCGTGTGGCTGTCGGTCAACCCCGGAATGACGCGGCGCCCTTTCACGTCGATGATGATTGCATCGGGTGCCGCAGCCCGCGCCGCGGCTTCGGAACCGACCGCCAGGAAACGCCCGTTGCGGATCGCTATGGCCATTGCGGACGGGTTTTGACGATCGAGCGTGGTCACCTTGGCGTTGACGAGGACCAGGTCATTATTGGGCATGGGAGTCTCCTTGGCATAGGCTCGGAATGGCGAGGAGAGCGCCGCCGCGGCGACGCCGGCGATGGTCTGGCGACGGGTGAAGCTCATGAGTCCTTCTCCCGATTGTGAGGCATCGGCCCGAGCACGTGCTCGGCGCACCCGGTCTTGACGAAGGAAGTCACGTCCTGTCCGGCGAAGGCACGCTTGGCGATCGGTAGCATCTGCTCGCCGAGCAGCATGCCGAACAAACCGACGAGGGCGACGACGGGCGGCGCCGGCGAGCGGACGCCGAGCAGACTATAGACTACGCCCACCAGCAGGCCGGCGCCGAGCGAGAGCAGGTAGATCTTCATGCGGTCTCTCCTTCCCTGCGTTTGGATCGATTCCGGGATGGCTCCGCCCGCCCCCGGAAGGCGGCGCGCGCTTTCCGAGGACCACGGTCGGCCTGCCGCCGGATTGCGGCGCCGAGGATCGCCTTTCCTCGTTCCGCTCTAGCCGTGACCGCCCTCGGAGGCACCGAACATGGCCGTGGCATAGGTGATCCCGATGCCATAGGCGCCGCCCCACTTCTTCGCGATGCCGGTCGTGAGCTCGTAGGTGTCGGCCCGGGCCCAGTCGCGCTGCAATTCGAGAAGGTATTGCACCGAGGTCACCGGGCGGGCACCGGCCTGGACCATGCGCTCCACCGCACGCTCGTGGGCTTCGGCCGAAACATCGCCGCAGGCATCGGTGATCACATAGACTTCAAAGCCTTGGTCGAGCGCCGATAGCGTCGGACCGACGATGCAAACAGACGTCCACAGGCCGGCGAACACGATCCGATCCTTGCCGATACGGTTCACCTCCTCGATGACGGCCGCATCCTCCCAGGTGTTCATCGAGGTACGGTCAAGAAGCCGCTGGCCGGGAAAGGCGTCCGTGACTTCCGCAAACATCGGTCCCGAGAAGCTCTTTTCGGCGACGGTCGTGAGGATGGTGGGCACCTCGAAGCCGGCTGCCGCGCGGGATATGAGCGCCGCATTGTTGCGGAGCAGTTCCGGCGCGATGGACTTGGTCGCAAACGCCATCTGCGACTGGAAGTCGATAAGGACGAGCGCATGATCGGTCGGGGACAGCAACGTCTTGCCGGGCGTCGTGGTGGCGGTGATGCTCATCGTAGATCTCCTGCTGTTAACTCGTTTCGGCCGACCCGAATTCTTCAGGGGCGGGACCGTGATCCATGCTTTACAAAGGGACGGAGCGCGCATGTAGTTGTATAATTTCTCTGCATTCGTTCTAGAAAATTGAAAAGCAGCATCAGCAGGAACAAATCGGAAAGCGTCTCAGTTAGTTCGATTGCTGGACTCTCGGCGGCTTTGAGCTTCTTCAGATGTATCAGCACGTCGACCCAGCAAGGGAGACCATATGGCCGACTCCCTCGACCACGCACCGGCTCGAGCGAACAATCTGCCGCAGTTTCTGGCGCTGACCATTGGAGCAATCGGCGTCGTCTACGGCGATATCGGGACCAGTCCTCTTTACGCCTTCCGCGAGGCGCTGCGCCCTTTTGGGGCGGGTGGCGTCGGGCGAGAAGAGGTTATCGGTCTCGTGTCGTTGGTGATCTGGACGCTTACAGCCATCGTCACCATCAAATACGTGCTCTTCCTGCTTCGTGCCGATAACGATGGTGAGGGCGGCACTCTGTCCTTGCTTGCCCTGTTGCTGAAGAAGGGAAGCGGGTATCCGGTCATGATGTTTTTTGCCGGCGTTCTCGGTGCCGCTTTATTCATCGGCGACGCGATGATCACGCCTGCGCTGTCGGTGCTCTCGGCCGTCGAAGGCTTGAAGCTCGTGACGCCGGCACTCGACGACTACGTGCTGCCGATCGCCATTGTGATAATCCTGCTGCTTTTTGCCGTCCAGTCACGCGGAACCGGGGCTGTCTCGATATTTTTCGGTCCAATCACCCTGATTTGGTTTCTCGTCATGGCGGCCGCAGGGATTGCGCATATAGGCGACGATCTGGCGATCCTTTCAGCCTTCAACCCCCTCAACGCGGTCGGTTTCTTATGGGATGCCGGTCTCGTGGGCTTTATCGTGCTCGGCGCCATCTTCCTTACCGTAACAGGCGCTGAGGCGCTTTATGCCGATCTGGGCCACTTCGGGCGGCGGCCCATCCAGTCGGCCTGGTTTACGGTCGTGTTCCCCGCCCTTGCGTTGAACTATCTCGGACAAGGCGCGCTGGTGTTGTCCCATCCGGATGCCATCTCGAACCCGTTTTTCCTGATGTTCCCGAACTGGGCTTTGTTGCCGATGGTGGTTCTTGCAACTGCCGCAACGATCATCGCCAGCCAGTCCGTGATCACCGGAGCCTTTTCTCTCATACGGCAAGCAATCCACCTCGGCTTCCTCCCGCGGTTCGAGATCTGCTATACCTCGGAAACCCAGACCGGTCAGATATATCTACCTCTGGTCAACACCACCCTCCTCATCGGCGTGCTCGCCCTCATGCTGGTGTTCGGCAGTTCCGAGGCTCTTGCTCCGGCCTACGGCGTATCCATTACCGGCGCGATGGTGATTGACACGATTCTTGCCTTCGAGTTCGTGCGGCGCCAATGGGGCTGGTCCGCCTCGACAGCTACAGCGGTTCTGCTTCCCTTGTTCAGCCTTGAACTGATCTTTCTTGGCGCCAACCTGTTCAAGGTTCATCACGGCGGATACGTGCCTATCCTCATTGCCGGCGCCTTGATCACGATGATGTGGACCTGGCGAAAGGGTATCGGCCTGCTGCGCGAGAAGACTGCTCGTCAGGACATTCCGCTCAACCAGTTCATAACCATGGTTGAACGAAAGTCCGAGCATGCTCCTGTCGACGTGCCCGGAACTGCGATCTTCCTGACAGCCACACCGGAGACGACACCGGCTGTTTTGCTGCACAACATCAAGCACAATCACGTGCTGCACAGGCATAACGTCATCCTGACCATCAGGACTGCCAAAGTCCCCTACGTACCGGAGAAAGAGCGCTACACAATTACAAAGCTGTCTGACCGGTTCAGCCTATTGGAGCTGAGATTCGGCTTCATGGACGATCAGAATGTCTCAAAAGCCCTGGCGCGCTGTCGAAAGGAAGGATTCAAGTTCGACATAATGTCGACGTCCATTTATCTCGGCCGGCGTAAACTTATAGCGGATTCTCAATCAGGATTGCCGCAGTGGCAGGACAGGCTCTTCATCGCCATGGCCGACTCGGCGATTGATCCAACCGAGTACTTCCATCTGCCCGCAAATCGCGTGGTCGAGTTGGGAGAGCAAGTCATCATTTAAGGCCTCGAGAGAATCTGAAGTTTATGACGGCTGCACTGCGCAGGTCTGTCGACGCGCGCGTGATGTGTGCCGCCTTGGCAACCCCTTCTCACAGGTCTAGATTGGGTCCCCGCGGCGAGGGAGGCCCTGATGACATCAAGCTTCAACGTGCATGATGCAGCCGGTTATGAGCAGCTCATGGGCCGCTGGAGCCGGAAGCTTGCGCCGAAATTCATAGATTTTGCCGGCGTCGCCGATGGAGAGAAGGTTCTGGATGTCGGCTGCGGAACCGGCAGTCTCACCTTCGCGCTCGCCGACGCCGCCAGGCTCGAAGAGATCGCCGCGATCGACTATTCGCCCGTCTTCGTGGAGGAGGCGATCCGGCGCAACACCGATCCGCGCATAAAGATAAGAGAAGCGGATGCCTGCGCCCTGCCGTTCGAAGACCGGACCTTCGACCGCGCCTTCGCCCTTCTCGTGCTCCACTTCGTACCCGAAGCGGGCAAGGCCGTGGCCGAGATGCGCCGCGTGGTGCGTCCCGGCGGCGTCGTCGCGGCGGCGGTGTGGGACCATTTCGGCGGAATGCCCGGCATGCGCATGATGGTCGACACGGTGGCGGCGCTCGGCGAAGGCGGGCGCGCACTTCGCGCCCGCTACTGCTCCCAGCCGATGATGCAGCCGGGAGAAATGAAGCGGACATTTGTCGAGCAGGGTCTCGCAAACGTCATGGAAACCGAGCTGATGATCCGCATGGATTACCGGAACTTCGACGATTACTGGGCGCCGATCGGCGCGGGCGAAGGGCCGCTCGGAAAATATGTGGCAACGCTCGATGCGGAAGAGCGGGCACGCACCCGTGCCGCCGTGCGCGACGCCTACGAAGCCGGCCGGCCCGACGGTCCGCGCTCATTTGCGAACGTCGCCTGGGCCTGCCGGGGCACAGTTCCGTGATCGAGCCGCTCGCGATCGCGTGCACCGACATTCTCAGCCGGTCCGCCTGGCCAGCATAGGCACATGAACTAAGGCCTGTTGAGATTCGGGCCACCCGCGGCGGCTTGTTTGAGTTCCTCATTCCTGTGCTTGTCACAGGAATCCAGCCAGACCAAGTCCTTGGGCTGAAAGAAAGCTTCCCGCGCCGCAGACGCGGCGCTGCTCGATCCCTGTGACGAGCACAGGGATGAGAGTGAGGGGAGATGCAGTCCTCCGATACGTTACCCACAGCGCCGCGCGTCTTGTGAGACGCGCAAAGGTCGCTGTAGCACTTTGAGCTGCTCAACAGGCCTTAATGCAGAACGGGCGGCGCTTGACGCCGGAACAGTGCGATCAGTGAGATACCGTGCTGCAAAAGAAGTTCCGCGGCCGGCAAATCCATTGTCGCGACGTCTTCGGCGCAACCGCTGATAATTCTGGCGAGACTGATCGAGTTTGCTGCAAACCGATCATCGCCGATTTCCTGTGCCTCGTCCGCGGTGGCTTCAAGTGCGTCCGCGACAAGGGTCATCAGGTTTGCGCGCTCGCGAGGCGTCATCTCATTCAGGGTCTTGGCAGAATCCCGCATTGCTGGCTCCTTTGGTCGTTAAGGCGGCCTCCGCAGGCGCGGCCGGTCGGCCGGGCGGACGTTTGCCACGTTTATTGTTGGAGTACGGGTCGAAGCTTTCATCGCATAAATCGGTATCAGGCACGGCGAATGCAAGGAATGGCTACTATGCGGCTACCGCATGCCCGGGTTGATACCGGCAACCGCGGACGGAATGTCGCGTGAACAAGGGCGGTCATTGTCCACGTCTTCGGAGCGGGACGAGGCGAACCGTGTGCGGTTTTCCGCCCGTATGCCGCCCTGCTTACCAGAATCGATTACGATTTTAGGCCGATCCGACCTGCAATCATAGGGACTAAGAGGCCCCTCCCCGCTCCAGCCACGCCTTCAGCGCAACCGCATTGTTGTGCGCCTCGTCACGCGCGGCATAAAGCAGCGTCAGCGGCCCCTCTTTCCATCGTTCGCGCAACTCCGCTACCGCCGCCTGCGCGGCCCCGCTCTCGAGCTCCTCCGCATAGGCGGCACAGAACGCATCCCAATCCTGCGGCTTCCCATGAAACCGCTTGCGCAGCTCGTCGCTCGGCGCGATGTCCTTGAGCCAGAAGTCGATGCCGGCCTTTTCCTTGGCGACGCCGCGCGGCCAGAGCCGGTCGACGAGGACGCGCGTACCGTCGGACGCGCCGGGCGCCTGGTAGACACGCTTCAACTGGAGTGATGCCATAGGGTCCCCACGATGCGTGCCGGGGCGGCCGCAACCGTCCCGGGGAGGAAAACTGCTTTCATCCAGCGTAGCGGAGCCTTGCTAATCGTGGAAGAAGCCCTGTATCTCTTCCGGCGTGACCTTGCCGTCGCGGTTGATATCGACCTTGTCGAAAACCCGCTTGTGGATGGTGCTGATCTCCTCGAAGGAAAGGGCGCCGTCATTGTCCGCATCGGTGATGGCGAACATGATTTTCATCATCTGACGGTGCATCGTCTGCCGGTGCATCATCATGCCCCGCATCCGGTCGCGGTGCCGCATCCGGTCGCCGCGCTTCCCGTCGCCACGTATCATGTCCTCGCGCATCATGTCTGGTTGATCGCCTTGGGTGACGCTTCCACCGCCCCCCTGATCGCCGGGTTGCATGTCGGGTTCAATGCCCTGGTCCTGGGCCGGCATTTCTCCTGCGGGCGGAATTGGAGCGGGTGCCTGGGCGGCAGTGGCCGTTGCGGCGCTGATGGCCATGATGGCGGCAAGGGCCGTCACGGTCGGAAATTTCATCAGTGACATGTGAGCTCCTCCTCGAGTTGCACGTCGGTGTGCGGTAGCGGCTGCATTGTCCTCAGACGGCGCGGCGGTTTCGCCGCGGTCATAAAACAGCCGCCCCATCGCCTGCTAACCGCAAGGGCGTGGAGAGGTTCCGATACGGGCCGCCCTTCTTTCGGAGCCGGGCAAAAGCGCCTTACACCTCAGTGCCATCGCGAACGGCGCGCCAGGCAGCGATGATCGCCCCGGCGGTCCTCTCGCCGGCGCGGTCGTCCGTCAGCCAGGAGATGACCGAGAGCCGCATCACCTTGCGGCCGCGCCAGACGGCGCCGCCGGCGAACAGGATGCCATCGGCCTGCAGCCTGGCGATCGTCGCCTGGGTCATCCGGTCGCCTTCATCGCCCGGCATCGCCGCTTCGAAACGTACCAGGATCTGATTGAGGACCACCTCGTTCAGGACGTTTATGCGCTCTTCGCCGCTCAGCCGCTCGGCGATGGCGCGGGCGACGCGGCAATGCCGGTCGACCATGGCGGCGATGCCTTCGCGTCCCAGATGCTTGATCATCGCCCAGGTGGCAAAACCGCGGGCTCGGCGCGACAGTTCGGGCACGAAATGGCTCGGGTCCCGCTCGCCCTCGGTGGTCGGCGGCAGGTAGCTCGCGGCGATCGTCATCGCCCGGCGATGCGCTTCCTGATCGCGGATGATGGCATATCCGCAGTCATAGGGCGTCTGCAGCCATTTGTGGCCATCGGTCGCCCAGGAGTGTGCTTCTTCGATCCCGTCGGTGAGCCCGCGCTTTCCGGGAGCGGCGCGCGCCCAGAGGCCGAAGGCGCCGTCGACATGAACCCAGGCGCCCAGGCGCCGGGCAATCGGCATGATGCCGGCGAAGTCGTCGAAGGCACCGGTATTGATCTGTCCTGCCTGCAGTATCGCAATGCAGGGACCGGAGACCTGCGCCGCTGCCTCGGCGAAAGCCGATCCGGTGATGCGACCCATGTCGTCGGTCCGGACGCGCAGCACGCGGTCGTGCCCGAAGCCCAGGAACTGCAGCGCCGAAAAGACCGTCGCATGCGCGTCGTCGCCGATCAGCACCGCGACCGGCGGCGCGCCGAAGAGGCCCTGCGCCTCGACATCCCATCCGGCCTGCCGCAGCACCTCTCCGCGCGCTGCGGCGAGGCAGATGAAATTGGCAAGCGTCGCCCCGGTCGCAAAGCCGACGGAACTCTCCCGCGGGAGATCGAGAAGATCGAGCAGCCAGTTGGCCGCGATTGCCTCGGCGGCGGCTGCGGCCGGCGCCGCGTGATGGTTGCCGGCGTTCTGTCCCCAGGCGCTCGTCATCCAGTCGGCCGCAACCCCGACCGGATGGGAACCGCCGATGACCCAGCCGAAGAAGCGTGGCCCCGTCATCGCGTGAAGCCCCGGCTCCGCTTTCGCGGCAAGCTCGTCGATCACTATTGTACCGGCGCTTCCCCGTTCCGGCAGAGCTTCCCGAAACATCTTCAATGCGGCCGGATACGATTGCTCCGGCCGCTGCTGCAGCTCCGTAATTTTCTCGCGGAAACGCGCGGCGTGCTCCGCCGCGCGTTGAAGAATTTCGCCGGTCGTTTGCTCCTTCATGAACTGCCTCCAGACGTTACCTACGAACGAGGCCACCCGCTTCAGGCCGCCCCGCGTTCCTCTATCGGCCGAACGTTCTGGTTCATCCGGAAGAGATTGAGCGGGTCGTAATGCCGCTTGACCTCGACGAGCCGGCCATAGTTCGCGCCGTAGGCCGCCTCGACCCGGTCCATCTCGTCTTCAGGCATGAAATTGACGTAGGCCGTGCCGGCGGCATAGGGCTTTGCTGCCTCGAAGAGATGCCGCGCCCAGTCGATGCAGGCCTGGTCCATCGCCGCGTCCCGCCATCGGCCGTGCACGTTCATGACGAAGTGCGAGTTGCGCTGCGGGAAAGCGGTTTCCTCTGCCGCAACGCGGCCGGCGGCGCCGCCGACATGGGCGATGAATACCTCGCATTCCGGGCCCGGCAACTGACGGATCGATTCGGTGAGAATGCCGATCGCCTGATCGGAAAGCTCCATGAAGTCGTGGCTCTTCCAGTAGTTGCGGGCACCCGGAGCGAGTAAGGGGTCGAAAGCCTGCTGCCAGCCGACGAAGGGATGCGGCGATACCACGTCGGCGATCGGATTGCCGATCGCCCGCAGCTCCGCCACCGCCTTCTCGCCCGCCTCGAGATCGCCGCAATAGCACATGGCGAGCACGACGACCTCCTTGCCGTGCCATTCGGCCGGTATGAAGGGCAGCGGCGGCGCCCGGCGCATCACCACCCAGCAGGTGAGTTCGTCCGGCGCATTTTCGAGGGCCTGCCTGTATTGCTGCAGCACGCTTTCGGCTTCGGCAAAGGGATGGACGACAAGCCCGGAGAGCACGTCGGGGCCGAGTTCGTGCAGGCGGAATTCGAAGGCCGTCACGACCCCGAAATTGCCGCCGCCGCCCCTGATGGCCCAGAACAGGTCGCGGTGCTCGGTGGGGCTCGCGCGCACCAGTTCGCCGTTGGCCGTGACCACATCGGCCGATAGCAGGTTGTCGATCGTCAATCCGAATTTGCGCGTGATCCAGCCGAACCCGCCGCCGAGCGTCAGGCCGGCAATGCCGGTCGTCGAGTTGATGCCGGTCGGCAATGCAAGACGGAAGGCCTGCGTCTCCACGTCGAGATCAGCAAGCGTCGCCCCCGGCTCGACCCAGGCCGTCTTCGTCGTCGCATCGACCCGCACCGATTTCATCGGCGTGAGGTCGATCACCATGCCGCCGTCGCAGACCGCGTTGCCGGCGATGTTGTGACCGCCGCCGCGCACCGCGACGAGCAACCGGTTCTCCGCCGCGAAGCGCACCGCATTGACGACGTCGGCCGCTCCGGCGCATTGCACGATCAGCCCGGGCCTTCGGTCGATCATGCCGTTCCAGATCGTGCGCGCCCCGTCATAGGCGGCGTCGGTCGCAATCAGGACGCGCCCGCGAAGGCGCGCAGCAAAGGCCTCGATTGCCGCGGCGCTGATCATTGTTATTCCGTTTTGCAGATTGATGAGGCTCATGTCGTTCATGATTCGCTCCTCCCGCGGTGAACCATTGCCCCCAGCGGCGGGCATTCTGCGCCTTTGCCCTACACCCGGCAAGCAGACCCGCGGTCGCCGCACCTAGTCCTTTGGGGTTAGCTTGCAGGGCGCCAACACGGCTTCCCGCCAGCGCGATTCTTGCAATCGTGGCTAAAATGCTCCAATGAACCGCCGGCGCGGCAATCCGCGAAATGGCGGTCGAAGGCAGTATGGAGAGGGAAGTCGTGGGCATGAAGGTGGTCATTCTCGCCGGCGGATACGGCACCCGCATTTCGGAGGAGAGCCACCTCAGGCCGAAGCCTATGATCGAGATCGGCGGGCGCCCGATCCTCTGGCACATCATGAAGATCTACAGCCATTACGGCTTTTCGGATTTCGTGATCTGCCTCGGCTATCGCGGCTACATGATCAAGGAGTACTTCTCCAACTATATCCTGCATTCCTCCGACGTCACCTTCGACATGACGACGGGCGAGACAGCCTATCACACGAAGAGTGCCGAACCCTGGCGGGTGACGCTGGTCGATACGGGACCGGACTCCATGACCGGCGGCCGCTTGAAGCGTGTCGCCGGCTATCTCGGCGAGACCTTCTGCCTGACCTATGGCGACGGCGTCGCCGATGTCGATATCCGCGCGCTCACCGAATTCCATTTGCGTCACGGCCGCGAAGCGACGGTGACGAGCGTCGTGCCGCCGGGGCGCTATGGTGCGCTCGCCACCGAAGCCGGGCAGGTCATGAGCTTTACCGAGAAACCGGCTGGCGACAACGGCCGTATCAATGGCGGCTTTTTCGTTCTCAATCGCTCCGTGCTCGACCGCATCGCGGGAGATCACGTCCCCTTCGAAAGCGCGCCGCTCGAGGGCCTGGCGCGCGACGGGCAGCTGATGGCTTTCCCGCATGAAGGTTTCTGGCGCCCGATGGACACGCTGCGCGACAAGACCCAGCTCGAAGAGCTCTGGCAGCAGAACCGCGCGCCCTGGAAAGTCTGGGCATGAGCCGTCTCCCTGATCCGGGATTCTGGGCGGGAAAGCGCGTCCTGCTGACCGGCCATACGGGCTTCAAGGGAAGCTGGGCGGGTGTGTGGCTCCAGGAGATGGGCGCGCATGTGACCGGCTATGCACTTCCGCCCGCCTCTCGGCCGTCGCTCCACGACCTGTTGCATCCGAACGGAGCACCGGGCGGTCAATTCGGCGACATTCGCGACGGTGAAGCGCTCGCGACGATCGCACGCAAGAGCGAGCCGGAGATCGTCCTGCACATGGCGGCGCAGCCGCTGGTCCGCGAAAGCTATGCGGAGCCTGCTGAGACTTTCGACGTCAATGTCATGGGCACGGTCCGGCTGCTCGAAGCGGTCCGTGCGGCGCCTTCCGTGAAGGCCGTCCTCGTCGTGACGACCGACAAGGTCTATCGCAACGACGAGAGCGGGCGGCATTTCCGGGAGAGCGATACGCTTGGCGGGCATGACCCCTATTCGGGCTCCAAGGCAGCCTGCGAGCTTGCCGTCGCAACCTGGCGCAGCGCCTACCTTAAGGAGCGCCGCATTCGTGTCGCCACGGCACGAGGCGGCAATGTGATCGGCGGCGGCGACTTTTCCGACGACCGGCTCGTGCCGGACGTCGTGCGCGCCGCCCTTTCCGGCTCGCGGCTCAATATTCGCAGCCCGCTCGCGACGCGTCCCTGGCAGCACGTGCTTGATTGTCTCAACGGCTATTTTCTCTTTGCCGAGGCACTCTACAAGGGCGAAAGCGATGTCGATGCGCTGAATTTCGGCCCCTCGCCATCCGAGCCGGCGATCCCCGTGCGCGACGTGGCGAACGCCGTGCAGGCCGCGATGGGGCTCGACCCCGAATGGGACGACGTCTCGGCGCTCGAGCAACCGCGCGAGATGCAGACGCTCGGCCTCGATCCGGCCCTCGCCGGCGAGAGCCTCGCATGGCGCCCGCGCCTCGCCCAGAAGCAGGCGATCGAGTGGACCGCGCGCTGGTACGACGGCTGGCGCCGCGGCGAAGCTGCGCGTCAACTCACGCTCGACCAGATAGAAGCATTCACGAAAGGCCTTTGATCCACGATGTCCCACTCCTGCCGCTTCTGCTCGACCCCGCTCGAAACCGTCGTGGCCGACCTCGGGGCGACACCCTGGTCCAACTCGTTTCTCGAGCCTACCGAGGAGGCGATCGCCCGGGAGAAGGCTTTTCCGCTGAAGGTGATGGTCTGTTCCGAATGCCTGCTCGTCCAGACGACCGAGACGGTCCCGGCCGACGAAATCTTCAACGCCGACTACCACTATCTCTCGTCATTCTCGACGAGCTGGCTCGACCATGCGCGCCGTTATTCAGAGGCGATGACCGAACGCTTCGCTCTCGACGGCAGCTCGCAGGTGGTGGAAGTCGCGTCGAACGACGGCTACCTGCTGCAATATTTCGCGGCCAAGCAAATTCCCGTGCTCGGCGTCGAGCCGGCGGCCAATGCTGCGAGGATCGCCGAAGGCCGCAACGTGCCGACCCTTGTCGCCTTCTTCGGCCGCGACACGGCCAACGCGCTCGTCGCCCGCGGCATCCGCGCCGATCTCACCGCCGCCAACAATGTTCTCGCCCATGTGCCGGATATCGCGGATTTCGTCAGCGGCTTTGCGATCCTCCTGAAGCCGGACGGCGTCGCTACCTTCGAGTTTCCGCACCTCCTGCGGTTGATCGAAGGCATCCAATTCGACACGATCTATCACGAGCACTATTCCTACCTCTCGCTCGCGGCCGTCGAACGTATCTTCGCCGCTTGCGGGCTGAAGGTCTTCGATGTCGAGGAACTGCCGACCCATGGAGGCTCGCTGCGCGTCTACGCCCAGGCGGTGTCCGGAAACAGACCGGCGACCGCGAAGCTCGCCGAAGTGCGGGCCGAGGAGGAAAGCGCCGGACTCACGCAGATGCCCACCTACGCCGCCTTGGGGAGGCGCATCGCCGCGGTCTGCGATGGATTCCGCGCGTTTCTCGCGCAGGCCAGAAGCGAAAACAAGCGCGTAGCGGCCTACGGCGCTGCAGCAAAGGGCAACACCTTCCTGAACGTCTGCGGGGTCACCGCGTCGGATATCGACTTCATCGTCGACCGCAACGATCTGAAGCAGGGCAAGCTCTCGCCCGGCAGCCACATTCCGATCTACGATCCCGCCAGGATCGAGGCCGAAAAACCCGACTATATCGTCATCCTGCCCTGGAACCTGACCGACGAGATCGTCGCCGCCCACGCCTATATCCGCTCCTGGGGCGGCCGCTTCGTCGTCGCCATTCCGGAAGTGCGGGTGATCTAGTCTAAAGCCTGTCGAGATTCATTTTGAGTTTATGACGGCTGCCGCGAGATGGATAGTGGCGTTGATGCTCTGGTCGGTTTTGTCGGCGCGCATGGCGATGCGCTTGAATTCATTGAGTACCGATCGTGCGCCACTGCATGTGTCCATTGATCGTAGCCGATCAATGGACACATGCAGCAGCTCAAAGTGCTACAGCGACCTTTGCGCGTCTCATAAGACGCGCGGCGCTGTAGGAAACGTATCGGAGGACTGCAACCTCTCCTCCCCTCATCCCTGTGCTCGTCACAGGGATGAGAGCAGCGCCGCGTCTGCGCGCGGGAAGCGTTCTTTCAGCCCAAGGACTTGGTCTGGCTGGATTCCTGTGACGAGCACAGGAATGAGGAAATCAAACAAACCGCCGCGGGTATTCGATCTCAACGGACTTAGGAAAGTGAGTGCGGTTTTCCGCCCGCATCCCGCTCTAACCTCTTGAATCGATCACGATGACTTAGGTCGATCCTAGATCAGAAGCGGACCTGTCAAAGCCTCTTCAGGAAGCCATCCGGCGCAACGGTCACCATCAACTTGTTCTGAACCGACCGGTCGATCTCGAACTCAGGATGCGATTTCAGATACTCATGCACTGCGGTCTTCGGATTGTCGCCCACGTCCCAGGGGCGGTCGTCGAAGAATCCCGCGGGCATGTCTTCGACCAGAGTGTCGAAGACCACGCAATAGCAGCCGGCCGTCACCATCGGCGCATAGGCTTCGAGTTCGGCGAGCACATGCGCATGGGTATGCATGGAATCGAGGCATACCATGACGCGGCTGTAGCCGACCGACGCCTGACGCACCTGCGCGACGATGTCCGGATCGATGGACGATCCCTCGAACATCTGGATGCGGCTCGCCATCGGATGGCTCTCGATCGCCGCGCGGTTGTGGGCGCGAATGTCGATGTCGATGCCGATGACCTTGCGCTTGGACCGGCCGGGGTCGAATGAAACGCCCGCCTCGATCGCATCGCACATGTCGAGCATGGCGAGCAGCGAGGCGCTCATGATCACCGAGCCTCCATGCGCGATCCCGGTCTCGATCACCAGATCGGGCCGCGTCGCCCAGATCAGTTCCTGCATGGCCAGGATATCCTGCGGATACTGAATGATCGGGCGCCCCAGCCAATCGAAATTATAGACGTAACGCTTCGCCATAGAAGCTTCGCGCCACTGGTTCGACAGCGCCTGGAAATCGCCGTCACGGCCGTAGCCGTCGATCGCGGCCGCCCGCTCGGTGCGGAATTGTTCGATAGGGTCCATGTCAGATCCTGCTTCTTCTGAAGGGCCGCGGGTGGCAACCGGTATCCGGCTCTCCCTCGCCCAGGATTTCTGCGATGCGCTCTAGCACAGGTGCTGCAGCAAAAGCGAACTCGTCCTTCGACCTGTCGACGGAGATCGATGCGAATGAACCTGTCGGCGCACCGTCGTCCACAGCTACGGAGCATTTCGTCCGGGATTGGATGGCTGCGCACCACTCGGCGTGGCTCGTCTGACGGCCGCTTGCGACGTTGTAGACGGAATTGCGGCCCTCCTGCGCGATCCGCAAGAGGAGGCCCACGGCATCATCGATCCAGATATAGTCCTTGCTCGAATCGAGCGCGGTTTGGAGCTGGATATGGCCGCTGCCCGCCTCGCGGCACAGCGCGCCGAGGAACGTGTCCGACTTCGCCTCGTCAGGCCCGACGACGTTCGACAAGCGCGCGATCCGCACCTTCTCGCGGCCGGAGGCGAGGCAGATCGCTTCCCCCGTCAACTTGGAGAGATTGTAGAGATCCGAAGGATCGAGAGGCGAGACCGACAGCCGAGCTTCCTCGCGCGTATCCTCGCTGCCGGCATAGACTCGAGTGGACGAGAGATAGAGAAATGACGAAAACGCATTCTCACGCAGGAGCTTCGCTGCGAGCGAGACATGCGCTTCGATCGTGTCGAATGGCCGAGTGCGGAAATCGGCCGTAAGGCCGATGGCATAGATGACATGGCCGAGGTCCTCGCCGGAGGCCGGCATGTCGGCGCGGGAGGAAACACGCACCTCGGCACCCCGTTCGCGCAATCGGCGGACGAGATTGCGCCCAATGAAACCGGAACCGCCGAAAACCGTGAACATCACGATCGCACCCCCAGGCGCCTCAGCGGATTGCCGCCGCAGACGGTGTAGGCTTCGACCTCGCCGCGCACGATGGATCCGGCGGCGATGACACAGCCTTTGCGCAACAGGGCGCCGTCGAGGATCACCGAATTCGCCCCTATCCAGACATCCTCCTCGACGACGATGCCGCCGCGGCTCGGCAGGAAGCCCTGTTCCCGGATCAGGCGATCCCGGTCGCCATAGGCGTGATTGACCGGAGCGAAGGTACAATTGGCCGCGATCAAGACATTGTCGGCGATGCTTATGCCGTTGCCGGTATAGAAGACGCAGCCGCTGTTGACATAACAGAAGCGGCCGATCGTGAGGTCGCCGGTGCCGCCCGCCGGTTTGATCTTGACGAAGCTGTCGATGACCGATGCTTCTCCGACGACGATCCGTGTGCCCCGCACGGAACCCTCGATATCGCAGAGGGGGCTGATCTTAGCCGAGGGATGCACCTCGATCATGATGACTCCGATATTTCGAGAGCGGGATGAGGAAAGTGTGTGCGGTTTTCCGCCCGCATCCCGCTCCAGCCTTTGCGCATCTGATGAGACGCTCGGCGCGATAGAGGGCTGTCTCGGTTTCCTCTTTTCCAGTTAGCGCTTGCCGCGTCAACGCCGGATCGTGCAAGAAGCAACGGTCGGGAACGCTGTATCGAGGAATTCATGTCGCGCTTCAATCGTCTCTCCACGTCTCTCGCCGGCCTCACGGTCTTCGAGCGCAAGCAAACCGGCGACGAACGCGGCTTTTTCTCACGCTTCTTCTGCCGGGACGAATTGCGCGATTTCGGCGCTGACGGAACGATCGCGCAGATCAACCACACCCTGACGCGAGCGAAGGGCACGATCCGTGGCATGCACTTCCAGCGGCAGCCCCATGACGAGGCGAAGTTCGTCTCGTGCCTGGCCGGCACCGTATTCGATGTCGCCGTCGACATCAGGCCGGATTCGCCCACTTATCTGCAATGGCACGGTGAAAACCTGAGCGCGGAGAATGCCCGCTCGATGATGATCCCCGGCGGGTTTGCCCATGGCTTTCAGACGCTGAGCGAGAATTGCGAACTCGTCTACCTGCATGACAAGCCCTATGCGCCCGAAGCGGAAGGCGGGCTCAATCCGCTCGACCCGCACCTCGCCATTTCCTGGCCGCTCGAAGTGGCGCAGATGTCGGAGCGCGACCGTGCCTTTGCCTTCATCTCCGCTTGAGGCGGCACTTCACCCGAAGGCGAGGGAGTCGTCGACGATGATGACCGGCCGCCCGCGAGAACAGGCTTCGACGCGCGCCTCGACGCGATAGACCGTTTTCAGCATGTCGGCGGTGACGACGGCATGGGTCGGGCCGCTGGCCACGACCGATCCCCCGCTGATCACGATCGTATCCTCGCAATAGCGCAGCGCGTGGTTCAGGTCGTGCAGGGCGATCAGCACCGCCATGCCGGATTGAGCGGCGAGCTGCTTCATGAAGCCGAGCACCTCGATCTGGCGGAAGAGATCGAGCGCCGAGGTCGGTTCGTCCATCAGCAGGACCTCGGGCTTGCGCACCAGCGCCTGCGCGATGGAGACGAGCTGGCGCTGTCCTCCGGAAAGTTCACCAAGGCCGCGAAAGGCGAGATCCTCGATCTTGAGCGCCGCAAGCACGCGGTCGATTTCCGCCAGTTCGCCGTCCTTGACCTTCCAGCCCGAACCCTGTTTGGCGGAAAGCAGCACCGACTCGTAGACCGTCAGGACGGCATTGGCGCCGGTATCCTGCGGCATGTAGCAGATTGCTTCCGCGCCATTGGCCGTATCGGAAAGATGGACGAGGCCCGGACCGGCGGCAAGGCCGGCGATCCGCTTGAACAGCGTCGACTTCCCGGCCGCGTTCGGACCGATGACGGCGGTGAGTTGCCCGCCCCTCAATGTGCCTGTGTTGATGTCGGAAAGGACCACACGCCGGCCATAGGTGGCGCCGACATCCTTGAGGGCGAGGCTTACCATGCGCGCTTCCTGTTGGTGAAAATCAGCACGAAGAAGAAGGGTACGCCGACGAGCGCGGTGATGATGCCGATCGGCAGCACCGCTCCGGGAATGATCATCTTGCTGACCACCGACGTTACGGAGAGCAGCAGCGCGCCGCAAAGGACGGAGGCCGGCAGGAAGAACCGCTGGTCTTCGCCGACGAGCATGCGGGCGATATGCGGTCCGACGAGACCGACGAAACCGATCGTTCCGACGAAGGACACCGGGATGGCCGCGAGCAGGCTGACCGTCAGCATCGTTTCGAGCCTGAGGCGGCGGACATTGATGCCGAAGCTCGCCGCCTTGTCGTCGCCGAGCCGGAGCGCCGTCAGCGCCCAGGCGCGGCGTGCGAAGACCGGCACCGCGACGAGCAGTACGGCGGCCGTGACCCAGACCTTCGGCCATGTCGCTTTGGTGAGACTGCCCATCGTCCAGAACACGACCGCCGCAAGCGCCTGTTCTGAAGCAAGATATTCGAGCAGCGACAGCGCCGCGTTGAAGGTGAAGACGAGTGCGATGCCCAGAAGGACGATCGTTTCGACGGTGACCCCGCGCATGGTGGAGGCGAAATGGATGAAGAGCGCCGCTATCATAGCCATCAGGAAGGCATTGAGCGGCACCATGTACTGAACGGCGACCGGGAAGACGGCAACGCCCGCGACGAGGCCGAGCGCCGCGCCAAAGCCGGCCGCGGCCGAGATGCCCAGCGTGAACGGACTTGCCAGCGGATTGGCCAGGATCGTCTGCATCTGCGCGCCGGCGAGAGAGAGCGAGGCGCCGACCGTCACGGCCATCAGCGCGATGGGCATGCGTATGTCCCAGATCACGACGCGAAGCTGATCGGTTACCGTTTCGGCATGAAACAGGGCCGTCAGAACGTCCGAAAGGGAATAATTGGCCGGCCCGAGCGCCATGTCGACGGCGACGGAGATGAACAGGGCGGCGACGAGTCCCGACAGCATGAAGAGCCGGCGAAAGACGAGAGCGCGGTACCGACCACGCCCTTCGATGCCTGCGGTCTCCTCGGCGATAGCGGCCATCATTTCTCTCCGTCGGTGAGCGACACGAAATAGCCCGGCCGATAGGCAACCGGAAGGAATTTCTCGTGGAATTCGCGGAAGGTCCGGTCCGGATCGATATCCGCAAAAAGGTCCGGATGGAACCATTTGGCGAATTGCTGGATCGGCACGAACTCATAGGGCGCGCCATAGAACTGGTGCCAGGCGGCATAGACCCTGCCAACCCTCACCGCTTCGAGGTTCGCAAAAGCCGGCCGCTGCATCAGGCCCTTCAGCCGCTCCCGTGCCGCCGCTGGATCGGCGCCGCGTCCGACGCTCACGAACTGGTTCAGGTCCGACTCGGCCGACCAGTTGCTGCCGGTGACGATCACATGCTCGGGATTCGCGACGACGAGCTGCTCGGGATTGAGATCGCCGAACGTGGTCGTGAATACGTCGGATCCGATATTGTGACCGCCGGCCTTTTCGACCATCTCGCCGAAATTCGCCGGGCCGAAGGTCCGACAGCATGCCGTCTCGCCCGTTATTCCGGGCGAGCGCTCGATGAAGACCGTGGGGCGGTCGACCGCTCCGGCTTTGGCCAGCCGCTCGCTCACGACAGCGATCTGGGCGCGCCGGTACTCGATGAACTCGTCCGCCCGTGTCTCCGCGCCGAAGAGCTGGCCAAGAATCCGGATGGATTTCTCACTGTTCTTCGACGGGTCCACCCGGAAGTCGAGATAGACCACGGCTATGCCCGCGGCTGCCGCCTTTTCGATGAAGCCCGACTCTTCGACTGCTTCTTCGGCTTCGAGATTGAGCGTCAGCACATCGGGCTTCAGCGCGATTGCCGCCTCCAGGCTGAAATCACCGCTCGGGATGTAACCGAAACGCGGCAGCTTTTCGATCTCCGGAAAGCGCTCGAGGTAACCCGCATACGAGTCCGGATCCTTCTTGATCAGGTCGTCGCGCCAGCCGACGATCGTATCGAAGACGGATTCGCGCTTCAGTGGCGCCGCGATGTGAATCTGGCGCGCCTCTCCCAGCAATATCCGTTTTGCCGGGAGATCGAGTTCGATCTTTCGTCCGGTAACGTCGGTGATTTCCGCCGCGGTCACCGGCGCCGCGGCAATTGCGACGGCGGCAAGCGCAAGAAGAGCCTTCCTCAGTATCGGCATCGGAACCTCGCGAACGGGAAATCGGAAGGCTGACGTCTTCCGAACTTGGAGCCTTACTTCAGGGAGACGAAGTAGCCGCTCTTGTAGGGCAATGGCAGGAAGCGCTCGTGCAGTTCCTTGAACGTCGCCTCCGGATCGAGATCCTTGAACAGATCCGGATGCAGCCACTTCGCTATCTGCTGTATGGCCACGAACTGGTAGGGGTTGTTGTAGAACTGATGCCAGATGGCATGGACATTGCCGTCCTTGACCGCCTTCACACCGGTGAAGGCAGGACGCGTGGTGAGGGCTTCGAGCTTGCGCTGCGCCTCCTTCTCGTCAGCGCCGTAGCCGACACCGACCCAGGCACCGCCAGGAACGTAACCCTCCCAGTTGCCGCCCGTGATGATGATCTGGTCGGGGTTGGACGCGATGACCTGCTCCGGATTGACGGTGCCGAAGGTGCCGGGAATGATGTCCTTCGCCATGTTCACGCCGCCTGCGAGCTCGACCATCTTGCCGAAGTTCTCGTTGCCGAACGACATGCAGCAGTCATCCGAATAGCCCCCGGCGCGCTCCATGAACACGAGCGGCTTCTTCGGATCGGCCTTTGCGAGGGTATCGGTCACCTTGGCGATGCTGTCGGCACGGAATTTGATGAATTCCTCGGCCTTTGCCTCCTCGCCGAACAGCTTGCCGATAAGGCGCATGCTCGGTTCGGTGTTCTCCATCGGCTTTTCGCGGAAATCGACATAGACGAGCGGAATGCCGACTTTTTGGAGCTTCTCGATGTAGCCCGCTTCCTCCGTCGCCGTCTTGGCATCGATATTCATCAGCATGACGTCCGGCTTCAGCGCCACCGCCTGCTCAACGTCGAAGGTGCCGTCCTTCATGCCGCCGAAGGTCGGCAGCTTGGCAATCTCGGGATACTTCTCGAGAAAGGCGGCGTATGTCTCGGGGTCCGCCTTGGTGAGGTCGTCGCGCCAGCCGACGACCCGCTTGAACGGCTCGTCCTTGTCGAGAGCGCCGACAAAGTAGATCTGGCGCCCCTCTCCGAGGATCACATGCTCGACCGGCACATTGACTTCGACCTCGCGACCGGTGACATCGGTTACCTTGATGGCGTCGGCGAACGCGGCGCTCGAAACAAGCGTGCAGAAACCCGCGGCGGCAGCGGCCACCATGTTGAAAACCTTCATCGTTCCCTGCTCCTTCGAAATTCGGTGCCTTCTAATATTTCATGACTTTACCAGTCAACATATATCTTTTAGAACGCTTCCAAACAGACGACACCGGGACTGAAAATGAGCGACGTTGCAACGCGGCCCAATTATGATCTTCGCGATGAAATCAAAGCCTATTGGTCGCAACGTGCGGCCACTTTCGATCTCTCTCCCGGCCACGAGATTTTTTCCGAGGAGGAACGCGCCGCCTGGCATCGGCTCGTCCTGCGCCATCTCGGCGAGGGAGCCGGTCGCTCGGCGCTCGATCTTGCGAGCGGGACCGGAGTGGTCTCGCACCTTCTCGACGATCTCGGCTTCCGGGTGGCGGGTATAGACTGGGCCGAGCCGATGCTGGAACGCGCGCGGCAAAAAGCGAAGAGCCGCGGTCGCGATATTTCCTTCCGCATTGGCGACGCGGAAAATACCATGGAGCCGGACGACCACTATGACGTCGTCGTGAACCGGCATCTCGTTTGGACGCTGGTGGACCCGGCCGCAGCCTTCAGGGAATGGCTTCGCGTCCTCAAGCCCGGCGGCAGGCTTCTCGTCGTCGACGGCGATTTCGTCAACTCGACCCGGCTCGAGCGGTTCTTTTCGTCGCTGAACGCCTGGGGGCAGCGTGTCGGCCTACTCGGGCCCGAGGCTCCATCACAGCCGCGCGAGATGCTGGAAACGCATCGAAGCATTCTTGCCCGCGTCCACTTCTCGCAAGGAGCGCGCGCCGAGGCCGTCGTCGAATTGTTGCGGGCGGCCGGTTTCGCCGACATCACGGTCGATACCGATCTCGGAGAGATACACCGGATGCAGGCAAAGAACTGGAATCTGTTCAAGGGCCTTGCGCGCAGAAGCCAGCATCGCTTTGCGATCCGCGCAAGCAAACCCCTGGCCTGATGCCGGCCTACTGAAAGGCTGCGCGCGGCGGCGGGCCAATTCAGCACTCTTGAGCTTCGACGTGTCGGTGCTCTATCTCTCCGGGAAGCTGCACTGCCATCGTGGTTCAGCAGCTGGTGCCGACCCCACGTGAGTGGAGTTGCAATTGGATAGGCCCGTACGATGTCGACAGATCTCAATCTCAATCTCCTGCGATCGTTTTTCATGATCGCCGAAGAGCGAAGCCTCACGCGGGCAGCGGCCCGGCTGAACATGAGCCAGCCATCGGTCAGTCAGGCGCTGCAACGACTGGAGGAGCAGTTGGCCTGTCAGCTCGTCCTCCGCGGCAGTCGGAAGTTCGAGCTGACGGCCCGAGGGCAGAAAATCTACGAGGAATGCGGTGAGATCTTCCGTGCCGTCGAGCGGATTGGCCAGCTCACGCAGGAAAGAACCGCCGAGGAGTTCGGCGAGGTGCGCATCCAGATCATCTCGAACCTCGAGTCCCCGCTCATAAACGAAGCGTTGCGTCTCTACCATCAGCGCTATCCCTCCGTAACCTGGGTGATGGAGGTCCAGAACAGCCAGGACACGGTCAAGCGGATCCAGATGGAGAAATGCGGAATAGGATTATGTCTCCTGTCGCGCCCCGTCTTCAGCCTGAATTGTCAGTTGCTGTTTCGCGAAGAATTCAGCGTCTATTGCGGCGCTGAGCATCCCCTCTTCGGCCGTAAGGAGGTGGAGAAGAGGGAATTGCGGCAGGAATCCTTTGTTTCCTTTACCTGCGCCACCGAAGGCATGGGTCTCGAGCCGATGGCGGTCCTCAGCCAAAGCCTCGGTCTCGGCGAACGGATCAGCGGGCAAAGCCCAAATCTCGAGGAGGTGAGACGCATGATCGTCGCCGGCCTCGGGATCGGAATTCTCCCGTTGACGGCCGTTCACGACGAAGTCGCGAGCGGACTTCTCTGGCCGCTCGAAATCAAGGGTTATCCGCTCGGCGCGGACGTGTTTTTGGTGACGCACCCGGAAGGTGACTATTCCCGCGCCGAGCAACATTTCATCGACCTGATGCAGGAGCTACGTTCGCTCTACCCGGAAATGCACTGAGAACGTCCCGGCGGAAAGCCGGTACGCAATCTTCCTGGAAGTGCTCCGATCGATCAGCGGTCGGCGCGCGCCACGACGGCGTGCAACAGGACATTGAGGCCCGGCGCAAGATCGTCGCGGTCGCAGTCTTCCTCGTTGTTGTGGGTGATGCCGCCCTTGCAGGGCGTGAAGATCATTGCCGTCGGGCAATGTCGCGCGAGGA
Organism: Sinorhizobium sp. P24N7; assembly: GCF_042436655.1. Lineage (NCBI taxonomy): Bacteria > Pseudomonadati > Pseudomonadota > Alphaproteobacteria > Hyphomicrobiales > Rhizobiaceae > Sinorhizobium > Sinorhizobium sp. P24N7. Next base: position 97,121 of record NZ_JBHMIW010000008.1, on the reverse strand, counting down.
AATAGGCATCGTGGCCGGCCTGGGACTGGATGTCACGCCAGTCGTAGCCCATCCGGACCGCTTCCGCCCGGATACCATCCACCATCGCGTGATCGAAGATGTCCCCGCCCCAAAACCACTCGTCCTCTATCACCGCGTCGCAGCCGGCGCGGGCGGCGCTTTCGAAGACGGCACGGCGCATCTTTTCACCCATGACGCGCGCGGTCGCCGCATCGGGATGGCGAACGTCGCAGATCGCTTGGGCCGTGTCGGAGAGGATGCCCGGTTTGTTCGGCCACGCCGCCAGCCGGGCGCCTGTCGCCTTGCCGTCGCCGACGGCAAAGTCCCAGCCGATGTCGTCCACGGCAGTGAGCCAGCGTGCGCCCGCGATCAGCGCATTGCGGCGCAGGTCCATCGGAGTCGGGCCGGTATGCGCCGTCTTTCCCGTAAAGCGCACCCTCATCCCGTAGCTCGGATATCCGCCCGTCACCACTCCGATATCGCGTTGCTCGAGGTCGAGGATCGGCCCCTGCTCGATATGCAACTCGTAATAGGCATCGATCTCACCGGCACGACAGGGCTTGTTTCCGTTGTAACCGATGCGCTCGAGCTCGGCGCCAAAACGCGCTCCGTCGTCGGAGACGAGCTCTTTGACCCAGTCCCCGTCATAGGCCCCGACGAAGCAGCCGGATGCGACCATGGGCGGCGAGAAGCGCGCTCCCTCCTCATTCGTCCAGTTGACGATGACGATCGGACGGCGGGTGACGTGACCGACGTCGTTCAGCGTACGGATCACCTCTAGTCCGGAAAGAACGCCGGCAATCCCATCGAAGCGACCACCGTTGATCTGGGTATCGAGATGGCTGCCGATCAGCACCGGCGGCAGCGACGGGTCGCTTCCTTCGCGCCGCCCGAAGATGTTGCCGAGTTCATCGATCTCGACGCTCAGCCCCGCATCACGACACCAGTTGACGAACAGGTCGCGCATTCTGCGATCATCGTCCGTCAGCGTGAGGCGGGCGAGACCGCCCGGCCGCCCCTGGCCGATTTCGGCGGAAGTCTCGATGGTCGACCAGAAGCGATCGATGTTGGCACGGGTGTTCGATGCGAACGACATGGTTCACCTTTCAAATGCAATTGCGGACGAAGCGGCTCACATTCCGAGCGACATCAGTGTCATCAGCCCCGGGAAGAGAATGAGGAGGAACATGATGAGCGCCATGACGCCGATGAACGGCAGCAGGTAGCGGAAGGACGCCGACATCGGAATGCCACCGGTGCGGCACGCGGCCATCAGGTCGATGCCGAGTGGCGGTGTGTTGGCGCCGATCGCCAGGTTGATGGTCAGCAGTACGCCGAAATAGACCGGGTCGATCTCGAAGACCCGCAGCACCGGCAGGAAAACGGGCGCAAGGATGAGAATGATGGCGATCGATTCCATGAAAGTGCCAAGGACCAGGACCGCGACCATCATCAGTATGAGAGCGACCGTGGCGCTCTCGGTCGCGCCGGTGATGGCATTGACGACGAGCTGCGGAACCTGCTCGACCGTCAGGATCCAGCCGAAGACTGAGGCGGCCGCGATGACGATGAGGATGGAACCGGTCATTTCCGTCGTGTCGCGCAAGAGGCCGAAGACCTTGGCGAACGTCAGCTGGCGATAGACGAAAGCCCCGACGAGCAGCGCATAGGCGACGCCGATGCCCGCTGCCTCCGTCGGCGTGAAGATGCCGAAGCGGATGCCGCCGACGATGATGACCGGCGCGAGCAGGGCAAGCACGGATTCGCGCAGAGCGGTGCCCAGCCGAGTCCAGCTGAACGGTTCCCCGCCCTTCCAACCGTTTTTGCGGGAAATCCACCACGCGACGACCATCAGCCCGAGACCGAGCAGAATACCTGGACCGATCGAGTGGATGAAAAGTTGCCCGATCGACGTTCCGGTCGCCGTTCCGTAGACGATCAGGACAATAGACGGCGGAATGACCGTGCCAAGCGAACCGGCGCAGCCGAGACCTGCGGCGGAGAAGCCCGGATCGTAGCCGCGCTCCTTCATGGCCGGCAGCAGCATGGAACCGATCGCCACCACGTCAGCGACACCCGATCCCGAGAGCGAGCCGAACATCATGCAGGCGGCAATCATCACGATGGCGAGACCACCCGTCCGCTGTCCCACGACAGCCGCGCAGAGATTGACGATCCTCGGGGCGAGCCCCCCATGCACCATCAGCAAACCGGCGAGCAGGAAAAGCGGGATTGCAAGCAGCGTGAAGCTGTCGATCCCCGCGACCATGCGTTGCGCGACCACCATCAGCGGCAAGACATCGCCGACCAGCAGATAAGCGACCGAGGAAAGCGCAAGCGCAATCGCGATCGGTGCATCGATCAGGAGCAAAAGAATGAAGACCGCAAAGAGGACGAGAAGGGCAAGGCTCATTTGCGCAGTTCCGCGGCAACGAGGGCAACGAAGGCGATGGCGCCGGTGACCGGCAGCGCGAGATAGACGAGCCCGGCGGGCCAGCTCAGGACCGTGGTTTCATGCGACCATGTCAGCACCGTTATCTTCCATCCGGACCAGATGACGACGACCAGGAACAGGAGGGATGCCAGACGCGCGAGTACGGCCAGGAAGGAACGGAACCGGCCGGGCGCAACGAGCAGATCCGTCAGGCCGGCGCAAAGATGCGTGTTGCGGACGAAGGCGGAAACCGCACCGATGAACGTCACCCAAACCAAGAGAAGACGCGGGATCTCCTCCGACCAGCGTGGTGTGAAGGAAAGGGCATAACGGCAAATGACGACGTAGACGATGATGGCGGTGAAGGTGGCGATGGCCAGGCCGCCCGCCGCGCGGGCTACGTTGTCTATGGCATTGGAAATCCGCGGGCGCGGTGTCGATGCGTCTTGCATGGAAGCCTCGCTGGTGTGGACGGACGGACATGGCCCGGCGATGGGAAACGTCCTGCCCGCAACCGGCGGTCAGGACGACCGCATCACTTGCGGTAGCTGTCCATGACTTCAAGCAGCTCGGGACCGAAGACGTCCTTCTCGCTCTCCCAGATCGGCTTCAGGGCGTCGACGAAGGCAGCCTTGTTCACCTCGTTGAACTGCATGCCTTTCGATTTCAGCTTCTCGATCAGCGCGACCTCGTTATCGGCAACCATCTGGCGCTGAGCGTTGCCCCACTTGACGGCCGCTTCCTTCACGATGGCCTGATCCTCCGGGGAAACCTGCGCCCAGGTCATGCTCGACACCGTCAGGCATGCGGCGCCCCAGATGTGGCCGGTCATCGAAACGTATTTCTGTACTTCGTAGAACGACGAGGCATCGATGATCGAGAGCGGATTTTCCTGGGCGTCGAACACGCCCTGCTGCAGGGCCGAGTATAGCTCGCCGAAGGCCAGCGGCGCCGGCTGCGCGCCGAGACGTTCGAACGTCGCCAGCCGAACCTTGTCCGGGGTTACGCGGATCTTGATGCCGGCGAGATCGGCCGGCTTGACGATCGGATGCTTGTTGTTGGTGATGTTGCGGAAGCCGTTTTCCCACCAGGCGAGAACCTCGATGCCTTTCGGCCGAAGCAGATCGGCAAGCGCTGTGCCGAGCTTGCCGTCGAGCGCGGCAAAAGCCTGTTCGCGACTGGTCCAGGCATAGGGCATTTCGATGATGCCGAACTTCGGTTCGACGAACTGGAAGGAGCCGCTGCCGATCAGGCCGCCCTGGATGGTGCCGATCTGCATGCCCTCGATGACTTCCTTCTCCGTGCCGAGTTGGCCGGAGGGGAAGATCTCGATCTTGACGCGGCCTTCCGTCTTCTCCGAGACCTCCTTGGCGAAGTCCGTCGAGGCCTTGTGCCAGCTATGGGTGTCGGCAAGCACGTGGCCGAGACGGATCGTTGTTTCGGCCATGGCAGCCGTATGAGCGGAAAGTCCGACGATGCCAGCGATCACGGTGGCGGCAAGACCGCGGGAAATTTTCGAAATGCCCAGTTTCATAGCGCCCTCATTTGTTGCGTTTATTCTGGGCATATTAGGCGGGCATGATGCCCGCAACGCAAATAGCCGGACTCAATGACAAACATTGAGTCCGCTTATGGGAGTGGCTGCGATTTCCTGTGAGAAAAGATCGCATCACTCCACGGTGGCGATACATTCGATCTCGATATCGAAATGCGTCCAAGGCTTGATCGCCACACAACTGCGGGCCGGAAAGCCGCCGGGAAAATACGCGCGATAGACCGCATTCATCTCCGCCGCCAAATCGTTATCGGTGATAAAGACGAGCGATTTGAAGACATTGTCGAGCGAGGAGCCAGCATGGCGGAGGGTGAACGAGAGCGCGTCCATGCAGGCGCGCGTCTGGATGGTCATGTCTCCCCTGACGATCTCGCCTGTGTTCAGGTCGATCGGCGGCATCCCGCACGTATAGAGAAGACCGCCGACGCGGGTCAACGCGGAGGTCGGCGCGCCCAGTCTTCGGATTGCTTCGGAAATCACAGGGATTTCAATGATTTCGTGCTTCATATCGCCTGACCCTTTTATCGGCGCAGATCGTACCGGTTGTGTGGGAGATACCGTTTGCGCCACGTTTCGAGCAATGTATAGCCGTAGCGTATATTGCGTTCCAAGCCCCTGCATCTTGTTCCGCATGCCCCGGAGGGAGCCACAAAGCTGCCGCCTAATGGTCAGCAAATTGCCCCGTCGTCGCCGCACCGAGCACTTCCGGGGCGTACATGCTCCACGAGTCGCTTGCGTCGTTTCGACGGCGGAGCGAACGATCAAGGCGGTATTGCTGCCGATCAAGTCATGCACGTCATGGAGGACAGAACATGATTACTCGCTATACACTCGTTGCATCGCTGACCGTTGCAGCCTCCAGCTTAATGCTTCTCAGCCCGGCTTCGGCGCTGGAAATCGCGCAGGCGCAACAGGCGCAGCCGACACAGACCCAACCCGACGCCGGCGGCACAGGCGCCCCGATCAGCGATCAGAAGATCGAGGCCTTTGCAGTGGCCTATCTTCAGGTCGACAAGGTAAGGCAGGAGTACTCCACGAAAATCGGGGCTACCAGCGACGAGGCCGCGAAGGCGAAGCTGCAGAACGAAGCCAGTCAGGAAATGGTCAAAGCCGTAGAGACCGCGCCGAACATGTCGGTGGAGGAATATACGACGATCCTCAAGGCTGCGCAGAGTGATCCAGCGCTTGCCCAGAAGGTTCAGGAAAAGCTCCAGACGTCCACGCCGCAGCAGCCGCAGCAGCAGTAAGCACGGCTTCGACACTTTGAGCAGCTCCGAGAAGATCGCGTGGCGATTTTCTGTCCGGAGTTGCGCATTTCAAAGACTTAGATCGTTTCACCATGCGTGAAACGATCCGAGCTCTTCAGCTGACGAGCCAGAACAGTGCCGCGGCTATCAGAACGAACAGTCCAACAGCGGCTAGGAAACGCAGCGTGCCGGCGTTCGTATTGTCGCCGAGCACCCGATTCCAGTATTCGCCGCCAGTGGCGTCGTTCGCTTCGGCGCCCGCTTCGGTCGGCGTATTCGTAAGCGTCATCGCGACCTTTCCGTCGCCTCCACTAAGATTGCGCGGATGCGGCTGTGGCGGGTCGGGGCGCGCCCGATCCACCTCGCCGAGATACGGCGCACCGCTTCCTGCATCGCCGGCATCGGCGACGTGATCGTCGGGCTCCGCGGCACCGCCGGGAGCGAGACCAGTCCGGATCGGCATGCTTTCCTGTTTCCCTGCCATAGTTGGCCTCCCTTGTGTAAAATGAGAAAGGGGGCGCCATCGCGCCCCCATCCGTGCCCAACCGCCGGATCGTTCAGCCGCTTCGGTTGGACTGGTTGTGGGATCCACCGGGTTCGGTCACGCCCTTCAGGCCGGTGCCGGCCATTTGCGGCTGTTCACGGGCCGCGTCGGCAAGCGAAACGATCCCGACCAGCTGCTTGTCATGGTTCACCACGGGCAGCCGTCGAACCTGGATGTCGCCCATGTTGCGCGCGACATCGTCCACCTCATCGTCGTCGAAGCAGTATTTCACGTCCGTGGTCATGATGTCGGCCACCCGTGCCTGCGGGTCCATACCATCGGCAACGCCGCGCACGACGATGTCTCTGTCCGTTATCATGCCGATCAGGCGGTCATCGTCTCCGACCGGCATGAAGCCGATATCGTTTTCCGCCATCTGCCGCGCAACAGCCGTTATGGTGTCGTTAGGGCTTGCGAGATGAACGTCTCTTGTCATGATCTCCGATACACGCATTTGTTTTCTCCTTCACGTTTCATCGGCACGGTTTCATCGGCAGCCCGGGAAGGCTCGAGCCGCCGTTACGGCCGCTCAGCGCCCGCCGTCAGGGCGGGCCGCCGGATTTCCTTCGGGCGAAGCGGGCGCCCCAGCCCCCGCCGCGGTCTGCTTTTCGCGCCGCCTGCTGCCGTTGGCCTGGCCCCCGCTCTCCGGCGCGGGGCCGTCTCTCTGCGTTTCCGGTCCCTGAGTTTCCGGTCCCTGCGTTTCCGGTCCCTGCGTTTCAGATCCCTGCATTTCTCTGGCGGCCTGCTCCCAGTGGCGCTGATGCTGCCCGTCCGGCCGGCCCTCCTGCTCCCAGATCGCATAGGCTCTGCGCCTGATGAGCTCTTCGCGTTCGCTGTCCGTGTCCCTTCGCTCGTCCATGTCCCTTACCTCGCCGCTGGACTTCGTTGATGGCGAGTTTCAAACGGCGCGACCGTCCATTTGTTCCGCCCGCGGCGCCATCCGCGCGGGACCTTCAAATGTGCTTTGGCGGCTCCGGATTTTCGTCCGGATTAGGGACCGGAATTTCATCCGGAAGGCGGTCCGGATCGGGCTCCTCGATCGGCGGCTCGGGATACCAGGGCGGCAAGTCCGGCGGCGGCGGCTCCGGTACTGGCTCCGGCTGACGCGGGTTCGGCATTTTCGTCTCCCTTGGGCATGCGGGGGCGACACCCCTCTTTCGGGGACAATCCCGACCGTGCGCGATTGTTCCGCCGGCGGCGCAGCGAACGGGGGCGAAGCGCGGAACCCTTTGGGGCGATCGTGGGTTTGACCCAACATCAGCAAGAGCAAAAGCCAGGAGAGAGCCCATGCCCAGACATCCGGACTATGGCAGATACGATCCCTACGGCCGTCGCGATTGGGCCCGCCGCGACTGGGAGAACGAGCGCCAGCGCGACCCTTACAACTATGGATCCGAGCGCCGCGGTCGGGCGCGCAGCCGCTTTGACGAAGATGTCGAGCCGCGTGGCGCCGACTACGAGAACTCGATGAACTGGCCGACCGGGAGCTACCGCGGCGGCGAACGCGAACGCTGGAGCGACGACGACTACGATCGTAGGGGCCGCGAGCGCTATTTCAGGGATTATCACGGCCCCGGTTATGGCTATCGCGGCGAGGGCCGTTACCGCGGCTACGGAGGTTACGGCGAAACGCGCGATTATCGCCACGACCGCGATTTTCTCGACCGCGCCAGCGACGAGGTCGCTTCCTGGTTCGGTGATGAAGATGCCGAACGCAGGCGGGAGATGGACCGGCACCGCGGCAAGGGCCCGAAAGGCTACAGGCGCACCGACGGCCGCATCCAGGAAGATGTCAGCGACCGCCTGAGTGACGACGGCGCTCTCGACGCCTCCAACATCGAAGTGAGCGTGTCGAACGGCGAAGTACAGCTCAATGGTTCGGTGAGCTCCAAATGGGCGAAGCGCCGCGCCGAGGACTGTGCAGAGAATGTATCTGGAGTCACGAATGTGCAAAACAACCTGCGCATCGAGACGGCGGATACCGGCACTATTCAGCAGAACCCGAACCTCACTGATCTTAGTTGAGGCGATTGCGGGCGTGCGAGCTGTTTGATCGCCTCGTCCCTGTGCTCGTCACAGGGATGAGGCGGAGAGATTTCAGTCCTCGGAAAAGTTTCCTGCAGCGCCGCGCGTTTATGAGACGCGCAAAAGTCCCAGTATCACTTTGAGCTGCTGCATGTTTTTGTTGTTCGGCTACGATCAATAGCGCACGGTCGGCACCAAGAATCTCAACAGCCCTTAGTTGGAAGCGCGTCGCTGCTCCGCGGCAGATCTTGCCTGCCGCGCCCTCGAGTGCGCCGAGCGCCGAAGAAAACTCAGCAAGCGTTGTTCCTCCACACGCAGTTCGCTGTCCGAGCGCCCGCGCGCCTGAAGCTGTCGCGCGGAGATCGAGGCCGACTTGTCGGCGAGAGCGAGCACATCCGGATGAATGTAGCTGCTCCGGCTGATGGCGGGCGTGTTGTGAAGAACGGACGCAGCCGCTTCGCTCATCTGTTTGATCGTCGGCCACTCGCCCTGTTCGATCGAGGTGCGAGCGGCCGTGAAAGCCGCGAGAGTGCCGCCCCAGGTCCGGAATGTTTTTGCCGAAACCGCTGTTCCGGCCACCTCTGAAAGGTACCGGTTGAGCCGGCCGGAATCGACCGGCCGCAGGGCGTCGTTTTCATCCTTCCAGACGAAAAGCTGCCTGCCCGGCAGATCCGCGATCTCCTCGAGCAACCGCTGCAATTTGGGGCGGCGCAGCAGCCGCTGGACGCGCTTGCCGCCCTTGCCGATGAATTTCAGCTCTATGAAGCCGTCGCCCAGCCTGAGATGCCGCTTCAAAAGCGTCGTGGCACCATAGCTCCCATTGGCCTGCACGTAAGCCTGGTTGCCGGTGCGCAGATGGGCTTCGTCCAGCAGGGCGACCAGCGCGGCGAGCACGGTTTGCATGTTTTCCACGTCACCCTGCATGTGGCGCCGTATCGTGCGGCGTATCCTGGGCAACGCCTTGCCGAATTCCACCAGTTGCGCGAATTTGTCGGCGCTCCTGAGAGCCTGCCACGCGCTGTGATAGCGGTACTGTTTTCGTCCGCGTGCATCGTAGCCCGTGGCCTGCAGATGCCCCCGTTCTTCGAGGCAGATCCAGACGTCTTCATAGGCAGGCGGCAGGCCCAGCGCCGCTATGCGGCTTTTTATCGACGGATCGGTAACGATCGAGCCGTCCGGCATTCGGTAGACAAACCCCTTGCCACGCCTTTGCCGCCGGATGCCCGGCTCGCTGTCGCTGACATAGACGAGCCCGGTTTCCTCGGGCACGAGACCGGCCGCCGCCACGTTCCGCGGACCATTCGCGATCACGCAAGGCGGAGGTTCGAGCACGTCGACCATCGTTGCTCTAACCATTGCCTCCCTCCTGCGGGACGAAGGCGACAACGCTCTGCGCCGGGATAGTGTCGCGATCCGCGCTGGCGCACGTGCCGAACGGTTCTTCGGCTGCCGTGTCGAGCACGCGTAGCCAGCGCCTGCTTCCGTTTCCGCGGGGAAGGGCTATCTCGCAATCACCGCCTGCATTGAGCACGAGGACGATCTCGCCGGCCGGCGAAGCTTCGCCCTGCCCGACGCGGCATATATAGGCGCAAATCAGGCGGAGCTCGGCGTCGTGCCAGGCGCCCTCGTCCATGGGACTGCCATCCGCCTTGTACCAGGCGATTTCGACCCGTCCATTCTCGTCGGGCTCTCCATCGAGGAATCGCTCCTGCCGCAAGACAGGATGGTCCTTGCGGAAGGCGAGGAGCTTGCGGCAGAAATCCACGAAGCCATCCTCCGCTCCGCTCCAATCGAGCCAGCCGATCTCGTTATCCTGGCAATAGGCGTTGTTGTTGCCCTGCTGGCTGTTTCCCAACTCGTCGCCGCCGAGCACCATCGGCACGCCCTGGCTGATCATCAGGGTGGCGAGCATGGCCGCCCGCCGCCGTTTGCGCGCCTTGATGATCTCCCCGTTGTCGGTCGGGCCCTCGGCGCCCATGTTGTCGGAATGATTGTCGGAGTGACCGTCCCGGTTCTCCTCGCCGTTCGCCTCGTTGTGCTTTTCGCCGTAGGAGACCGTGTCCATCAGGGTGAAGCCGTCATGGGCACTCACCAGGTTGATCGACGAGGTCGCTGCACGGTCCGAGTGCCTGAACTGCACGGGCGAACCGAGAATGCGCTCGGCAAGCACCGGAACCATGCCGCCGTCTCCCTTCCAGAAGCGCCGGACGTCGTCGCGGAACCGGTCGTTCCATTCGCGGAACGGCGGTGGGAAGCCGCCGAGCTGATAGCCGCCCTCGCCGACGTCCCAGGGTTCGGCGATCAGCTTCACACCCGCCAGGATAGGATCCTGCCGGATCGCGTCGAAGAAGCCGCCCTCGCGATCGAACTCCATGTATTCGCGGCCGAGCGTGCTTGCGAGATCGAAGCGGAAGCCGTCGATATGCATCACTCCCACCCAGTAACGCAGGCTGTCGAGGACCATGCGCAGCACCAGGGGATGGGCAACGTTGAGCGTGTTGCCGGTACCGGTCGTGTCGTAGGTGTGGCGCGGCTCGTCCGGCGACTGACGGTAATAGCTGAAATTGTCGAGCCCGCGGAAGCTCAAGGTCGGGCCGCGTTCCGAGCCCTCGGCCGTATGGTTGTAGACGACATCCATCAGAACCTCGATGCCGACGGAATGAAACCGCTTCACCATCGTCTTGAATTCTGTAAAGCGGTCGCCCTTGAGATAGCGCTCGTGCGGAGCGAAGAATCCGAGCGTCTGATATCCCCAATAGTTTCTGAGATTCCGCTCCACCAGGTAACGGTCGTCGAGGAAATATTGCACCGGCATCAATTCGATCGCCGAAACGCCGAGCTTCGTCAGGTGCTCGATGATCGGATCGCTCGCCATGCCCAGGAACGTGCCACGCAGCTCGTCCGGCACGCCGGGATGCGTCATGGTCATGCCGCGGACATGCGTCTCGTAGATGATCGTTTCCGTCCAGGGACGGCGGATCGCTTCTTCGCCCGCCCAGTCGAAAGTCGGGTCCTGAACGACGCCCTTCACCATGAAGGGGGCGCTGTCGCGCTCGTCGAAGGAAAGATCGCCCTCGGGGCTGCCGATCGTGTATCCGAAGAGCGCATCGTCCCAGATGAGCTCACCCGCGACCAGCTTGGCGTAGGGATCGAGCAGCAGCTTGTTCGGATTGAAGCGGTGACCATTGTGCGGATCGTAAGGTCCGTGGGCGCGGTAGCCGTAGAGGGTGCCGGGACCGATACCCTCGATGTAACCGGACCAGATGTCGCCCTCGCGCTTCGGCAGCGGCATGCGCGCCGTTTCCTCGCGCCCGTCCGGGGAAAACAGGCAGAGCTCGATCTTCTCCGCATGCGCCGAGAAAACCGCAAAATGGGTCCCTTGCCCGGTGTATTCTGCACCGAGTTCAGGTTTTATGAAATCGAGTTCGGAAAAAGTCAGGTTCATTCAGTCGCGCCCTCTACCGCCTTGCCCGGCAGCTTTGATGCAACGCAACGGGCAGGCATTTGTTCCTGTTCCCGGACGAGTGCCGGGGGAACTTTCCCCGCCCTTGGCCAGTTCCTCGCCTTTCATCTCGAGGGACATATCGATGCCGGCGAGTTCGACACGTGCACATTTCAGAAACAGCTGGGGCGCGAATTTCATCGACGGCGACACATGCCGGTTTCGTTTGTGGGCACCCGACGAGCGGGACGTCGATCTGGTTCTCGGCGGGGCCGCGCATAAGATGCAGTCACTCGATGGCGGCTGGTTCGAAATCACGCTGGAGGCGAAGGCGGGGGAGCGCTATTGCTTCCGCCTTGCCGACGGCACCGAGGTCGCCGATCCCGCCTCCTCGGCACAGGAGCGGGAAGCTTCCGGTAGGTCGATCGTCGTCGATCACGCCGCCTATGAATGGCAGGCTTCCTCCTGGCGCGGCAGGCCCTGGGAGGAGACGGTCATTTCGGAGTTGCATGTCGGCTGCTTCACGCCGGAGGGCACCTTCCGCGCTGCAATCGAGCGCTTGCCGCATCTGGCCGGGGCCGGAATCACCGCGATCGAGATCATGCCCGTCGCGCAATTCCCCGGTGTGCGGGGCTGGGGTTACGACGGCGTGCTGCACTATGCTCCGCATAATGCCTACGGCAAGCCGGATGACCTGAAGGCGCTCGTGGATGCGGCCCATTCGCTCGGTCTGACGGTCCTGCTCGATGTCGTTTACAACCACTTCGGGCCGGAGGGAAATTACCTTTCCCGCTATGCGAGCCGCTTCTTCAATAAGGATCGCCCGACACCGTGGGGAGCGTCGATCGCCTTCGAGGAGGAAGCGGTCCGGCGCTACTTCATCGAGAACGCGCTCTACTGGCTCGGCGAATTCCGTTTCGACGGATTGCGTCTCGATGCGACCGAACAGATCCGCGATACGACCCGGCCGCATTTTCTCCTCGCGCTGGAGCACGAGGTTCGGGAAACGTTCGCCGAGCGCCAGATCCACCTGGTGCTGGAAGACGCTCACCGCCGAAGAAGCCTTCTGCAGCGCGACGCGAGCGGCACGCGCATGCTCTTCGATGCGGGATGGAACGACGATCTTCACAATGCTCTCCACGTCGTGGCGACCGGCGAAACCAAGGGCCACTATCGCCCCTTCGCCGACGAGCCCTGGGGCAAGATCCGCAGCGCGTTGGCCGATGGCTTCGCCGTGCCGGCAAAGGATGACAATTTCTCTCCTGAGGGGAGCCGAGCCCGCGTGCCGCCGCAAGGCCGCGTAAATTTCCTGCAGAACCACGACCAGATCGGCAACCGCGCCTTCGGCGAACGTCTCGCCTCGCTCCTCCAGGAGGACAGGCTGCGCGTTTTGGCGGCGATGCACATGCTGACGCCGCAAATCCCTCTCCTGTTCATGGGTGAAGAATACGGCGAGACGCAGCCCTTCTGTTTCTTCGCCGACTACCAGGGGGAAATAGCCGAGGCTATCCGGCTGGGACGCCGGGACGAAGCCGAAAATTTCGGCGGCCTTCCAGAGGGCAAGACGATGGATGATCTGCCCGATCCGCTTGACCCGGCCGTCTTTGCCGGCTCAAAGCTGCGTTGGAGCCGCGCGACAAGCCCTGCCGGCGAGCGATATCTTGCCTATATGCGCGACCTCGCCGGGATAAGGCAGCGGCACATCGTGCCGCTGATCGCCGGCACCGCCGTACCGGATTGCCGTGCATACGAGACCAAGGACGGCATCATCGCCGTCGACTGGCAGTTCGGGGAGGCTTGCCTGGAACTGCGCGTCAATCTTTTGCAGGAGACACAGGCCGTTCCCGCAATACGCGGTCAGCCGATCTTCACGAGCGACACGTCCGGGGGCGAGACCGTCGACGGCAGCGAGTTGGCCGGTCCAGGCATCGCCGTCGCCATTGCGCGGTGACACGCCATCGGCAGACAGGGGAACATGCCTTGAGCCTCACGGTTAGACGCCGCGGCGAGTATAAAGGGGAGCGCCTCGAGGAACGATGCCGAAACAGCCTGCGAAGCTTGGACCGGCCCTTGCCGGCGAACACGCCGAGGCAAAGACGATTGCCTCTCTGCGGCGGCAGGCGGAGGGTTGCGAGCGCTGCGACCTCTACAAGAACGCCACCCAACTGGTCTTCGGCGAGGGCCCGGTCGACGCCCGTGTCGTGCTCGTCGGCGAACAGCCCGGCGACCGCGAGGACCTTGCCGGGCGCCCCTTCGTCGGACCCGCCGGGCGCGTCCTGGACGAATGCCTGCACGAAGCCGGCATCGATCGGTCGGAGTGCTATCTCACCAATGCCGTCAAACACTTCAAATTCGAACAGCGCGGCAAGCGCCGGCTGCATTCGCGGCCGAATGCCGGTGAGATTCAGGCCTGCGCCTGGTGGCTCGGCGCCGAACTCGATGAGCTCCGCCCCGAAATCGTCGTCGCGCTCGGGGCCACGGCGCTGATGTCCCTGCTCGGGCGAAGCGTGGGTGTCACCAGAAACCGCGGCGAGCTTCTGACGGCGCCCGGGGGCTTCTCCGTTCTCGTGACCATCCACCCCTCTTATCTTCTGAGAATCCGAGGCAGATCCGACCCCGAAGCGGAACGCGCCCGGTTTGTCGACGATCTCGCCAAGGTCAAGGCTCGCACCGGTTGACGGTCAGGACTGCCGGTCGAGTTCCGGATAGTGGCGGAAGACGCCGGATTCGTTGAAGGCGAGCCGCCGCTCCGAGGCCAGATAGCTCAGAATTCTCGGGCGTGCACGAACGGCATCATGCAAGGCGACCAGTCCGGGAATGTTTGCCTCATAGGCATCCATCGCCTTGGGAAAGGCATAGCGGAGGCCTTCGATCACCTGGAAAAGCGAAAGATCGACGTAGCTCAACCGGTCCGAGACCATATGGCTCGGCCCCTTGGGGTTCTGTGTGAGCACGCGTTCGAAATAGCCGAGATACTTCGGCAGGCGCTCGGAGAGGAAATCGGCCGACCGCCTTAGCGCTTCGGGCTTTTGGTCCTCGAAATAGAGAGACAGGGCGATCGGATGATGCGTGTCGTGAATCTCCGCGACGAAGTCGGTGATCGTCAGCTGCAGACCATTGGTGAGGGTTCGAAGTCCCTCGTCCTCGGCAACAAGCCCGAGCCTCGGCCCGAGATAAAAAAGGATGTTGGCGACGTGGCTTATGACGAGGTCGCCATCGACGAGGAACGGGGGAGCGAAGGGAGCGGCGGCCTCACCGGGCTCCTTCATAAGCTTCAGCATTTCATTCGTGCCGTCCGGCTGGCGGGCAATGTCGACGTAATCCGCGCCGGCCTCCTCCAGCGCGAGGCGCACGAATTCACCGCGGCCGGGAATGCCGTCCCAGTAATAGAGCTTGTATGGCATGAAAGGTCCCCTTCTTTGCCAGCATTCATCTTTGTTCGCGGCCGGAGTCTTTTCTGAGCACGATTGAAGGAAACATACAGCCGCGCCATTCGTTCCGGTTCGGCAGGGAACGGAACATCCCTGCGCCGAGGAGAAAACCAATGAAAATCGAAGAGCTCATGTTCGCCGAAAGCGGCGGCGTACCGAACAACCCGCGCCTGCCGGTCCTGGTCTATCGTCAAGCGGTCGACGTTACCGAAAATGGAGCCGCACGGATAGAGGAACGCTTCCGGGCCAATGGTTGGCGCGGCCTGTGGCGCAACGGCGTCTTTGCCCATCACCATTACCATTGCGGTGCGCACGAGGTTCTCGGAATCGCGGAAGGCCGGGCACGGCTGCTGATCGGAGGGCCGGAGGGACAGGAGGTCGAGGTCGCAGCCGGCGACGTCATCCTCCTCCCGGCGGGTACGGGCCACCGCCGGAACGAGGCTAGCGTGGATTTCCTGGTCGTCGGCGGCTATCCGCCCGGTCAGGATGCCGAGATCCAGAGCGGCGCCGCGACCGCGGATGACCGCAAGGCAATCGCCTCGGTGCCGCTGCCGAGCCTGGACCCCATTCTCGGCGCAGAAGGACCTGCGGTCACCGTGTGGCAGTCCGCCATGAATGCGGGGCGCGGTCTCGGCGAAGCACAGGGCCACTGATCACTCGCCGCAGTCGTCAGCGCAGCCAGACCGGGAGATCGGCGGCGGTGCGGCAGCCCGCTGCCCGCTCTTTCAATCCCAGTTTTTCCCAGGCGAATTTCTGGGCAGCGATCTGTGCCATTTCCTTGGTCTCGTAGATGTCCGGCAGGACGTATGCCTTACGGCCACACGACAGGAGCGCCCTGTGGCTCAGCAGATCGTAGTGAAGCTCGAGGTATTCTTCGGAATGCATGGAACCCTCCCAGGTGGCGATAAGGAAAACGGCAGCCGTCGCGGGAAGTTCCATGCTGCCCGCCGATTGCTGCGACGGTCTGCGCCGCCGACGGAACATAGACGTCGCTTTCGAGTTGATGACGCTTACGGGAGTTCAGTCATGAGCACGAACAAACATGGAGAACCGCGCCCGGGGGCTGATGCGCGCCCGCTCGACCCACCGAGCGTCGACGAGCCGATCGACGCATGGGGGCGAGATCGGAAGAGCGCGCCGGGGGTCGGGAACCAACTCGACGAACTACGCGAGCGCATCGCCCGGCTACAATCCGAAATCGACGCCATCGCGACCGAGACCCACACGGCCGTAGGCACGGTGCCCGGAGGCGACAGGCTCGAAACAGCAAAAGACGTGGTTGCCGAAAAGCGCGACGAGATCAAGCGACTGACCGCGCGTCTCGAAGAGATCGAGCAGACACTTGGCGGTAACGCC
Organism: Sinorhizobium sp. P24N7; assembly: GCF_042436655.1. Lineage (NCBI taxonomy): Bacteria > Pseudomonadati > Pseudomonadota > Alphaproteobacteria > Hyphomicrobiales > Rhizobiaceae > Sinorhizobium > Sinorhizobium sp. P24N7. The sequence continues at coordinate 81,087 of NZ_JBHMIW010000008.1, read as the reverse complement.
TAGTTTGCCGGACCTAAAACACGGTCATCCATACGCCGCGCCAGAAGAGCGAATCCGGGTCATCAAGGCGCTCGCATTCGTCGGTCGAAGGCTTCCGGATTTTTGCAGGCGCCAGCTCGATGCCGGTAAGAGGAGGCACAGGGCGCCCTTCGCGCTCTGTCGCGGGTTCCGGTTTCTTGATCGTAAGCATCGCGAGATCCTTTCCGCCGTAAAGGCATTCCGGCCTCAAGTGCTCCTTCCGCTTCCTCTTCCGAGGTCCGACTTCGGCTCAGTCCCGGTTAATGAATTTACAGAAGCGGCTGGGTTGTCCGTCGTCAGTCATGTCCTGATGGAGGAAGGCCAGATTCTCGTCGTCGAAGATCTTGAAGAATTCGTCCCAGGAAATCTTCTCCAGCGTGTCTTCCGGTTTGCCGAAATCAACGCGAAGCAGACCACCACCGCCTTCGGTCGCGCCCTTCACGCGCGCCGGCTGCCCCTTGCGGGCTTCTATCCAATTGCGGATCGTGTCGTGGTCGATCGTAGTCATCGCAGCGGTCATCGGAAACTCCATCAACTGGCATGCCGGCGGCGCCTCCGTATCCGAAGCGCCATCCTCAGCGGCAGCGAAAGCGGTGTGCGCTCAACGCGCCCCAGCTGTGTAAATCGATCGCTGCGCTTATTGTTCCGCCTCAGCGCCGTGCGCGGTCGCTTGGCTCCGCGGCGGTTGCCTCGTCGTCGTGCGGTTCCCAGCCGAATATGCTGCGCCCGCCGAAACGCGCGGAGTCCCTGAATTCGCCCGCGACGATCTCCTTGAGGTCGGGACCGGTGACGTAGCGCTCCAGCCGGCGCGATTGCTCGTCGAGCCGCTTCAGAGCCGCAAGCTCTTCTTCGCGCCCGAGGCGGCCCTTGCTGACCGCGGACTTCATGATCCTGATCGTCTCGTCGTAGACTTTCAACGGCACGGGGAACGGATGGCGGTCCTTGCCGCCATGGGCGAGCGAAAAGCGGGCAGGGTCCGAGAACCTGCAAGGCGTCCCGTGGACCACCTCCGCGACCATCGCCAGCGCCTTGACCGTCCGCGCGCCCACGCCCGGCACCAGCAGCAGGTCCTTGAAATCCGCCGGACCACGGTCGGCGGCGGCGGCGAAGTTGCCGTGAAGGCGCCGGAGATTGACATCGCTTTCGCGTACATCGTGATGGGCAGGCATGAAGAGATGCGGCAGCATCGGCTGTGCCGGCGAGGCCACAGGAACCCCAGGAGACTCGATCCGGGCGACCTCGCGCAAGAGCCCGTCGGGCCCGAATGACTGGAGGAGATCGAGCTGCGCAGTCCTCGATGCGGCGGCGCGGCGGTCGGCCAGATTGACGATCTCGCCCTGTTCTCTGCCTTCGATCGCGCTATGCGGCGCGTCGACGAAGCTTGTCAGGCCCTCCGAGAGCCAGTGATAGCGCCTCGCCTGCCGGCGGTCGCCGTTCATGCCCTGCTGGACGACCACCCACCTGGCATCGTCCGTGACGACGAAACCGTGCAGGTAGAGATCGAAGCCGTCCTGAACGGCCGCACTGTCGACCTTGGCGACGAGGCGGCTCGCTTCTGCCAATGCGCCGCCATCGAAACCGACACGATCGCCGATCGATATGAGTTCGCCCGGCGTCTTGCGGGAGTGCTGGCCGCGGCCGCCGCAGACATGGATGCCCAACTCGCCGGCAAGCGGGGTAAGACCGCGTTTCAACGCACCGATGACGCTCGTGGTGATACCGGAGGAATGCCAGTCCATGCCCATGACGGCACCGAAGGACTGGAACCAGAACGGATGCGCAAGCCGCCTAAGAAACTCGTCGCGTCCATAGTGATGAACCACCGCTTCGGTGACCAGCGCGCCGAGGCGCGTCATACGGTCGCCGAGCCATCGCGGCACGCGGCCGCCATGCAGCGGGAGATCCGCATTGCCTGCTCTTTGAGCCATAGTGTTTCCGTTCTGCGTCCCGACCGACAGGGCGCGTCGCCATCAGGCGCCGCGCCGATCCACTTAACATAGTGGAAATTGGAGCACGAAGCGAAAAACGCAGGCACGAGGACGCGCCGCGCACGATGACAACCTTGAGAACGAGTGCGAACCCAAGCCGTCGGAGGACGACGCCGCGGATCGAAGGCAATCCGCCAGCCGGAGGCGATGGGAGCACCGCAGTGCGAGCGGTTAAGCCTTCGCACTGCGGCCCGCCTCCTCCGGCGGCCGCCTTCGATCACGACCCTCGATATGCCGTCGCCTGCCCTAGCCGACAAACATCTGGCGCAACCGAGCAAACAGGCCTGGCTGTTTCTCGACAAGCATTGCGCGGATGTGGCGGGCGGCCGTCGATGCGCTGACCGTCGCGCCGAAATGGCAATAGCAGATGACCTTATGTAATTGCTCGTCGCTCAGCTCGAAAAACCGCCTGGCTTCGCCGTAGCTGTCGTTCTCCATCCCGGCGGTCCGGAAGACCGGATCCTCGAAGGCGACGGAGATCGGCGAACCGTCGCCGCGCATGGCCGCGCGGACTCTCGCCGGCTGATACTCTGTCTCGTGCAGCGTCGAAAGGCGTCTGTGAGGATCACGTTCCAGGAGTTCCGCCCAACGCTCAAGGCGCTCCTTGCGCGATAACGTCCGTCGCGGCAGGTCCTGCTTGACCTCGGCGACGCCCTGTAACTGCTCGATTGCTTGGTGCTTCATTGCGACCTCCTACTCTTACGATAGTTGGTCCCCCAATTTCCACCTCGTAGGCCTTATCAGCGTGACTCCAACCGGTCGGGAAGTCCAATCACGAAAATAGATCATGCCAAATTTGGCGCATGGCGTCGCACGCGGCGGCGCTCGTCACCCCTTGACGGCGCCGGACGTCAGCCCCGCGACGATCTTGCGCTGGAAGATCAGGACGAGAACGAGCAGCGGCAGCGTCACCGTGACCGACGCGGCCATGATCTGGCCGAACGGATATTCATAGCGGCTGCTACCCGTCAGAAGGCCGATCGCGACCGGAACCGTCCGGTTCTCGTCGGTCAGGATGAAGGTGAGCGCGAAGAGGAATTCGTTCCATGCGAGGATGAACGACAGCAGACCGGTGCTGGCAATCGCAGGCCCCATCAGAGGCAGCAGCACATGGGTGAGAATGCGCAGGCGCGAACAGCCGTCGATGAGCGCCGCCTCCTCCAATTCGTTCGGCAGGTCTCGGATGAAGCTCGTCAGGATCCATGTCGTAAAGGGCAAAGTGAGAATGAGATAGGAAACGATCAGGGCCGACGGCCGGTTGTAGAGCCCGAGCCATCCGATCACCTCGAACATTCCCGAAAGCACCACCACTTGCGGGAAGACCGAGATCATGAGAACGGCGATCAGAACGATGCGGCCCGGAGGAAAATGCAGGCGGCCGAGCGCGTAAGCTGCAAGAATGCCGATGACGAGGGAGATCGCCGTGCTGACAAGCGCGACCACGCCGGAATTGACGAGCGCGCCCATGAATACCGGATTGTCGAACAATTGCCTGTAGTTGCTGAAATCGAGCGCCGGCAGCAGAGTGAACTGGTAAAGCGCCTGCCCCGTCTTGGTCGAGGAGACGATCGCCCAGTAGTAGGGAAACAGCATGTAGACGAGGACGGCCGCCACGCCGGCATAGAGTCCGGCCGTCTTGACGCGGCGCAAGGTCCGGTACGTCGCGTTCGAATAGCGTCTCGTCGTGGCTGCGCTCACCGTCATCGATACCCCCTCAGCCCGTCGCCCGATCGAGGCGCAAAAGCCCGACGATGACGATGGCGATCAGCCCGATGATCATGAACACCCAGGTGGAAGCAGCGGCTCCAAGGCCGAGGTCCTGAAAGCTGATGAGCTGGTCGCGCGCATAGATCGACATCGTCATCGTGTTCTCGTTGTTGGCCGCAAGCACGTAGCTCAGATCGAACATGCGGAGCGCGTCGAGCGCGCGGAAGAGTATCGCGACGCCGATCGCCGGCGTCGCGAGCGGCAAGGTTATGGACCAGAAGCGTTTCCAGTGCGGCACGCCGGAAACGTCCGCTGCCTCGTAGATTTCCTCGGGGATCAGTTGCAGGCCGGCGAGAATGAGGAGCACCATGAAGGGCGTCGTCACCCAGACGTCGATGAAGATCACCGTCCCGAGGATCAGCGAAGGATCGGCTGTCCAGGCGACGCCCTTTTCGACGAGTCCCAACGCGACCAGGAACTTGTTGATCAGGCCGAACTGATCGTTGAGCATCCATTCCCAGATCCGGGCCGAGACGACCATCGGCATCGCCCAGGGAATGAGGATCGCCGCCCGCACGATGCCGCGGCCGGGAAAAGCGCGGTGAAGGAGCAAGGCGATCGCAAGTCCGAGAAGCGTCTCCGACCCGACGGATACCAGCGTGAAGACGAGCGTGTTCCTGACCGCGCCCCAGAACACCGGGTCTTCTGCAACTTCCACGAAATTCTCGAAACCCACGAATCCGTAATCCGAAGGGGCATCGAGATAAGCGTCGGTGAAGGAGAAAAAAATGCTGCGGGCGAGCGGCCATATCGCCACCGCCACCAGCGTCAGCAGCAACGGGAGCAGGAATATCCATGCGGTGCGGCGTTGCTGCCGCTCCATCCGGCGGGCGGCGTTCACGACGAGGCTCCAAGGGCCAATGGAACGCTCGCGCGGTGATCGATGCGCCGGCCATCCTCTCCGAAGAGATAGAGACTTTCCGGTTGCCAGCTCAGTCCGACGGGGTCGCCGGGGGCGACTTGCGGTGGACTTCCCGTCGAACGAACCGTCCAGACCAGCGTCTCGGTGAGCCGCACATAGCAGACATATTCATAGCCGAGGTCCTCGATCCGCTCGAAGGTTCCGCGGATCGCGCCTTTCGTGTCGGCACCGACAAGCTTCAAAGCCTCCGGCCGCAAGCCGATTTCCGCAGGCCTTCCTTCGGCCGCGAGATATTCCGCGGCGTAGGCGAAGCCGCCTGCCCCCCTCAGAACCGTAGCGGCGGGGCCGGTCGCTTCGAGCGGGGCGAAATTCATTCTCGGGCTGCCGAGGAAGCCGGCAACGAAGCGATTTTCCGGCCGGTCGTAAAGCTCGCGCGGCCGCCCCACCTGCTCGATCTGCCCGTGGTTTAGAATGACGATCCGGTCGGCGAGCGTCATCGCTTCCGTCTGGTCGTGGGTGACATAGATCATCGTCGTCTTGACGTCGGCGTGCAGCTTGGCGATCTCGAAGCGCATTTCCATGCGCAGGTCCGCGTCGAGATTGGAAAGCGGCTCGTCGAAGAGGAAGACTTCCGGTTGGCCGACCAGCGCCCGGCCGATCGCCACGCGTTGCCGCTGACCGCCGGAAAGCTGGCGCGGCCGACGCTCGAGCAGGTGACCGATCTTCAGCATGTCCGCGACCCTGGCGACACGGCGACGGATTTCATCCTTGCCGAGCCGCGCCGTTTCCAACGCAAAGCCGATGTTTCGCGCCACATTCATATGCGGGTAGAGCGCGTATGATTGGAAGACGAAGGCCAGTCCACGTTTGGACGCCGGCACGTCCGTCACTTGGTCGCCGCCGATAAACACGTCGCCGCCGGAAACCGGCACGAGCCCGGCGATCAGTCGCAGAAGCGTCGACTTCCCGCAACCGGATGGGCCGACGAAGACGACGAACTCCCCGTCCTCGATCTCGAGATCGATGGAGCGGATCACGTCATAGGTGCCGAAGGTCTTGCTGACGTTCTTCAGGGAGACCGAAGCCATTCCATTTCCCTTCCAGGCCTTTCGCGGCAGCGCGTGGAACGCAGCCGGTTTCGATGAGGCGCCCCCGGCCGGGCCGAGGGCGAGCTCTCGTCATTTCGCCTTCACGTCGCGCTCGAGGCGGCGCTCGAGGTCGGCGAGTTCCTTGGCGACATCGTCCTTGCCGGAGATGATGTCGTGTACGGCCCGGTAGAAGGTGCGGGAAACGCGGTTATAGTTCTTGCCTGTCGCAGCCGACGGACGTGCGACCGATTCCTCGAAGGCGGTCTTTGCCATGCCCAGGAAGGGGATCTTAGCCAGCACATCGGCGTCCTCGTAGAGCGCCTCGACGGTCGGATTGTAGCCGCCTTCGATCGCACGCATCTTCTGGTCTTCCGCGCCGACCATATAGCGCAGCAGCTCCGCGGCAAGCTCCGGCTTCTTGGAATATTTGGAGACGCCGAGATAGGCCGTGCCGAGCGCGCCGCTCGACTTCTGCCCTTCCGCACCGACGGGAAGCGCGCTCACTCCGACCTTGCCGACGAGCTTGCCACCCTCGGCCTGCGACGTTCCCCAAACATAGGGCCAGTTGCGGTGGAAGACGGCATTACCGCTCTCGAAGAGGGCACGTGAGTTTTCCTCGTCATAGTTCAAGACCCCCTCGGGCGAGATCGTACCGATCCAGCCGCGGGCACGGGTGAGCGCAGCCTCCGTCTGCGGATTGTTGATCGTCACCTCGCCGTCGTCGGAAAGAATGGTGCCGCCGCCGGCGGAAGCGATCCACTCCAGAGCATCGCATGTCAGGCCCTCATAGCTCCTGCCCTGCCAGGAATAGCCCCAGATGTCCGGGCTGCCGGCCTTGCGCTCCGCGTCCTGGATCTCCTTGGCTGTCGCCGTCAGCTCATCCCAGGTCTTCGGCGGCTGCTTGCCGTATTTCTCCAGAAGGTCCTTGCGGTAGAACATGAGGCCCGTATCGATATAGAAGGGCATCGACAGGAGCTTGCCGTCGAGGCGCGCCGCATCCGCGGCAGAGGCGAAATGCGCCTTCACCTCGTTCTCGGGTACGAGAGAGGTCAGATCGAGGAGATGATCCTTGAACATGCCGAGCCAGATGACGTCGATATAGAGGACGTCCATGTCGGACGACTGGGCCGCGAACAATTGCTGATAGATCGGAATGGCGTCGTCGAGATTCTGCGGCATCCGGTTGAGCTTCACCTCGTGCCCGGTGTCTTTCGTCCATTTCTGGACGGCCTTCTCGCAAAGTTCGTAATCGGTCGCCGAACAGAACATCGACACGGTGTCCGCCTTTGCCGGAAAGGCCGATGCGACGGCAAAAACGGTCATGCCTGCGAGTGTTTTCAACATATGCTTCATGTTCGTTCCCTCATTTGTTCGCTTGTGAACGCAAGCTATATCGCGGCCTCCCGCCGCCGATATTTCGTCAGATCCTCTTTGAAAGGCAGGTTGCGGCCGCCATATCCCGTCACGGCCAGCGAGCCGCAGATCACGCCGAGCTCGATCGCGCCGCCGATGTCGGGCTCGGTCAGGAGCCCGTGAACGAAGCCGGCGTTGAAACTGTCGCCTGCGCCCGTCGTATCGAAAACCTCGACGGCAAGCGCCGGCACGCGGGTCGTCCGGCCCTTGGAGGAAGCGATCGCTCCGTCCGCTCCGCACTTGATCACGACGGTCGGGCAGAAGCGGGCGATCGACGACAGCGCACGCTGCACGTCCTCCTCGCCCGTCAGCGCCTTCGCTTCCGATGCGTTCGGCAGAAAGACGTCGATCAGTCCCAGCATGTCCTCCATTCCGGGCGTCGAGAGCCGATAGTCGACATGCTGGCAGTCCGAACAGACGGTGATCCCGAGTTCGCGCGCGGCCTCGATCAGCCGCCGTCTTTCATTGTCGAGCGAAAACCCCTGCAGAAGCAGTATGCGCGGCCTGATCCGCGCCAGATCCTCCGGCGTCGGCAACGGGTCCGGCTCTTCGGCATAGCTGATGAAGCCGCGGTCATGCGCGAAAGAAAAGGCTGCACTCACGCGGCGCAGCGGCCTGTCGATATGGATGAAGAGGTGATCGTCGATATTCTCGCGGCGTGCTTCCTCGAGGATCATGCGGCTGAAGATATCGTTGCCGAACTGGCACCACCACCCGGCACTCGTTCCAAGCCGCGCGAATGCCAGCGCCGTCGAATAGGCGGCACCCGGCACCCACTCGAATTCCTCCGCCCAGAGATCGGCGCTGATCTTCGGCACCTCCGGGAGGCCACGGAAGATCAGGTCGAAGTAGTATTCTCCGACCACCATGACGTCATTGCGCGAACCGGGGCCGGCGCCGATCACGACCATTCCCCTGCGAACTCGGCGTGTGCCGCCAGATACTCATCGACGAGAGGCACGGCGCGCGAATAGGAAAGCACAAGGGGGTGAGCCATGAGCGCCTGGACCGCAAGATCGCGGCTGCGTTCCCTGATTGCCCGCACGGCCAGCCGTTCGTAGCGCTTCACATTGTGGACGAGCTGTGACTGCGCTTCCGGCATCGCACCGATCTTCAGCGGCCGGATACCTTCCCCGTCGACCACGCAGCTCACCTCGACGACATCGTCGTCCCGCAAGCCTTCGATGGCGCCTTCGTTGCGCACGTTGAGGCCGGTATAGCAGGGTTTGCCGGTCTCAAGCGCATCGACCAGATTGAGCGCGACGCCGGCATAGCCCTCGCCCTCCTCTCCCGTCTCCGCGGCGGCAAGGCCTTCGACCAGCCGGTCGGCCTCTTCCATGCTGGGGGCGTCCGTCAGCGCATAATGCATATAGGTGGCGTTGCGGCGCCGCTCGTAAGCGTAATAGGCGGCGAGCGCCGCATCGGCGCCGGTATTCAGATCCATCGCGCTAAGCCGCGTGATCAGCGCTGCGTTCAGGTCCTTGACCTCCTCGCCGCGCGTGCGTGCATCGGCCTTGAGCGCCTCGACCGCCTTCTCCGCATAATAGTAGTAGTAGAGATATTCGTTGATCCAGTTGCGCTGGCTTCTGATGAGACTCGCATCGAACATGCGCTGCGAGGTGGAGCGAAGAAAGCCGTCGTCATCGAGCAGCGGCTGAAGGACTTCCTTGCCGTCAATCGTCGCGCGCCTGGTAAAGGACAGATGGTTGAGCCCATAGACCTCGCAGCGCACGTCGTTCTGCTGCACCTTGTGCCAGTGCGCCAGCGCCTCCTGCGCACCGTTCGCCCCGTCACAGATGCCGACGGTACGATGATAGCCCTCGTTCTGCAGCGCCTGAGTCACGAGCCCCGCCGGATTGGTGAAGTTGAACAGCCACGCATCGGGACTGACCTTCTTCAGGATCTCGGCATATTTCAGAATGACCGGAATGCTGCGGAGGGCCATGGCGAACCCGCCGGGACCGGTGGTTTCCTGACCAAGCACCCCGTGGGCCAGGGCGATGCGCTCGTCCTTGATACGCCCATCCTCGTTGCCGGGGCGAACCGTCGTCACCACATAGGCCGCGCCGTCGAGCGCGCGTTCTGCGTCGGCCGCCATGGTGATCCGGACCGGGGACTGCATACGCCGCGCCAGTTCCTGGCTTATACGCCCGAAAAGCTCGAGTTTGCGCTCGTTGATATCCTGCAGGCAGATCTCGGTCAGGCCGCTTCTCTCCGCGCGCCTCAGCGCCGAACCGACAAAAAGGGGTGCCCGGACTCCGCCGCCGCCGATCAAGGTCAGTTTCATTCTTTACTCCGCCGTTCCGATCGTGGTATCGCTACTGGATATAACCAGTTATGTCAATTCGGACGGAAGCCGTTTTCCCGGTTTCCACTGCCGATCGCCGGACTAGTCAGCGGCGCCTGCCGGCGATCCGAAAAGGCGCTTGGTACTTGTCTTCGGTCCGGACAGGTGCAATGCAAAAGAACATCCGGAAACCGGCGGCTGAAACAAGAGAGCATGGCACGACAAGCGAACCTACCGGACGAAAGCCCCATCGATCGCAACCATCCGGATGCGCTTTACGCGCAGCTTCGAAATCTTCTGAAAGGCATGATCGAGCGGCGCGAGCTGTCGGTGAACGATAAGCTCCCTTCCGAGCGGGAGCTGGTGGCCGCCTACGGCGTCAGCCGCATCACCGTGCGCCAGGCGATCAAGGAACTCGAAAATCTCGGCTACCTGCAGACGCGGCCCGGAAAGGGCATCTACGTCACAGCGCCCGCGCCGTTTTACGAACTGGAAGTCGTTCGCAGCTTCACCCAGACGGCCCATGCAAACAATCGCAAGCCCGGCATGCGGCTCCTCAGGGCAGAGATCGTCGGGGCCGATCCGGAGGTCGCAAGACCGCTTTCGCTGCCGACCGGCGCCGAAGTGGTCTTTCTCGAGAGGCTGCGCCTTCTCGACGATTTACCGGTGGTCGTGCAGCGGGACTGGTTCTCCGCCTCGCTCGCGCCCGGCATTCTCGACATCGACTGGACGGTCGAGAACAGGTCGCTTTACGGCGAATTCGAGAACCGCTACGGCATCGTCCCGACGCGCGGACAATCGACCTTGAGCGCGCGGCTTGCATCCGACCTGGAGGCGTCCCTGCTCCAACTCGAGCGGCCGGCGGCCGTCCTGACGCTCGATCAGATCGCCTATGACAATCACAACCGTACCGTCAATATCAGCGCGGCAGCCTATCATCCGACGCGCTATCCGCTTTCGCTGAGGCAGTCGCACCGGCGCTTCTAGCCAGAGCACTTCCGGGAAACGTCCAATACCGCCCGGCGCCGGTCTCAATCTTCCCGGAAGGCATGCCGCATCTGGTCGGTAAGGGGCTTGGTCAGATAGGAGATCACCGTCCGGTCGGCGATCTTGATGAACACCTCGGCCGGCATGCCCGGATAGAGCGAAAGGCCCTTCAGCTTGGCGAGGCTCTCCGCTTTCGGCCGGATGCGCAGCGGGTAGTAGCTGGCGCCGGTGCGCTCGTCCGTGACAAGATCAGGAGCGACGGTCACGACTTCGGCTTCGACCTCCGGCGTAGTGCGCTGGTTGAAGGCGCTGAAGCGGATTTCAACCGGCTGGCCGACACGGATCTGGTCGATGTCGTGGGTCGCTACCTTCGCCTCGACCGTCAGGTCCTCGGCCTCGGGCACGACAAGCATCAGCGTTTCGCCCGGATTGACGACGCCGTTGACGGTATGGATCGCCAGTTGGTAAATGCGCCCGGGAAGCGGCGCGGTGATATCGAGGCGGCGCAGCTGGTCGGTCGCGGCGGTGCGGCGCTCCTCATATTCGGCGATCTTCGCCTCGACGTCCGTCAGTTCCTTCGATATCTCGCTGCGCCGGTCCTCGTCCAGCTGCAGGATCTGCAGGTCGATCTCGCTCGACTTGCCGCGGGCCTGGGCCCGGGCGGCAATATGCCTGCCGCGCCCACCCTCCAGCTCCGCCCGCTGGCGCTTCAGCGTCGTTACCCGCTGCATAGGCACGAGCCCCTGGCCGAAAAGCGAATCGACTCCGGTCAGCTCCTCCGCAATCAGCTTCAGCGCCTCCTCGATCGCGTTCAGCTGCACAGTGAGCCCCTCGACCTCATCGGCGAGCTGCGCCTTTCGCGATTCGAGCTGTCCCTTCATGCCGGAAAGCGCCGACCGGCGGCTGTCAAAGAGCCGCTGTTCGCCCTCTATGAGCTTCGCCGCCGCCGTGCCGGGGATGAACTCGGCAAGATCCTCCTCGATTTCGAAGGATGCGGCGCCGATCCGCTCCGCCTGCAGCCGGGCGCGTCGGGCGTAGAACTGCGCCAGGGTGCTCTCGATGATCGCCAGATTGGCACGCACGGTGGTACCGTCCAGGCGGATCAGCACCTGGCCCGCTTCGACCCGATCGCCTTCCTTGACCAGGAGTTCGCCGACGATGCCACCGGTCAGATGCTGGACTTTCTTGACGTTATCGTCGACGATCACGACGCCGCCGGCAACGATGGCGCTCGAAAGCTCCGTCGTCGCGGCCCAGCCGCCGACACCGGCAACGAGCGCAAGCGCAAGGACCGAGACGCCGATCAAATGGCGGGAGAGCGACCGGCGTGCAGTCGGCCTCTGCTGCTGGATCCAGCCCTTCATTGCTTCGCCTCCTGCCCTTCTGTAACGACTTTCAGGGCATTCTGTCGCTCCACCTGTTGCGGGCGAAGCACCTGGCCGAGAACCTGCTCCTTCGGCCCGAAGGCCTGCATGCGACCCTCGTTCATCATCAGCACGAGATCGACACTTGCAAGCGCGCTCGGCCGATGGGCGACGACGATGACGATGCCGCCGCGGCTGCGCACGCTCATGATCGCTTCGCTGAGCGCCTGCTCGCCCTCCGCATCGAGGTTGGAATTCGGCTCGTCGAGAACGACGAGGAAGGGATCGCCGTAAAGGGCCCTCGCCAGAGCCACCCGTTGACGCTGGCCGGCCGAAAGCGTCATGCCGCCATCGCCGATCTCGGTGTCATAGCCGTTCGGCAGGCGCAGGATCAGATCGTTGACACGCGCCGCCTTCGCGGCGGCGACGATCGCCTCCGATGTCGCGTCTTCCGCAAAGCGGCAGATGTTCTGCGCGATCGTCCCGGCGAACAGTTCCACGTCCTGCGGCAGGTATCCGACATGTTTGCCGAGCGCGTCGCTGTCCCACTGGTCGAGCGCCGCGCCGTCGAGCCGAACGGAACCGCGATAGGCGGGCCAGATTCCGAGGATGGCGCGCGCCAAAGACGATTTTCCCGAGGCGCTCGGGCCGATCACGCCGACGGCGCCGCCGGCACGGACGGTGAAGTTCACATCCGAGACGATGAGGCGCTGTGCCGCGGGCGGACCGCTTGCCAGCCCCTCGACCGTGAGGCGTTCGCGCGGGTCCGGAAGCTGGAGCGGCGCGTCGGCCTCCGGCAGGGCTTTGAGCAATTCCTTGAGACGCTGCCAGCTCTGACGTGCCGCGACAAGACCGCGCCAGTTGCCGATCGCAAGTTCCACGGGCGCAAGAGCCCGGGCCGTCAGGATCGAGCCGGCGATAATGATGCCGGGCGAAGCTTCGCCGCGGATCACCAGAACGGCGCCGGCCGCCAGAACGCCGGATTGCAGCGCCATGCGGAAGACCTTCGACAACGCGCCATAGCCGTTGCCGATGTCGGACGTACGCCGGTTCTCGTCGCGGAATTCCGTATTGCGGCGCTCCCACAGCCCGGTGAGCCGCGCGGACATGCCCATGGCATGCACCACTTCGGCATTGCGCTGGGAGGCCTGAGCGAAGGCGTTGCGCAGCCCTCCGGCTTCGGACGCTTTCTTGGCAGGCGCCTGCGTGCCGCGGTTGGTGAGATAGGTGAGCAACGTCAGGATCAACCCGCCGATGATCGCGATCAACCCGATGACCGGGTGAAAAAGAAAGCAAATCGCGATGTAGAAAGGCAGCCAGGGCAGGTCGAAGAGCGCGGCCGGACCGACGCCCGACAGGAAAGACCGGACCTGATCGAAGTCGCGCAGCGCCTGGAGGCCGTCTCCCTGCATTCTGAGCTTCAACGGCGCCTTCACGATTGCGCGGTAAATGCGTCCATTCAGGCTCTCGTCGAGGGCGCCGGCGATGCGCACCAGCATCCGCCCGCGGATGAGCTCGAAGGCTCCCTGAAAGGCATAAAGCAACAGCGCGAGGAGAGAGAGGGCAATCAACGACGGAATGCTGCGGCTCGGCAGGATCCGGTCGTAGACTTCGAGCATGAAGAACGAACCGGTGAGATAGAGAAGATTGACGAGCGCGCTGGCGATGCCGACGCCGATAAAGGCCGCCCGGCAATCGCGAAGTGCCGCGGCTGGATCGGCATTCCTGCCCTTGGATGTAGCCATGAACTCAGGCACCGGCTGATATCTCGCTATCGGGTTTCAGGTGCATGCGGCTCCTTTTCTCTTCATCCGCCGCCGAACACCGGAGACCGGCCATCCGCATCGACGCTTTTTTGTCCCGTTGTCTGGATCGTGCCGGCTCATACTTCCAAAGCTCGCAAGGAAGAGTTGTTCCCGAAAATATAATGATGTACGCCAAACTTGCTTAATTGACTACCGGTCACTGCGAATGCGCTTGCCGCCGGCATTCGCGCCATCACTCCATCGAAGCTGCGGCCTCGGCCAGAGGGGCGGACACGGTCGGAGGGATAGGCTCGGCCGTCGCTGCCAGAGAGCTTCCCTCGATGCTGCCGCCCCTTCCCCATGTCGCGGCAAGGCTCATCAGTTCCTCCATTTCCCGCCGGAGGCGATGCCATGCGAGAATCTCGTCCGCGTGCGTCTCATTGGTGCGCGGATCATAGAAGCGGCCTATCTCGTCGCCGGCGCTCCTGCGGGCGGCCTCGAGCCGCCCCTTCAAGGCGCCCGCCTCCTCCTTCAGCGAAAAATACCGGCGCATTACCGCAATCAGGGCAAGATCGTTCGGACTGGCGTTCACAAGCATTCCTCCGCGCAATTTCTTCAGCCCGACGGCGCGCAGGGACTCGCGGCCGGCAGGGCCGGCCCCAATTGCCCAAGACTTTGGCACTTTTCCGGCAAGGCAGGAGAAAATGCGGCGCACGAAAAAGAACGACCCGGCGGAATATCCGCCGGGTCGTTCCTCATCCTGATGAGACCTTTCGGCCGGATGGAATCCAATGACCCGCGCTTGGCTCAGGCCTCGAGGCGTCTGCGCCCGCGCGTGTCGCCCTCGACCTGCTCCATTTCCCGCCTGTTGTGCCGGATCGAAGACCAGAGCGAAAGACCGATGAGGCCCGCCCCGCCGAGGCCGGTAATGACTTCGGGAATGTGGATCAGCGTCTGGAAGTACATGACCACGGAAAGGATCAGGATAGCGTAGAAGGCGCCGTGCTCCAGGTAACGGTATTCACTGAGCGTGCCCTTCTCGACCAGCATGATCGTCATGGAGCGGACATACATCGCCCCGATGCCGAGCCCGATGGCGATGATGAAAAGGTTCTGGGTCAAAGCGAAAGCGCCGATCACTCCGTCGAAGGAGAAGCTGGCGTCGAGCACTTCCAGATAAAGGAAAGCCCCGAAGCCCCCCTTCGCCGCAGCGCTCATCGTCTGCTGCGAGGCGTCGAGCAGACCGCCGACCACCTCGACGGCCAGGAAGGTGAGGAGGCCGTAAACGCAGGCATGAACGAAGACCACGGCTTCTTCCGCTTCGAGCAGCCTCGAAAAGCCGAGTATGAGCGCCAGCACGAAGGCAATTTCGACGCCTTTGATGGTCGCAAAGCGTGCCATCCGGCTCTCCAGCCATGCAATCCAGTGAACGTCCTTCTCATGATCGAAGAAATAGGTGAGACCGACCATCATCAGGAACGTACCGCCGAATGCGGCGATCGGCAGATGCGCCTCGTGCATGATCCGGGAATATTCCTCGGGCCGGGCCGCTGCGAGAATTACGGCATCGATCGGACCGATACCCGCGGCGATGACCACGATCAGCAGCGGAAAGACGATGCGCATCCCGAAAACGGCGATGAGGATGCCCCAGGTCAGGAAGCGTTGCTGCCAGACGGGGGTCATGTCCTTGAGCTTGTTGGCATTGACGATGGCGTTGTCGAAGGACAACGAGATTTCCAGGACGGCGAGCACGGTGCAGATAAAGAACACCGTCATCATTCCGCCGATGGTGCCGGTCGACTGCCAGCCGAGCCATCCGCCAAGCAGAAGCCCGGCAGCCGTAACGATGAACGCCCATTTGAAATAACCGAGGGCGGTTGTCTGTGTGCTGGATCCGGTCATGGGCGAACCTCCCCTCCACGCGCTGTGGAAGCGTGGGCGAAAGGGAGATTTCCAGAGACAAAAAAACGCACAGCCGTATGGGCACATGCGTGAGGCATGAGATCAGTTTTCATGGTAGCTATATCCGCCGGCGTGACTTGCTGGCGGTACCGACATCACGAGAGCGCCGTAAACTCTCGCCAGAGGGGCCCGGCACCAATGTTCATCCCGCATTCCGATGTCCAAGAGCGGGACGTCTCTTACTTAGCAATGCCGCGCCTTGCGTCAAGGGGCAGGCGCGTGCTCGCAGCGGAACCAAAAGCCCGTTTCCCAAGTTTCATTTCCAACCGGCAACAACCCCGCGAGGCTAGCGTCATGCATTGTTTCTGGTGGGATAAGAGTGTCGAATTGGAACTCGGAACCGAGGGCAAATATCGCGACGTGAAAAGCACGCGCGAGGCCGTAGAATGCCTGTTGCAGCGATGGCCGCGTCGGGATGGACCGGCGCTGGCCGCAGCCAAGCGCGTATGCCTCCAGGCTCTGGATGGCAAGGTAAAGACCGAAAGGGCCCGCAGGGCCTTTATAAAGGCAGCGGAAGAGGCACATATTTCGATCCGCAGCCATTAGACCAGGACAATTTAGATTCCAACGCGTCGAAAGACGCGGTCGATCGAGTTTCGGAGTGGGACGCGGGAGGCGCCGTGCTGGCGGCCTTCGGATTGGGCGAGGAAGAACGATGTACGAGATTCCATGGAGCAAGCCCGTCAATATCAACATGCTCGACGGCAGGTGCCGCACGGTTGTCGGCCCGCTCGACGCGATGCACTGCCTGCAAAGCGAATGGCCGGTGCGGGACGGCGCCTATTATGGCTGCGCCATCCGTGCATGCAATGCGGCGCTCAAGCGCAGAAAGAGACCGGAAGATGCGCGGGCTGCCTTCATCGCCGCTTTGCGGGAGGCCTTTCTGACGGTCGTGCCGCTGCAGGAGGAAGGTCATGGACCCCGGCCCTTGGAATGAATGCGTCCCCGTGCGGATGCCCGATGATCCGCAGATCCACATGGTGTCGAACACCCGACAGGCGGTCGAATTGCTGACGAAGCAGTGGCCGGTCAGCCACGGCCAGGCTTACCAGGCGGCAATCGACATCTGCATGGCGGTGCTCGAACGCGAATCCCCCGCTTATGTCGCGCGGGCGGCCTTCGTCGCCGCCGCGAAAGAGGCGCAGGTCAATATCGTAAGCTGACCGATACATGCGCGGGAGGACACCGCATGCGGCTTCCCGCGCGCACCCCCGATTCCACGTGCCTACGAAGCGTTGCGCGCCTGACGGAGCTTGGCGTCGGGTGGGAACTCTTCGCCTGCTCGCGTGTTGATCAGCGGATCAACAAACGTGGGATATCCGATGCCAAAGGCCAATGGTTTCAGCAGGTTTGCAAGTGCGGTGGCGGAGTATTCCGGGCGCCCCGCCGTCTTTGTCCTCGCCCTTGTATTGATAGCCGTATGGGCCCTCACAGGCCCGATCTTCGGTTTTTCCCAGACGTGGCAACTCGTCGTCAATACCGGCACGACGATTGTCACCTTCCTGATGGTCTTCGTCCTTCAGAACACGCAGAACCGGGACGGCCGGGCGCTTCAGACGAAGCTCGACGAGCTCATTCTGACCAGCTCGGCTGAGAACAGTTACGTAGGCATTGAGAGGCTCGACGAGAAAGAGCTGAAACGCCTGGGCGAGATACTCCAGCAGCACGCTCACGACGAAGACGATCATACGCTTCGGGAAAAGGTCGCGAATGTTCTCAGCCGGCGGCCGCCGGCCCGGAGCTAGGCGTCGGAACCAAAACACACCGCATCCGTTTGCCTGACGAATGGCGGGCGACCGCAAAACCCAATGCGGCATGGAAGCGCCGCAGCGAACGAGGAGGTGCCGTATGCATCTTGTAGGTACACAAGTGATCCCCGAACAGGGCGGGAAAGCCGGCTTCACGGTCGAATTCGTCGGCGACGGCGGTGAGATCGTTTCGGTCTCGATGCGCAACGACGCGGCCGCAAACCTCAACCGGCTCAACGCCATCGAAAAGGCGCAAGCCGTCATGCGTGAGCTCGCGTCCGCCGATTGCAGCGCGATCGAGGAGTCCCAGGAAACCTCGAAAATCCACCGTAGCGCACGTGGCGCGAAAGACACGGATGAAATGGAAAGGCAGCTCGACGAGGGCCTTGAGGACACATTCCCCGCCAGCGATCCGGTATCCGTTACGGTTTCCACGATCCCGACCGACCGCGCGAAGAACGGCCAGCCATGAACCAATCCTCGCCCGTCGCCTTGATCACCGGTGCCGGGTCCGGCATCGGCCGAGCCACCGCGTTTGCGCTTGCCGCAGACGGCGTGAAGGTCGGAGCGCTGGGACGCACACGCATGGAGGTGGAGGAAGTCGCCGATGAGATCGTCGGTTCCGGCGGCCAGGCGATCGCGCTGGAGGCGGATATCTCCGACGAGCTGCAGATGCGCAACGCAGTCAGAGATCTTGTGCTCAAGTTCGGTCATCTGGACATCGTCGTCGCCAATGCCGGCATCAACGGCGTCTGGGCGCCGATCGATGACCTGAAGCCTTTCGAATGGGACGAGACGATCGCCGTCAACCTGCGCGGCACGTTCCTCACCCTGCATTTGACGGTTCCCTACCTGAAACAGCGCGGGGGCGGCGCCATCGTGGTCGTTTCGTCGATCAATGGCACCCGGACCTTCACGACACCGGGTGCCACGGCCTACACCGCCACGAAGGCGGCGCAGGTCGCGATCGTTCAGCAATTGGCGCTGGAGCTCGGCAAGCACCGCATCCGGGTCAACGCGGTTTGCCCCGGCGAGATCGAGACGAACATCAACGACAACACCAAGCTGCGCCACGAAGCGGAAACGGCAATTCCCGTCGAATGGCCGGAGGGGCAGGTGCCTATCACCGACGGGCAACCGGGGCGCAGCGAAGACGTGGCGGAGCTTATCCGTTTCCTCGTCTCCGAGCGTGCGCGCCACGTGACCGGAAGCCCCGTCTGGATCGACGGCGGCCAGGGCCTGCTGCGATAGTCCCTCCCCTCATCACAGATCATGATCGACAAGAATGCGTTCCGCGCTCGATCGCCGGCAGTCTTTCCTGGTCTTGCCTGAGATACGTTCCCCTCGCGACACTTCGACACGCAAAGCCGCACAGGAAAGGGCCCCGCCCGGGGCGGCGGGGCCCACTATTTTGTTCGTTATTATTGAGGAGCGCGTGGATCCGTAGGGGCTTTGCGGAGAGGGAACTTGATTCCACGCGGTCCGACTATCAAACCGTGCAGCGATGCGTTTGTTCCCTTCGCACCGGATAATGTTGTCGCTTCCGGGTTTTCCCGGACGATACCGCCAGAGGGCAAGCGATGGCGGGCGAATGAATCGTTAACCATCTAGCCGATAGACGTGGCTGGTGATGAACGTAGGGTGATTCGATGGCAGCTGAGTTTGGTGAACGAGCCATGGTCCGGGGCGGCGAAGTGGTCGCGTTTCCTTTGGCGGCACGCGCAGGCGATGTCGACCGCTGCGCACGCGAACTCGACCGGATACACGGGCCCGCTGCCGTCGACTACTGGAAGAGCGAGTGCCGAAAGCTCGCCGAGCAGCTTTCGGCACTCGGTCTACGCGAGGACGATATCCGAAACGAGGTCCTCGCGTTCCAGGCGGAAGTCCAGATCGCTATCGCCGAACGCTATCAGGAGCCTGCGGCCCGGAACCGCTCCGACAGCCGCCCATGATGCCTCGATCTTTGTAACGCCGGATAAATCACCCGGTCCAGCTATGTACGCTGAACTGCGCTTCCTCGGCGGCCTTTATGAAGGCGGCACGTGCGACATCGGGCTCGTCATCGCCGTCGATCACGCGCTCGCATGCTGCGAAGGCCTCGCGCTTTGCGTCTCCGTCGGCAACCGGCCAGTGATTTTTGAGGCAAAGAAAAGCGTCGCGGGTGCTCTGTACCCGTAGGACGCGGTTCTCACCGGCCTCCAGAATCACCGCCTCGCTCCAGAGGCGATCCTGCGTCAGCATGTCGACATTCCTTCAAGTTGGTTATCGACGGGCGCGGGCCGGTTGATTCCCTCGAGAACGAGACCGCCGAGTTCCGGATTGACCCGGCTGATGTCCGCAAGAGCCACGATGCCGGCCGCGTGTCGCTTCCCATTGACGACGACGAGGCGCCGGATGCGCAGGTCGTGCATCTTCTGGGCGGCAAGCAGGAGGCTGTCGTCCTCCTCGCAGGATTCGGCAGCGACTGTCATGAACTCGAACACGGCCGTCGAACTGGACAGCCCCTGCGCGACGACGGAGGTGACGATATCTCGATCGGTGACGATCCCGAGGATCGTTCCGACACCCGGCGTTTCCACCGGCACCGCGCCAACCCCTGTCTCGGCCATGAGCCGGGCGACGGACTGCGCCGTATCGGTGGGAGAAACGGTGAAAACCTGCCGAGACATTACGTCCCGAACACGGACCATCTTGTCCTCATGGCCGGCCATCGATGAGACTCCTCCCATTGATCGAGGCCGGAATTGCCACTTCATCTGCCGTCGACTTCTTTGGAGTGAGGTCGACACGGTAAGGGCCAATGACCTGAGGTTGCCAGGTATTCCGCCCCGATTTCTTCGGATTTGGATTTTCAGGCGGCCGGGCAAAGTTCGGACGCTTCTGTTTCAGTCGAACGCGCACGATACGCTCCCTTCTCTTGCGTGGACATGCGGGGGGCTGAAAACGCAGCCTTTTGATTAACGCACGAAGGTAGAAGGGGTTCCGGTCTAATTGCCCCGGCAGGCGTGTCAAGGCGGCTCAGGGTCCAGATCCGTCCGGTCCCTCGCATCCTGCAGCATGGAAGCGATTTCCGTCGTCATCGCGTTCTGCCTGGCAAAGGCTTCCGAGGGTACGACGCCGGGATCTTCCTCATGATCCTGAACGATCGGGACCTCTTCCAGGGCGCGGTTGACTTCCGCCCAGACGTCCTTGTGGCGGTAAAGCGCGGATAGGACGGCAACAAGGATTTCTCTGTGCGCCGCCAGGCGAAACTCGATGCTTTGATTTTCCATGTATTGCCCTCAGGGGCTTGCGTGGCGGCGCATGCCGCCACGCTCGTAATTCAGGGACAGGAGCCGCACCAAGCAGACTTGCGCATGCATGCTGCGCACATCCAGCGCCGCGTCTCCGTCAGACGCGCAATGCTACTCCAAGACTTCCACGACCGTGTGCGTCTTCGGATTTACCACGACGCGCTTTTCGTTGACGATCGCATAGGCAAAATCGGGCTGGTCCGGGATCGTGTGGATCTCCACCGTTTCCGGAATCGGTTGCCCGACGACAATCTCGCCTTCATAGGTGATAGAAGGCGTCTTCTGCTCCATCACATAGGTTCTTACTTCGCCGGGCAGGACGACTGTCGTCTGCGCGACGGCCGATGAACCGATCAAAAGCAGTGCAGCAGTCATAGATGCAAATCTCTTCATGGCGTTCTCCTTCCACTCAACTGGATGTCCCTAGACCACTCAAACTGGTGATGTCGCTTTTGGTTCCCGTGTCGAGCGGCGGAGATCTCTCCCGGTGTAGGCCGCGCGATCAGATGCCGCATTGAGCCCGTCCGGGAAATATCCCCCGGCTCTCAGGAACCAAAGGGCCGGAAAGGCATTTCCCAACGTCACCTAGAGAAATCTTCATAGGCAGAAGGGCAATATTCGACATGCCTGCTATCGGCGGTCACGCATCGCAACAATCACCGCTGCTTGAGGAGCAAGTCGTCGATCTGATTCCCGCTCTGCGGGCGTTCGCTCGAACGTTCACGTCAGCGTCGTTCGAGGCCGACGACCTCGTTCAGGAGACATTGTTCCGGGCGTTGAGAAGCATCGAGCAGTTCGAGCCCGGTACGAGCCTCAAGTCCTGGCTGTTTACGATCATGCGAAATGCATTTCGTACGCAGTACAAGATCCGCACGCGGGAAAGCCCGGGGAGCACCAATTGCGCCGAATTGCCGATTCCAACCGCGCCGTCGCAGGAGTGGTCCGTGCTCAACGGCGAGCTGCGTAGCGCGCTTGGGGCTCTTTCACCCGAGCACCGCGAAGTCCTCGTGCTCGTTGCCGGGTTCGGAATGAGCTATAAGGAAGCCGCTGACATATGCGACTGCGCGATCGGTACGATCAAGAGCCGGCTCAGCCGGGCACGTGACGAACTGACGGCGCAAATGCACGGCAATCCGCTGAACTGACTGAGCGGACGAGCGGCTCCACGAGAGCAAACCGGCTTTCGGTCAGCGCTTGCGCTCGTCAAGGGCTTTTTGCAACTCCCGCGCCAGTTCGAGAAGTCGCTCCGGGACTGCTTCCTTGCGCATCTTCTGGACGAGCGACGCAATCCGCTCATCAACGGCTTTTTCCGCGTCCGCATCCGCGGAAACCCTGCTATCGTCCATTCGCCCGTCCTTAACCACGACCCGGATCCTGCTACAGAATATTGTTCCCGCTTGGCGCTGTACATCATCAAAACGGCGGGCGTGAAAGGGCTACAGCCATGGTGAGCTGAAACATTCTTCCGACCGTGAGGGCAAACCGGGACTTTTATACCTCGGCCCGAATACCGTTTACCGGCGCGTTCCGCAAGCGCAATGCGCTTTCAGCATGCGCGGTTACTTGTCCGAGACGTGTTCCTTCTTTCCCTTGCGCTTGGTCGAGGCCATTTCCTCGAGTTCCTTCTCGGTCATGGACTCTTCCATGCCCCTGGAGGCGCCCTTGAGTTCGCTCTTCTTCTTTTCGCCTCGTTTGGCGGCAAGGGCCGCGCCGGCAGCCTTCTGCTGCGCCTTCGACTTTGCAGGCATGGCTCCTTTCTCCTTTCGGTGCATGGCACTCATCGCAATGCACGGAGTTCGCTCCCGCACCGCGTCGCTGCCGGAACCGGCGAGACTCGATTATGTTCCCCCGCTCGAGCCAGCTTTACGGTTCTGATCGGCAAGCCGAAACAATGACGGAAGCTCGGGGGCGCATGGCGGGACGGAAACGAAGGGGCTTTCCGAGCCTCTCGCCTTCGCTCTATTCGTTGTCGATCTCGAGCTTCTTGCTGAAGACCAGCGCGAGGACCGTGCAAAGAGCGCCGGAGAGAAGATAGTAGCCCGCGAAGGCGAGCCCGAAGCGGCTGGTCAGCCCCAGCGCCACCAGCGGCGCAAAGCCTGCGCCGATCAGCCAGGACAGGTCCGAGGTGAGCGCCGCCCCCGTATAGCGGTACGCCTTGCCGAAGCGCGACGCGACGGCTCCGGCGGCCTGGCCGAAGGAGAGGCCGAGGATCGTGAAACCGACGATCACGAAGACGTCGCGACCGGTGGCGCCAGCCTGGAGCAGCATCGGGGCGACGAAGCTGAAAATGGCGATCAGGACCGCGCAAATTCCGAGGTGATTGCGCCGGCCGATGCGATCGGCAATCAGCCCGGAAGCGACGATGGCCAGGATGCCGCAGACCGCGCCGAGGAACTGCACCATCAGGAACGAACTTGCGCCGTGATCCGTGTAGATTTCCACCCAGCTGAGCGGAAACACGGTCACCAGATGGAAGAGGGCGAAGCTTGCAAGCGGGACGAAGGCGCCGATGAGGACGTTGCCTCCATTTACCCTGAGCACTTCCGTGACCCGGGCCGCCTGAAGCTCGTGCATGTCGAGCAGCGTTCCGAATTCCTTCGTCATGACGAGCCGCAGGCGCGTGAACAGCGCGACGACGTTGATCGCAAAGGCTACGAAGAACGGGTAGCGCCAACCCCAGGCGAGAAAGTCCGCCTCGGAAATCGAAACGAGAAAATAGGCGAAGAGGGCGCTGGCGAGCATGAAACCAAGGGGCGCGCCGAGCTGCGGAATCATCGCGTACCAGCCGCGATGGTGCTGCGGCGCGTTCAGAGCGAGAAGCGAGGCGAGCCCGTCCCAGGCGCCGCCAAGCGCAAATCCCTGACCGAGGCGAAAGACGGCAAGCAGCGCGATGGACCAGGCGCCGAGCGTCTCATAGCCCGGCAAGAAGGCGATCGAGGCCGTCGAGCCGCCGAGGAGGAAAAGCGCGATCGTCAGCTTGACGCCTCGGCCGTAAGTGCGGTCGATGGCCATGAAGACCAGCGAACCGACCGGCCGTGCAACGAAGGCAAGTGAAAAAATCGCGAAGGAGTAGAGCGTCGCCGTCAACCGATCCGGAGCGAAAGGAAAGAAGAGCTGGGGAAAGACGACCACGGAGGCAATGCCATAGACGAAGAAGTCGAAGAATTCCGCTGCCCGGCCGATAACGACGCCGATGGCGATATTGCCGGCAGATACGGAGGTGTCGTCGTGAATGCGCCGCGCGTCGCGCTCCATCGAAGAGGACGACGGTCCCAGGGACTGTTGCATTGCACTGCTCATCAAACGCCTCCCGCGCTCGCACGGGGGCTAGGAACATGCGGTGTTCCGACGCACCCGCTCGTACTCTCAAGGTGAGAGCGCAAGGCCCCCTTGGAGGGATCTTGACCAATCAACCGCTCATATCAAGGGGAGAAACGCGAAATAATGCGTTTCACGTCCTCGCTACCTGCAAGCGGCGGAAGATGCTGCGTCGCAAAACGACTGCGGCGGATTGCTGCAGTGCGACCATCGACCTCATACCTTTCCCGCCCACTCTACTTTAGTCGCAAAGCCGTCGAAACAAATAGAGCTTCGAGCCGTGCCAGAACTGTTGAAGTTTTCCTGCCGCCTCGCCGTTTTGCCGCTGTTCTTCGTGATGGCGGGATGCGACATGGTGGTGATGTCGCCGTCCGGCGATATCGCTGCGCAGCAACGCGATCTGATCGTCATATCGACGATCCTCATGCTGCTGATCATCGTCCCGGTCGTTTTCCTGACGCTTTTCTTCGCCTGGCGGTATCGGCGGTCCAACACGAACGCCACCTACGATCCGGAGTGGCACCACTCGACGGCGCTCGAGGTGGTGATCTGGTCGGCACCGCTTGCGATCATCATCGCGCTCGGGGCGGTCACCTGGATCAGCACGCACAAGCTCGACCCCTATCGGCCGCTCGACCGGCTGGATGCGGAAAGGGCGATACCCGCGGACGTCAGACCGCTGAACGTCGAGGTCGTGGCGCTCGACTGGAAATGGCTGTTTTTCTATCCCGACCTCGGAGTCGCGACCGTCAACGAGCTCGCAGCGCCCGTCGACGTTCCGATCCGCTTCAAGATCACCGCCTCCTCGGTGATGAACTCCTTCTATATTCCGGCGCTTGCCGGCCAGATCTATGCGATGCCGGGCATGGAAACGAAGCTCCACGCGGTGATCAACAAGCCGGGCGAATATGAAGGCTTCTCGGCCAATTACAGTGGCGACGGCTTCTCCCACATGCGTTTCAAGTTCCACGGGCTCGACCGGCAGGGCTTCGACGACTGGGTGGCGCGGGTGAAGGCGCAGGGGACCGCGCTCAACCGCGACGCCTATCTGAAGCTCGAAAAGCCGAGCGAAAGGGAGCCGGTCCGCTATTACGCCGCGGTCGAGGACGGCTTGTATCGGGCAATCCTCAACCTATGCGTCGCACCCGGCAAGATGTGCATGGAGGAGATGATGCACATCGACATGATGGGGGGCGCCGGCAAGGAGAGCGCCGAGAACCGGGAAAAGCTGGAATACGACAACAGGCATTCCCTTGCGGAAGGAGCGCCGGCCGCAACGCACCCGGCGACGGGCACACCCGCGCGCAGCCAGCACGAGCCGCAGGGCACCGGCGCAGAGGAGCCGATGCAGCACGATATGCCCATGGGGGGACACGAGGGACACTCGATGCCGGGCATGAACCATGAGAGCGATCCGGCACCGCCGCAGCTCAACCATTGAACACGGCGCGTTGCGCCAACGATTGAACAGGTTTCCCATGTTCTCCGATCCAGATTTTCTGAAGCTCATCTTCGGCCGGCTTACCCTCGACGCGATCCCTTATCACGAGCCGATCCTCGTCGTGACCTTTCTCGCCGTCGCGCTCGGCGGCATCGCGCTGATTGGGCTCATCACCTATTACCGCTTCTGGGGGACGCTCTGGCGCGACTGGCTGACGAGCGTCGACCACAAGAAGATCGGCATAATGTACATCATCCTCGCGCTGGTGATGCTGCTGCGCGGATTTTCCGACGCGATCATGATGCGGCTGCAGCAGGCGATGGCCTTCGGCGGCTCGGAAGGCTACTTGCCGCCGCATCATTATGACCAGGTCTTCACCGCACACGGCGTCATCATGATCTTCTTCATGGCGATGCCCTTCGTGACGGGGCTGATGAACTTCGTCGTGCCGCTGCAGATCGGCGCGCGCGACGTCTCCTTCCCCTTCCTCAACAATTTCAGCTTCTGGATGACGACGGCCGGCGCGATCATCATCATGCTCTCGCTCTTCGTCGGCGAGTTCGCGCGGACCGGATGGCTTGCCTATCCGCCGCTGTCGGGCGCGGACTACAGCCCCGGCGTCGGGGTCGACTATTACATCTGGGGCCTGCAGATCGCCGGCATCGGAACGACGCTGTCGGGGATAAACCTCATCGCCACCATCGTGAAGATGCGCGCCCCCGGGATGACGATGATGAAGATGCCGGTCTTCACCTGGACCTCGCTCTGCACCAACGTGCTGATCGTCGCCACCTTCCCGGTGCTGACCGCGACGCTGGCGCTTCTTACGCTCGATCGGTACGCCGGCACGAACTTCTTCACCAACGATCTCGGCGGCAATCCGATGATGTATGTCAACCTCATCTGGATCTGGGGCCATCCGGAGGTCTACATCCTCATCCTGCCGGCCTTCGGCATTTTCTCGGAAGTCGTCGCGACCTTCTGCGGCAAGCGGCTCTTCGGCTATGCCTCGATGGTCTATGCGACGGTCGTCATCACCATCCTCTCCTACATCGTCTGGCTGCACCACTTCTTCACCATGGGCTCGGGTGCGAGCGTCAACGCGTTCTTCGGAATCACGACGATGATCATCTCGATCCCGACCGGAGCGAAGATGTTCAACTGGCTCTTCACCATGTATCGCGGCCGCATCCGCTACGAGGTGCCGATGCTCTGGACCATCGGTTTCATGGTGACCTTCGTGCTCGGCGGCATGACCGGCGTTCTGCTTGCGGTTCCGCCTGCCGATTTCGTGCTGCACAATTCGCTGTTCCTCATCGCCCACTTTCACAATGTCATCATAGGCGGCGTCGTCTTCGGGCTGATGGCAGGCGTCGTCTACTGGTTCCCGAAGGCTTTCGGATTCAGGCTCGATCCGTTCTGGGGCAAGATGTCCTTCTGGTTCTGGCTGACCGGCTTCTACTTCGCCTTCATGCCGCTCTACGTGCTCGGGCTCATGGGGGTCACGCGCCGCGTCAGCCAGTTCGAGGATCCCTCTCTGCAGATCTGGTTCGTCATCGCGGCCTTCGGCGCCTTCCTGATCGCGCTCGGTATCCTGTCGATGCTGATCCAGCTCGTCGTCAGTTTCGTGCGGCGCGAAGAACTGCGCGACACGACCGGCGACCCCTGGGACGGGCGCACGCTCGAATGGTCGACCGCCTCGCCACCGCCGGATTACAACTTCGCCTTCACTCCGCTCGTCCACGATCAGGACTCCTGGTGGGACATGAAAAAGCGCGGCCACAGCCGGCCGCTTGCAGGCTTCAAGCCGATCCACATGCCGAAGAACACCGGCACAGGCGTCATCCTCGGGGCGATCAGCGTCGTCTTCGCCTTCGCCATGGTCTGGTACATGTGGTGGCTGGTGATCCTCTCCTTCGTCGCCATGGTGGTGATCGCCGTCGGTCACACCTTCAACTATGACCGCGACTTCCACATTCCCGCAAACGTCGTCGCCGACACAGAGGGCAAGCGCACAGAAGTGCTTGCCGCCGAGGTGCAAGCATGACCGAGTTCCGTACCGAAAGCGCGCTTGATGCGGACCAGGCGCCGACCTTCTACCTGACGGAGGAGCACCACCCCGAAGGAAGCACGATGCTCGGCTTCTGGCTCTATCTGATGAGCGACTGCCTGATCTTCGCGGTTCTCTTCGCCACCCATGCGGTTCTCGGCCGAAACTATGCCGCAGGCCCCTCGCCCGCCGATCTCTTCGACCTGCCGCTCGTCGCGGTGAACACGTCGATGCTGCTTTTTTCCTCGATCACCTACGGCTTCGCCATGCTGGCGATGGAACGTTACGAGAAAAAAGCGACGCTCGCCTGGATGGCAGTCACCGCGCTCTTCGGCATCGCCTTCGTCGGGCTCGAGCTCTACGAATTCGCGCATCTGATCCATGAGGGCGCCGGACCGCAGCGCAGCGCCTTCCTGTCCTCCTTCTTCACGCTCGTCGGCACGCACGGCCTGCACGTGACCGCCGGCATCGTCTGGATGTTCGTGCTCATCGCGCAAGTCGCAAAACGCGGGCTGATCCCGGAAAACAAGCGCCGCCTCATGTGCCTTTCGATGTTCTGGCACTTCCTCGACGTCGTCTGGATCGGCGTCTTTTCCTTCGTCTATCTGATGGGAGTTCTCGGATGAGTACGCACGCACCTTCGCACGAGGACGCTTTCGAGGCCCATCATGGCCACAGCCATGGTCACGACGCGGGACACGGAACGCTGAAGAGTTACGTGACCGGCTTCGTCCTCTCCGTCGTCCTGACCGCGATCCCCTTCTGGCTGGTGATGGCCGACGTTCTCGACAGCGCCGTCCTCACCGCCGCGATCATCATGGCTCTCGGCGCCGTCCAGATCGTCGTCCACATGATCTTCTTCCTGCACATGAACACCCGCTCTGAAGGCGGCTGGACGATGATGGCGCTGATCTTCACGATCCTTCTCGTCGCCATCGCGCTTTCCGGCTCGCTCTGGGTCATGCATCACCTGAACACGAACATGATGCCGATGAGCCCGGAAATGATGAAAAACATGCCGTGAGTCGGAGCTTCGCCCCTCACCGGACCTTCTCCCCGCCTGCGGGGAGAAGGCGCCGGGAGGCGGATGAGGGGCGCCAGCAGATCGAATTCAAAGACAAGCTTGCAATGGTAAACGTCGAAGCCGCATCAAGACAGCACTCCCGGCTCTCGCTTGCGATCCTCAGCATCCTCGGCCTCCTGCTCATCGCGGCTTTTTCTGCGCTCGGCACGTGGCAGCTCAAGCGCCTCTCCTGGAAGCTCGACCTGATCGCCCGGGTCGAGGAGCGCGTCCGGGCGGCACCCGTGCCTGTGCCGCCCCGCAGCGACTGGCCAAACGTCACCGCCGCGCGAGACGAATACCGGCACGTCACTCTCCAGGGCCGCTTCCTCCATGAGAAGGAAACGCTGGTCTATGCCGCAACCGAGCGCGGTGCCGGCTATTGGGTCGTAACGCCGCTTGCGGCGGCCGATGGGACGACCGTGCTCGTAAACCGCGGCTTCGTTCCGACGGAGAGGCGTGAGGCATCGACGCGGCGGGAAGGCCAGATCGAGGGCGAGGCGAAGGTCATCGGCCTCATGCGCATGGACGAGCCGAACGGTTCACTCCTTCAGTCGAACAAGGCCGGGGAAAACCGTTGGTATTCGCGCGACGTGGGTGCGATCGCTGCGGCGCGCGGCCTCTCCGAGGTCGCGCCCTACTTCGTCGACGCGGATGGTGTCCCCAATCGCGGCGGGCTTCCCGTCGGAGGCCTGACGCGCGTCGTCTTCCCGAACAATCACCTCGTTTATGCCGTCACATGGTACGGTCTCGCGGCCATGACGGCAGGCATGCTGGTGATTTTGTGGAGGACGGCGAGGAGATCGGCCCCGGCGCGGCGTAACGGCCGCGCCGGCCAAGACATCAATTCGCGGAGTTGAGGGTCATCGATGTGCCCGCGGCCGCGACATTGAGACCGAGCTGGCCGGTGACGCTGACCGTCTGGAGGTGGATAGAGCCGGAGGTGCCGCCGACGAGGACGTTGGCGCCCACACCCGCACCGAGCGTCGCCTCGGCGCTCGCGCCCTTATAGATACCGCTCAAAGAACCATGGTGGTAGCCTGCCGTCGGCGCGAACACGGCCCAGATCAACCGGCTGCGCATCGTGAAACCCACGTCGATCCCGAGTTTGCGAATTTCTCCCGTGTAGCGATCCTCGATCACGTCGCCGCCCAGCGACCGGAAAGCGCACTCGACCTCTTTGGACGAACCGAGCACGTAGCCGGCGCCGCCGCCGATGTCGCATTCCAGATAGCCTATCTTCACACCGCCGCGCGCGTCCTGCACCGCCGGCGGCGGCGCCGGCTCCTGATAGGTCAGATCGGCGGCATTGGCGCCCGCGGCGGCAGACGCGATCGTGACCGTGAAAAACGCCTTGGCGAGAGTCTTTTTCATGCATCTTCTCCTTTTCGGCTCATGATCGGCAGAAACCCCGGCCGATCGTCCGAAACAAATTCAGTAATGTCAGCCGCACGGAAAGCTATCGTGCCGCTATGCCTGCCACTCAGGCGGGCTCACGTTTTCGTTGCATTGAGACGATTCGGAGGCAGGCTCGACAACAACTTACTTTTGCGCAGAAGTGTTGCCTTTCGGCCAAAGCCTGAAGCGCGACGCCTCGAATGGATTTGCCACGCGCATCAGCCGCCGTTGACGAGATTGAGGATGAGCTGGTGAACATTGCCGCCGTCGCTGAGCTCGGCCCTGTCGAAGTCGCGGCTCTTCTGTCTTTGCGTGCGGGAGATTTCGCCGAGCCGCTTCGTCATTTCGGATTTGATCTTGCGGCATTGGGGATCGTCGGCAACGGTGAGGCCCACGGTGGCGGCCTCGATGGCGCTCACCATCTCCTTGATGAAGTCGCCATGGACCAGCTCATGCTTTCTCACGCCGGCGATGAAGGTCTGCCAGTGGGCCTCAATATTGGCCGGCAGCTTTCCGGCAAGTTTCGGCAGCGTATAGGTGATGGTGAGCTTCGGCAGCGCCGACGCCAGCACGCAGGCCCCGTCTCGCTCCTCATATTTCCGCCTCCAGGTGAGCTTGAAGCTCGTATGGGCGATCGCGCGCCCGAGGCCGCCCACCTGCGGTCCTCGTTCGCCGATGGAAGCATAGAGCTCCGGCCCGGACTGACCGGTGATCGCGTAAGTCTCTGTCTTTTCGACCGCCCGCCATTCCCCCCGGGCGGCCGCCGGCATCAGCAGAAGACAGGCCAACAGAAAACAAGTTCGACGGCCCGCCAAGCCAACCCCCACGAAAACCTTCATTGAATGCGGGGCGCAACCTAACGGGGATGGGTCCGGCTTTCAATCGTCCCGATCTGCCCCTGCGCGGCAGCTGCCGGTCAGACGCTGCTCAACAGGAGACTGGTCTCGCTGTTGGCCACGCCGTCGATCATTCGCACCTCGCGCAGGATCCGGTCGAATTCGGAGAGATTAGCTGCCCGTATGTTGGCGACCAGATCCCAGTTGCCGTTGGTGGTGTGCAGCGTATAAATCTCGGGCATGCCACGCAGTTTGCGAACAACCTGCGTCGTCGACTTCCCCACAACCTCGATCATCATCACCGCATGAACCGTGTTGAGGTCGTAGTCTTCCCTGACGCGCACCGTGAACCCGAGAAGCGTCCCGGTCTCCAGCAGGCGATCCAGGCGATTTTGCACGGTGCCACGCGCCACGCCCAGCGCGTCGGAAAGTTTGGAAAGAGATGCCCGGCCGTCGGCGCGCAGATGCGCAATGATCCGGCGGTCCAGATCATCCGGGGTGTATTTTGCAACGACTGAATCGCCAACCGCTGTTCTGCTCATATTGCACAATCCGACTGGAAAAATCGCTCAATTCGGTGCCGAAATTAGCACATGTTTGCGCTTTCGACCAGCGCACGCAATCGCTACCCTGTCCTGGAGTACAGCAAGCCGCCAAGAGGAATCCCCATGTTCTCCCCGCTTCCTTCAGCCAAGGCCATGGTGCCCTTCGTCAGCGTCGACAACATGATGCGCCTCGTGCATCACCTCGGTGTGGAAACGGTTCTGGCGGAACTCACGGACGCCATCGAGGCGGACTTCCGCCGCTGGGAAAGTTTCGACAAGACGCCGCGCGTCGCCAGCCACTCGCGCGACGGCGTGATCGAGCTGATGCCGACCTCGGACGGCAGGATCTACAGTTTCAAATATGTCAACGGTCACCCGAAGAACACCACCGAGGGGCTGCAGACGGTGACCGCATTCGGGCTGCTCGCCGAGGTTTCGACGGGCTATCCGGCACTGCTGACCGAGATGACGATACTGACGGCGCTCAGAACTGCCGCAACCTCGGCAATGGCTGCTCGACACCTGGCGCCGAAGAATGCACGCACCATGGCTATGATCGGCAACGGCGCGCAGGCCGAGTTCCAGGCCCTGGCGATGAAGGCCGTCTGCGGCATCGACACCATCCGCCTTTACGATATTGACCCGCGAGCAACGGAAAAGGCCGCCCGCAACCTCGACGGTTCCGGGCTGAAGATCGTGTCCTGCAGGTCCGCCCAGGAAGCGATCGAAGGCGCCGAGATCGTCACCACCTGTACGGCTGATAAGCAGTTCGCCACGATTCTCACCGACAACATGGTCGGCGCCGGCGTCCACATCAACGCAATCGGCGGCGATTGCCCCGGCAAGACGGAATTGCATCGCGATATCCTGAAGCGCTCGGACGTCTTCGTCGAATATCCGCCGCAGACCCGGATCGAGGGCGAAATCCAGCAGATGGCACCCGATTTTCCCGTGACCGAATTCTGGAAGGTCGTCACGGGCGAGGCGCAGGGCCGGCGCGACGCCCGCCAGATCACCCTCTTCGACAGTGTCGGCTTCGCGATCGAGGATTTCTCTGCGCTCCGCTACGTCCGCGATCGCCTCCCCGGAACCGACTTCTATCAGAACCTCGACATGATCGCCGACCCGGATGACCCGCGCGACCTGTTCGGTATGCTGCTGCGGGCAAAAGAGAGCGAAGAAGCCGTCTAAGCCCTGTCAAGGTTCGGGCCACCCGCCGCCGCTTTTTTTGATTTCCTCATCCTTGTGCTCGATGTTTAGCCCGGACACAGGAATGAGGGTAGAGAGGGTGCGGTCCCTCGGCGCGCTTTCATAAACCGTGAAGATAGCGAGGCGGCGCGGACGGTCCCGGGTCACGCCCGTATGCAGCGTCCCGTTTCGCTTCGATGTAGTAGCCGCACATCCCCGGTCCCTCATTCCTGTGCTTGTCACAGGAATCCAGCCAGACCAAGTCCTTGGGCTGAAAGAACGCTTCCCGCGCCGCAGACGCGGCGCTGCTCTCATCCCTGTGACGGGCACAGGGATGAGGACGGAGGGGGTGCGGCCCCTCGGCGCGATTCATTGCGTCACAGGTTGACCTTCCCCGCCCGGGCGGCACCGCTTCACCGCGCCTGCAGACGCAACATCGCCTTTCGAGCATCCTCGACGAGCGCATGGCCGGGATGACGGCGGATGAAGCGCTCGTAGGCCTCCACCGTATTTTCCGCCCGTGCGGCCTCGAACTCCGATCGCACGGCCCGCTCGTAGTCGGGTGGCTTCTGCATCTCCGCTCCGCTTGGCTTCATCGCGCCCTGCGCCATGGCCGGAGACATTGCCGTCAATCCCAGCACAAGCAACTGCGCAATTTTGCGAAATGTCACGAACCGCTCCTTTTACGGCATCCCTACGATAATAGTAGCCAATGTCGCTGATAATTGCTAATCAGAACATACAACAATAGCGGGAATTTCGCATGAGCGGCGCCGGAAAGTCTCTTAAGTTCATCAAAGCAACCGGAAACAGCGTCGTTGATTCGTTGCTGACAGGAGACGCATGGATCGGTACGATAACCTATGCATTCCCGACATAGCGCGGAAGCTACGGCTACGGGTTCGAAAAATACTACGGGTTTACTTCGATATCGGCGGCACAGGCGAAAACAGCGCTTTTCGCCATGGAGCAATCCTACGGTTCGGCGGCCAATGATGGCTTTTCGGTCGAAGGATTCACCAATGCCAGCTTCAAGGCGGGAAGCGCCAGCACCGCGACGATCCGGTTCGCGCAATCGTGGCTGCCGGACACCGCCTATGCTTACCTGCCGGCGCTCGATGCCTCCGGCGGCGACATCTGGTTCGGCACGGCCTATGCCGGCACGGCGGACGACTACCGCAAGCCGGTCGCGGGCAATTATGCGTGGCACACGCTCCTGCACGAGCTCGGCCACGCACTCGGCCTGAAGCACGGCGATGAAGGTGACGTCTACGGCGCCTCGCCCGCACGATACGACTCGATCGAATATTCGATCATGACCTATCGCGGCTATATC
Source organism: Sinorhizobium sp. P24N7 (assembly GCF_042436655.1). NCBI lineage: Bacteria > Pseudomonadati > Pseudomonadota > Alphaproteobacteria > Hyphomicrobiales > Rhizobiaceae > Sinorhizobium > Sinorhizobium sp. P24N7. Next base: position 47,390 of record NZ_JBHMIW010000008.1, on the reverse strand, counting down.
GGCGCCGACGAGGGCTACTATTACGAGCAGTTCGGCGCGCCGCAGACCTTCATGATGGCCGACATCGCCGCGCTTCAGGAAATGTACGGCGCCGATTTCACGACCAATGCCGGCAATACGGTGTATAAGTGGACGCCGGGCGGCGGCACCACTTTCGTGAACGGCGGGGCCCGGATTTCGCCCGGCGCGAACCGCATCTTCGCAACCATCTGGGACGGCGGCGGCAACGACACCTACGATTTGAGCGCCTATACCAACGCCCTCAAGATCGATCTCAGGCCGGGCAGCGCTTCGACCTTCAGCATCGACCAGCTGGCCTGGCTCGGCGGCGGCCCGAATGGCGGCTTTGCCGCCGGCAACATTTTCAATGCGCTGCTTTACCATGGCGATGCGCGCTCACTGATCGAAAACGTCAAGGGAGGTTCGTCCGGCGACTCGATCATGGGCAACCAGGCAGCCAATGTGCTGTGGGGTTACGGGGGCAATGACAGGCTGAACGGAGACACGGGCAACGACACGCTCTATGGCGGCTCCGGTTCCGACAGAATCTACGGCGGAAAAGGCAACGACAAGCTCTACGGGGAATCCGGCAACGACCTGCTCTATGCCGCCGCGGGCGCGGATCGTCTGAACGGGGGCAGCGGTAGCGACAGCTTCACTTTCAAGGCGCTCTCGGATTCGACGGTGGCAAAGTCCGGGCGCGACACCATTTTCGATTTTACGGCAAAGTCCGACAGGATCGATCTCTCTGCGATCGATGCCAATACGTCCTCCGCCGGCGACCAGGCGTTTGGCTTCGTGGGAAGCGCCGCCTTCGGCGGCAAGAAGGGTGAGCTACGCTACGTCCGCGATGTCTCCGACACCTATATCTACGGCGACGTGAACGGCGACAGGAAGGCGGATTTCTTGATACACCTGGACGATGCCGTCACCCTCCAGAAGGGCTATTTCGTCCTCTAGACCGCCTGAACCGGCTGGACACACACAGGACGCACCCACCCCTTGCAGCATCGCATATTACAATCGAAAGCAAATGACTGCGCAGCCGCAGGGGCGCGCGGCACGGCAGGACGTTCGACGCGACGCCTGCGGCCGGCGTCGACAGGCCTCGGCGTATCCCACCGGCCTGATTTGCAGTGACAAACCCGCTTCCCTATTTGCCGCAGCCCCGCTAGCATGAGAAAGAGAAGCAATTTCAAGTTGCGCCGCTCGAAGTGTAGGGGTGGCTTGAGCCGAGATAGATGGTGTGATCCACGCGACGCGTGCGGGGTCCGCTTGAGGGGAGCATTGCATGCGTGTTTCGAGAATTCTGGCTGCCGGTCTGACTTGCGGACTGCTCGCCGTCAGCGTCATGGCGGGAAATGCGCAGGCGCAACAGCCGCCTCCCTCGGTTACCGTCGCGCCGGCCGCGGTCATGGACCTGCGCGAAAGCGTCGGCCTGACCGGCAAGGTCGTCGCTGTTCAAAAGGTGGACATCCGCGCCCGCGTGTCCGGATTCCTCGAGAAGGTCAATTTCGAGGATGGGCAGAAGGTCTCGGCGGGAACAGTCCTTTACCAGGTGGAAGACGGTGCCTATCGCGCCGCGCTGCAGGAGATCGACGGTTCGATCGCGGCAGCGGAGGCTCAACGGGACCTCGCCGTTCTCGAACGTGACCGTGCCCAGCGGTTGATCTCCACCAATACCGTCGCGCAGGCGACGCTCGACACTGCGAATGCGCAACTGAAAAAGGCCGAGGCCGATATACTGCGCCTCAAGGGCAGTAAGCAGAATGCCGAGCTCAATCTTTCCTACACGAAGATCCTCGCGCCGTTCGATGGCGTCGTCGGCCTGACCAGCGTCGATGTCGGCGCCCTCGTCACGCCGGACAGCGGAGCGCTCGTGACGCTGACGCGTCTCGACCCGATCTATGTCGAGTTTCCCATCGCGACATCCCTTTATTTCTCCTACCGCGAGCGCGTCGAAAAGGGTGAGATGTCCGGCGGCGCCAATGTCAGCATCACGCTTCCGAACGGTACCGATTACCCGGAGAAAGGCACAATAAACTTCGTCGCGAGCACGGTCTCGCAAGGGACCGACACCGTTACGGTTCGCGCCGAGTTTCCCAATCCCCGTGGGACGCTTCTCGACGGGACGCTCGTTAGGGTCGTTCTCGAGCAGTCCGATCGGCAGGACGTGCTGGCCGTACCGCAACAGGCGGTCCAGCGCGACCAGCAGGGCGCCTTTGTCATGGTGGTCGACGCCAACTCCAAGGTCGAGCTTCGCCGCGTCGACGTCAGCCGCTCCAGCCGCGGCCAGGCCGTCGTCGCCAAGGGACTGAAGGAGGGAGAAAACGTCATAACCGAGGGTGTGGGCAAGGTCCGGCCGGGCATCGTGGTGGACGCGGTCGCCGCAACCACGACGGGTGGCTGAGCCATGATCTCCGGGATCTTCATCGATCGTCCGCGCTTTGCCGCGGTCATTTCCATCGTGCTCACGCTCGCGGGGCTGATCGCCCTGACGAGGCTGCCGATTGCACAGTTCCCCGATATCGTCCCGCCGCAGGTCAGCGTGACCGCGAGCTATCCCGGCGCAGGCGCCGACGTGGTCGAGGCCACCGTCGCTCAGCCGTTGGAAAGCAAGGTCGTCGGCGTCGACAACATGCTCTACATGAAATCGACGAGCGGCGCCGACGGGACCTACTCGCTAACGGTGACCTTTGCCGTCGGCACCGATCCGGATATCGCCACCGTCAACGTGCAGAACCGCGTCGCGCTTGCCGAGCCGGTGCTGCCGGCCGAAGTCAAGCAGAGCGGGGTCAGCGTCAAGAAGCAGTCATCCTCGCTCATGCAGGTGATCGCCATCCACGGCGAGAATGACGAGTTCGACAATCTGTTCCTCTCGAACTACGCCACGATCAACGTGCTCGACACGATCAAGCGCGTGCCGGGGGTCGGTGACGCGACGCTCTTCGGTGCCCAGGACTATTCGATGCGGATCGTCCTCGACATCGATCGGCTGACCAATCTGGGGCTGACGCCGACGGATGTGGTCAACGCCCTGAAGACCCAGAACGTCCAGGCGGCGATCGGCCGCATCGGCGCGCAGCCGATGACCGACGATCCGCTGTTCCAGCTGAACATACAGACGCAGGGCCGGCTCACCGATCCCGCCCAGTTCGAGGACGTCGTGCTTCGGGCAGAGGCGGACGGGTCCTTCGTGCGCATCCGCGACGTCGCGCGCGTCGAACTTGGTTCTGTGACCTCCGACTCAACCGCCCGCATCAACGGCAAGCCCGTGGCGATGATCGGCACCTATCAGGCGCCGGGCGCCAATGCGCTCGCCGCCACGGAGGGCGTGCAGCAGGCGATGGAGCGCCTGGCCCAGGCCTTCCCGGAGGGGCTCACCTATACGGTCTCCTACGACACGTCCGATTTCGTCGAGGCGAGCGTGGAGAATGTCGAGCACACCCTGTTCGAAGCCTTCGCACTCGTCATCGTCGTCGTCTTCCTCTTTCTCGGCAATTGGCGCGCAACACTGATTCCGCTCATCGCCGTCCCGGTGGCGCTCGTCGGCACCTTCGCCGTGATCCTGGCGATGGGCTTTTCGCTCAACACGGTTTCGCTTCTGGCGCTGGTGCTCGCCATCGGCATCGTCGTCGACGATGCGATCGTGGTGGTGGAAAACGTCGAGCGCGTCATGGAGGAAAACCCCGGCATGAGCGCGGCACACGCCGCGCGCCTCGCCATGGGGGAAATCACCGGGGCGATCGTCGCCATCACGCTCGTGCTGCTTTCGGTGTTCGTACCGGTGGCATTCATTCCTGGCCTGAGCGGGCAGCTCTTCCAGCAGTTCGCCGTCGCCGTCTCGGTGTCGATGGTCATTTCCGCGATTAACGCACTGACCCTCAGCCCGGCCCTCTGCGCGATCCTCCTGAAGCCCCATCACGGGCCGAAGCGCGGCGTCCTCGGATGGATTTCGCGGGGTATCGACCGTACCCGCAACGGCTATGCGCATGTCGCAGGCGGCATTGCGCGCAGGGCCGTCATCGGCTTGGTCCTCCTTGCCGTTGCGATCGGCGCCAGCGGCTGGCTGTTCCGGGTCGTGCCGACCGGGTTCCTCCCCAGCGAGGATCAAGGCGCCTTCTTTGCCGAAATCCGCCTTCCGGAAGGTGCCTCCTTCAACAGGACCGACGCCGTGGTGCGCGAGGTCGAGACAATGCTCGGCGAAATCGAGGGCGTGGCGAACGTCACGACCGTCACCGGCTACAGCTTCCTCGACGGAATCGCCAAATCCAGCAGCGCGTTCGCGATCGTGACCATGAAGCCCTTCGCCGAACGCCAGAGCGAAAGCGCATCTGTCAATGCCGCGATCGGCACGGTGATGGCCAAGGGTGCGGCAATCCGCAATGCCCAGGTTTTCGCCTTCAACCTGCCGCCCATTATCGGTCTCGGCACCGGCTCCGGCTTCGAGTATCAGCTGCTTGACCTCCAGGGCCGATCGCCGGCCGAGCTTGCCGCGACGGCAGGCGGATTGATGGTGGCCGCCAACCAGAACCCGCAGCTCGGACCTACATTCAGCACCTATTCGGCGAGCTCGCCGCAGGTTTATCTGGATCTCGACCGCGATCGCCTGCAGGCGCTCGGGGTCTCTGTGAGCGATCTTTTCGCGACGCTGCAGGGCACGCTCGGATCCTATTACGTCAACGACTTCAATCTTTTCGGCCGGAGCTGGAAAGTCACCATGCAGGCGGCCGAAGCGGATCGCGATGCGGTCGACGACATCTCCCGGCTGCATGTACGCAATGCCGCGGGCGATATGGTCCCGGTGGCCTCGGTCGCGCGCGTGGACTACATCGTCGGGCCGCAATCGATCGTGCGGTACAACAATTACCGCTCCATCACGCTCAACGGCCAGCCGGCCCCGGGCGTCTCCTCGGGTGAGGCGCTGGCCGCAATGGAACAGGTCTCCGCCGCCACGCTGCCGCCGGGCTACAGCTTCGAGTGGACGGGGACGGCACTGCAGGAACTCGAAGCCGCGGGCCAGACGACGGTGATCCTCGCACTGGCCCTGTTCTTCGCCTATCTCTTCCTCGTGGCTCTTTACGAAAGCTGGACGATCCCCATACCGGTTCTGCTTTCGGTCTCCGTCGGCGTAGCAGGCGCTCTCGTCGCCGTGCTGCTGGCAGGGCTCTCCTTCGACATCTATGCCCAGATCGGCCTCGTCGTGCTGATCGCGCTCGCGTCCAAGAACGCGATCCTGATCGTCGAATTCGCCAAGTTCCAGCGGGAGAAGGGGGTGCCGATCGTCGATGCCGCCGTGGAGGGCGCGCGCACCCGTTTCCGTGCGGTGATGATGACCAGCTTTGCCTTCATCATGGGGCTGATCCCGCTCGTCACGGCCGAAGGCGCCGGCATGCTCAGCCGCCGTGCCGTCGGCACGGGGGTTGCCGGGGGCATGCTCGCCGCATCGCTCCTCGGAATTTTCATCATTCCCGCGCTCTATGTCGTATTCCAGTGGCTGCGCGAGAGGGGGCACAAGCTCGCCGGCCTGTCGTCACACACGGCAGGCGATGCGGCAGAAGATGCCAGGAACCGAGAGGGAGCCGAACCGGCTCAGCCCGCCGGACACGACCGGGGCGCTGCCGGCTGAGCCTACATCTCCACCAGAAAATAGGGAGTGGGCCCATAGGGCGTGTCGTTCGAGAGGCGGAAGGCGACGCGCCCGCTGCCGCTGTCGACGGGCGGATAGACGGTGCCGTCCAGGCCTACCGGTGACACGCTCCATCTGGCAGCGGTTCGTGCCAGTTCGAGATCGACATAGCCCTTCCGGATTCTCGCCGGCAGCGCGCCGAAATCCTCGATCACCTTCTCTTCGCTGTCGCGAAAGACCATGCCGGTGTTCTGCGCATCGGTTGCAAAGATCAAAAGCAGGCGCCGGCTTTCGGAAAGCGTGCCTTGAGCGTCGATAGCCGAAAGCGCCACGAGACCGTTGCCGTCCGCCTGTCCGATGCGCATGAGACCGAGATCGATCGGTTCACGCAGAGAGGAGAAGGCTGCCGCTTCCGTAGCGGGCGTAGAAACACGGAGCTGCCCTGCCCGGCGGTCGAGCAGGACCTGACCTGTATCGCTTTCGTAAAATCCGCTTGTGGTATCGGTGCGATTTTCAGTCGCGAGAATGTGTTCGTCGCGGAGTGCGGCAAGGATTGTTCCGGCGTCCCGGTCGCGTGGTTGCGTGACACCGCTTTCTCCACCGGACGGGTCTGCCCGCAGCAGGCCGATGCGCCCGACCAGCGCCAGATCGGTCAATCGCTCCGGCTCGCGGACCTGCATGTCCTCGCCGAGATCCTCCTCGCCGCGAACTGAGAAGGGGATCGTGATGGCGGAGGTCGTCACGTCGCCGCGACGAAAGACGAGTGCGCTGAGCGTCTCGCCGGCGCGCGCCACGGGATCGAGCGCAATCGCATAGGGAAGCATCGCCTTTTTGTGCGGAAAGGGTTCGCCATAGGCGAGCGCGATCGGCCCGTGGCCGTGACGGCAAATCACGTCCCAGCCCTGGAGTGCAGCATAGGCCGGCATTGTCAGGCCCGCCTCGTAGCGATAGCGGTTCCAGAAGAGATGGTCGTATTCGCTAACGATGAACGGCTTTCCGAGCCACCGCGCCGCGGCAATCATGCGCATGTAGCTGGCGCCGTCTGCAAGCGAACTTGCCTGCGTCAAAGCGCTTCCCGCAGAATAACCCCCAACCCAATCGTGATAGGTGTTCATGGTCACGGCGTCGAGATCGCGCCGGCTGAGCGCCGTCTGCACCGTCGGCCAATTGTTGTAGGTGCTGATCAGGCCGCGATAGCCCAAATCGCGCAGGACCTGGCTCATGCGTGCGGCGGAGGCGCGCTCGGTCTCGACGAAGAAGGTCTGAAGATCGCGCATCCGCGGACCGTCTGCGTAGCGATTGGCGGGAAGCCTCACCGATGCCGTTTCGACCCGCTCGTCGGCACCGAGATCTCCCCAGGCGCTCGCGAGCGCTTCCGTCGTGCCGTAGCGTCCCGAAAGCCAGCGGTTGAATGGCTCCGCCAGCGCCTCGTCATAGGCGGGCTTTTCGGGCCGCTCACGCACGACGCTGTCAAACTCCATGCCGTTTTCATTGGCAAGGATCACCAATGCGAGCGCGTCGTCGCGGATGGTCGCCGTTCCCGTATAGGGATTGACGCTCGCGAGAAACGTCTCCTGCAGCTTGCTCCAGTGCGCAACGGCCTCTTCGTCGAGGTGCAGCCGAAGCTTGAGATCGCCGTTTGCATCCCATCGGTCGTCGTGGCCGCCGTAGGCGCCGCGCGGAGACGAAAGTCCATCGATGATCCAGTAGATGCCGTTGCGCTTCAGCGCCGCCAGCAGGTAATGGACACGATCCAGCGTCTCCGGATCGAAATCGAAATCCTTCTGCCTGCCGAACATAAGGCTGGCATCGACGAAATGGAGCCGGGCGATGTTGTATCCGTGCATCGCAAGCTGGCGGGCGTAGCGCTCGGCGCCGTCATGGTCCGGAAAGCCGCCGGATGCCGGACTCCAGGCGAGCGACGCGCATAGCATTCTGACCGGTTGTTCCGGCGCCTTGGCAAAGGCCAGCCGGCCATCCGGACCTGCAACGAGGCGGCTGTCCGCGTCGATCGAAGCGTTCGGCAGCAAGGACGAGAAATCGAGCGGACTGCCGGCGCGGACTTCGAGCGAGACCTCGCGAACCGGCACCCATTCAGAGGCACTGGCGGCCGGGGAAAGCCACGTGCAAAGCAGCGCCGCCGCGAGGGATGGCCTCCTCATGCCATCTTTCCGAGAACCGGTTCACCGGGAGTGGGCTCCCCGGGAGGGGCCTTTGCGAGGATCGTGCTTTCGATCGGTTCGGCAGGCAGCCGCCGGCTTCGCAGGAAGCCGACAGGAAGGGCTGCCGCATGGAAGAACCAGGCGACGACCGTATAGAGGCCCATGCTGAGGCCGCCCTTTCGGAAGCTGACGGCGAGAACGGCGGCCGCGAAACTCGCGCAGACGGCGGCGAGGGCCATGAGCGTATCGGGCAGCAGCAGGATCAGGCCGAGGCAGGCGAGCCACCAGAGATAGACGAGAGCCCAGAGTTTCAGCTCCGGCAGTTCCCGCAACAGCTGAAAGAGATAGGGCTTGCCGAGAGAAGCGCGCAGAAGCTCGCCTATCCCGTAGAGATATTTGGTCTTCCAGCGTCGAACGAGCAGCCGGTAGGAATTGACCGTGTGGCCGAAGTGCTGGACGAAACGGCGGTCGAGCCGGTAAAGCCTCCAGCCGGCACTTCTGAGGCGGATGCCGAGATCGAATTCCTCGTAGCCGTGCAGGTTGCGGTCCGAGAGGTAGCCGACGTCGTCGACTGCACTGCGCCTGTAGAGCCCGCCGCCGTTCATGCGATCGATCGGACCCGTCCGGTTCTCGGGCGCATTGCGGCTGACGCGGCGCGCGAATTCGAGGTTCGAGATGTGCATTTCCTCCACATGTCCGGTAACGCCTGCCATGGCCGGATTGTCGGCCAGGAAGCGGACGGCGTCTTTGAGGAAGGCAGCGTCGAGCAGCATGTCGCCGTCGATGAGACAGACGTAATCATGGCGGGAATGCTGGAAGCCGAGCTGCGGACCGATGCCGCAGCTCGGTCGCGCGGGCGGGGCGATCTGGGCGATGATGACGGGATATTGCGAGGCGATTTCGACCGTGCGGTCGCAGGAGCCGCTGTCGGCGATGATGACCTCGCCGCCCACGTCGCGAAGCGCTGCGAGCGCGCTCTCGACGGTTGCGGCAATCCGCTTCTCTTCATTCAATGTCTTGATGATGATGGATATGGTCAAGAGAGCCCCCAAAATCGCGCGGCGAAGATCTATCCGCGGTGGTTTGCGCTTTGGTTCATGCCCGGCTGAAACCGGTGCCAAAGGCGGACGAGCAGCCAGCCGGCGCCGACACCGCAGCCCGCCCCCGCCATTTTGACCGAAAGGTCGATCAACCGTGCATGGCGGTCGGCGGCGAGCATCTGCGTGAGTTCCAGCCCGATTGCCGCCGCGAGCATAGCCGCCAGAACGGCAAGCACGTGCCGGGGATAGGCGATCGCGAACATGAGACCCGTCAGCCCGAATGCTCCGAACCGTTCAAGCTGCACCGAGCTGCCCATGTGCGGGCGCAGGTCGAGCGGAGAAAGGGTCGAATAGGCAATGACGCCAAGAAGCAGCCACGCAAGTACCGATGCGATGCGCCTCACATTCATTTCGTCACCGCCCGGTAGACGTCGAGCGTCTTCAGTGCCACGCTCGACCAGCTATAGACGGTTTCGACGCGCTCGGTCTGCGCGAGCACCTCTTGTTCGTCGGGGGGATTGGCGATCTTTTTGGCCATGGCAGACGAAAGCGCGTCGACGTTCCCCAGCGGAAAATAATCGTCGGCGGGCAGGCCGAGTTGCCGGTTGGCAACGATGTCGCTTGCCAGAACCGGGAGACCATGGGCCATCGCCTCCAGAAGCGCGATCGGCATGCCTTCATGGCTCGACGGCAGCACGAAGAGCGCCGCATTGGCGAAGAGTTCCGCCAGGCGATCGCCAGTCTGGAACCCCGTCAGGACGACGCCCGGCACGCGGCTGGCCAGCGCCCGTACTTCCTCTTCGTACGCGCCCGCGAATTCCGCACCGCCCGCAAGCACGAGATCGAATCCGCTATTTTCAAGTTTTGCATATGCCTGGATGAGATCGATCTGCCGCTTCTCCGGAACAAGCCGCGCCGCAAGCAGGATATAGCGCCGTCGCAACAGACGGAATTCGCCGAGAATGCCGGTTTCCCCGCTGGGGCGCGAAACGGTGACGCCATTCGGCACCAAAGACACCGGTACGCGATAGCGTTCGCCCATCGTGTCGGCGATATCCCTGGAGATTGCGATGCGGCCTTGCGCGAGCCGCATTCCCATGCGTTCACCCGCTCGCAACATCCTCCTGGCGAAAGCCCCCCATTTCTGTCGGTCGTAGTCGTAGCCGTGGTGGGTCACGACGACGTTCAGGCGCATCAGCCGGGCGAGCGGTACCAGGAGCGCCGGGCCGACGGCGTGGATGTGCAGGATATCCGGGCGCCGCAGCGCCGCATAGCATACACCGAGGAAGGTATGGACGATGGCCTCGAGCGCCATCATACGTGGAGACCAGAGGGGAGTGACGCGAATTCCGTTCCAGGAATGCGGCGCGGGGCCCGGAAGATAGCGCCGGCGTCCGACGACCTCGACATCCCAACCATGCGCGACCAGCCTGCCTGCGAGCATCTCCACGTGCTTTTCGACGCCGCCCTGAACGTTCGGAATTCCACGAAGCCCGAGCATCATCACGCGGCGGCGCTCTATCGGCAGTGCACGATAAGCGCTTGCAGGCATGCTCGCGGTCGCCCCGCCCGGCATTGCCGACGCATCCGGCCCTGCCGAAGGTCGATCTCGGGAAACCCCCGATCTTCTGCTCATGGTTGTTGCGCCCCAGCGATAACCCAATTCGCATCTTTTACGAGCAGAAGACTTACCATCCCGGTAAGACGGTCATTAGATTCGTAGAGGTCTGACCGAAAATCAGACGGTGATGGGCGAGCGTTGCGAATGTGCTCGTCACAGGAATGAGGATCGGAGGAGAAGCCTCAGGCCACGCCGATCGCCCCATAAAGCTCGAGCGTCCTCTCGCGGTAGGCAGCGGCGGAGAATTCGCTCGCGACCCAGGACCGGGCGGCCGCCCCCATGCGGGCGCGTTCCGTCGGCGAAAGTGCCGCCATTTCGCACAGGGCTCTGGCGAGGTCCCCGGCGTCCCCCGGAGCCGCAAGCAGACCGGTCTCGCCTTCCCTGACCATTTCCGGAATGCCGCCGATCGCCGCGCCGATCACCGGGCGCCGAAGCGCGTAGGTTTCGAGCACGCTGATCGGCGCGTTTTCGTACCATTCCGACGGCAGCACGAGCGCGCGGGACTCGCCGATCAACTTGTGCAGCTTCTCGCCCGAGAGATAGCCGGCGAAAGTCACGTCCGCCTTGAGCTCGGCCGCGAGGCGGCGAAGTGTTTGCTCCTCCGGACCGGTGCCGGCGATGACCAGCCGCTGGTTCGACAAAGCCGCCGCTTTGATCAGGGTCGTGAGGCCCTTTTCCGGCGCCAACCGGCCGGCAAAGGCGAAATAATCGCCCTCCTGCCAAGCACCGGAAAGAGCCGTGACATCGACGAAATTGGCGATATGAACCATCTTCTCGCGCGGCCAGCCCCATTCGGCGAGCTTTTCCAGATAGAAGCGGCTTGGCACGACCAGCCGGTCCACCTTGTCTCGGTAGAGCCCGAGCAAGCGGTGCAGCACCGTTTCCGCGAGCACCACCGCGCTCAGAGGGGCCGAACCCTTCACGCAGCGATGACGCAGGACATTGTAGACCCTGCCGCCGCGACAGTCCTCGCATACCCTGCCGTCCCGCAGCATCTTGTAGGAGGGGCAGGCGAGCTTCAGGTCGTGGACCGTCATCACCACCGGAATGCCGGCGGCTTTCAGGGTCGAGAAGATCGCCGGCGACAGGTGATGATAGACATTGTGCGCGTGGGCGACCGAAGGGCGGGCGCGTTCTATGAGCCGGCCGAGATTGCGCTGCGCCTCGAGCGAATAGATGACGCTCGCCGCCTGGACGGCCTTCCGCAGGAGACCGCTTCGGCGGCCGTATTCTATCTCCGAGACGAAATAATCCGACCAGGGCGAGGATTCGTTGAGATCATGCTGCATGGCGAAGGGAACGATGTCCCAGCCGATTTCGCCGAACATGCTCATATGGTCGAAGAAGACCGCCTCCGCTCCGCCGCGGCGGTAGAAATAGTTGTTGATCGCAAGAAGGCGCTTCCCGGTCACCAGGGCCTCCTTACCAGCCGATCCGGTCAGCGGCGCTGTCGACGGGAAGGATGCAGCATCCCTTTTCGGCGGCGTAGCGGACCAGATGGTCGAAGGTGTCGGGGGTGCAGCCGTAGTTCGTGGGCTGCGCGGCAATGTCGTGAGTGAAGAAGATCAGCCAGCCGGGACGCTCGGCGACATCGTCTATCCAGCGCGTCAGCGCGCGCGCCCCATCCTCCGGCTGGCGTATCTCGACGCCCTTGAGCATCATCGGGTCGACGACACCGCGGTTGATGTCCTCGCCCCCTGCCCGGCACGTTCGGTAGCGGCGGCGGAGCTCGGCCCGTGCCAACGGCCAGGCAGCGTTGTAGGGGAAAGCAAAATTCGAGGCAGCCGGAGAAACGCCGACCTGCTTCAGATACTCGGCATTGCGGTCGAGATCGGTGCCAAGGCCGGCAATGTCACGCAATCTTCGGTGAGCGAAGGTGTGGCAGCCGATCTCGTGTCCGCGGGCGAGCAACTCGCTGCACCCTTCGGGCGTGATCAGCCTTCGATCCGGCTCCACCTGCCCGGCAAGCCCGCCCGCTATATAGAAGGTGCCGCGGGCTCCATACTTCTCGAGGATGGCTGCGCCCGCGGCAAGTGCGCTGTCGGGAACATCGTCGAAGGTGAAGGAGACGAGCGGGACCTCCGTCTCCAACCGGCGCCGGGCTCCCGCCAGCTTCCAGATCGCCCGGTTCGCCAGCCTGTCGACGAGCGGACCGAGCCCGCTCAGCTTCTCAAGCATGCGCTACCCTCCCCTGACGAACGCGTGCAGGAGCAGCCGCCAGTTCCGCGTTCGACTGCAACGACAGTCCATAGAGCGCGACCATGAATGTGAACCACAGAAGGCTCCCGCCCTCGAAGAAGAGACTTTCGAGACCGGCGTTGAAGATCGTGTAGAGCCATATGCGGACGAACAGCCTCGTCAGATGCGAATGCTCGCGCTCCGGAGCGATGCGGGCGATCTTTCTAAGCGGCAGGAAAAGGATCCAGATCAGGGTCAGGGCGAGGCCCGGGAAGCCCGTCATCAGGGCAATGTCGAGATAGGAATTGTGACCGTTGGCGGCAGCGACGGCCCAGGTCTCGACCGAGCCGCCGCTATAGACCAGTTCTTCCGTCTGCCAGAAGGCCTTGAAGCCATAGCCCGTGAGAGGCTGTTCGGCGAGCGCACCGAAGGCGAAACGCCAGATATCGGCGCGATTGGTAAAGGTCGCATCGATGCCGAGCCCGCTGATGAATTCGCCGAGCGGGGAGAAGACGGCGGAGCCCACCGCGAAGAGATTGAAAAGACCGACGCCGCCGACGGCAATCGGGAGGCGGAGAAAGCGCACCTTCTCGAACATGAGCGCGAGCAGCAGAATGGCCGGCAGCATCGCGGTCGACGTCTTACCCCCGGTATTGACGAGGAAGACGAAGGACAGCGCGACGATGACGATCCCGGCAAACCTCGACCAGACGTTCATGACGTAAAGGCCGATGAAGGCTGCGATCACCATGGCAGCCGCGGCGCTGTTCTTGTGGGGAAAGTGGCCGCGCCACAGGCCGGCATTCATCGGCTCGCGCAGTTCTGACGCCTGATGGATCGCGAGCAACGGCTTGAAGACGATGCCGTAGTAGGCGACCGCGAGCACGATGAGGATGCCGATGCCGAGCATCTTGGCGAAGTGGCGTTCCGAAGCGGGCAACAACAGGTAGACGCTGGCATTGACGGTAACCATCAACGCGAGGATCGCACCCTTGATGCCGAGCATCGGATGCGCCGACAACAGCGAAACAAAGATGAACCAGGAAAGGAGAATCGCCAGCAGCGCGCGCGGCTGCAGTATCGTTTGCCGCAAAGGGTGCACCAGGCCGTAGCCCAGCATTCCGGTAAAAAGCAGGAGCGAGATGATCTGGTTCAGCCGGTTGGAATTGCCGGCGGAAGGGTCCAGCACCGCCTCGCCCGTCAGATCCACGAATGGATTGATGGAGATCCAGAAGAACAGGAAGATCGCCATGAACAGCACGGTACCGACACGCGCCTTTACCGCATTGGTCGGCTCGACCTCTCCGTAGCCCGCGCGATCCATCTCCCGGGCTCCTCAGGCAGCCACGTGGGTCTTGCCGCGAAGGAATTTCCAGAGGCCGAGGGCAAGTGCCGCGGCGATGCCGATTGCGAGACCCAGAACGGCGCCGCCGATCAGCAGGATCAAGGTACGCGGGGGCCAGCTTCGCGCGTTTGGCGGCAGGGCCCGCGAGATGACGCGAATATTCGTGGTGTCGATCTGCTGGCGTTCGGTGATCTGCTGCGCGCGTGCCAGATGGGTTTCGTAGATCGCCGCCTTGCTGCGCGCGTCGCGTTCGAGATCACGAAGCTGCACCTGGGCCTGGTTATCGGTGAAGACGTTCGACTTTTCGTCATCCGCCTTGCCGCGGAGCGCATCGAGCGCCTTTTGCTCCCGGTCGAAGTCGGCCTTCGCGCGCTCCAGAATGCGGCGGGCTTCATCCTTCATCGCCGCTTCCAGCGCCGTGCGCTCCGAGCGCGCGGCAACGAGCCGCGGATGCCGCTCGCCATAAGTGAGCTGCATGGAGCCGATCTGCTGCTGCAAGGCATTATACTGCTGGCGCAGATTGGTCATGTTTGCCGACTCGAACACCGAGGCGCTGGCGGTCTGGCCCTCGGCAACGGCCGCACTCATCTGCCTGTAACGCGTTTCCGCCTGGATGAAACGCTGCTGACCGTCGAGAACCTGGGTGTTGAGCTCACTCGAAAGCTGGTTGCTGACGAGCTCGCCATTGGTGGATTGCAGGCCGTTCTCACGCCGGAAATCCTCGACCCTCTTCTCCGCTTCGGTGACGTTGCGTCGCAGCTCATCGAGTCGCTCGTTCAGGTTCTGCGCCACCCGGCCGGCGCTCTCGGCGGCCGACTGAAAGAGTTCAGCCTCGAATGCCTCGACGATCGCGTCCGAAAGGGCGATTGCCTTGGCCGGTTCTTCGCTCCACACCTTCAGGATCACGACGAAGGAACGTTCCTCCCGGCGCGCCTCGACCCTCTCGGACAGAGCGCGCATGGCCGCCAGCTCCTTGTCCGCCTTGGCGTCCCGCGGCGCAATGAGCGTCTTCATCCAGTCGAGGATTGTCGGCCTGACGAATTCGGGATCGTCCGCAAGCCGCAACTCGTCGATGACGCGTTGGAGGACGTTGCGCGAGGTCAGGATCCGGAGCTTGCTCTCGACCTCCAGCAACTGCGCGTCGCGCTGAGGATTGGTCGTAAAGACGTCGTCGCTGACGACGTTGAGATTGGAAGGGTCCACCACGAGATCGGTATAGACCGTGTATCGCGGGGTCGCCGCCACGGCATAGGCAAAGGCGGCGGCAACCGAGAGGACGAGCGCGAGCACGATCCAGCGGGCGCCGTTGCGCAGCCACGCGATGAGGTCATTAACCCCGATGCTGCCCAGGAGGTGGAGTTGCGGGAAGAAATCCGCGACGGAGGAAGGCTGCTCCTCAAGAGCGCGCGCCTGATGGGCGGGGACGGGAATATCCACCACACGGGCGGAGGTGCTATCCTCTGCCTCCGCGGGGGCCTCTTCGCGAGCGGCCTCTTCCGTTACCGCGGGCACGAGGTCGAGCAACGACCCTCCGCCCGCGCGAAGGCGCTGATGTGGCCTTTCCAGGCGTAATCCCAGTCCCTCGGGCTCGCTGCGCCGATACATCCGTTTTCCCCATCCCTCGGAGCCACCAAGGTGCTTATTGCCGTATAAGCAATTCCCCATGCGGATTTAGGGCCTGCAGGGTGAATATTCGGTTAAGCGGAACTGTTCGGACGGTAACCTTTTGGGCAGGCCAATGCTCCTCTACGGGCACTGGTTCGTTTCCGCTGGGGAACTTCGACCTGCTTCCACAGTTTCTGTAGAATGCCCGACCTGACCAGCTATGCCGCGTTTCTGGGCGCCGTGCTTGCCTATCAATTGTCCGGAGTCGGCCCGGACATGATGCTTGTCATCAGCCGCGGCATCGGCCAGGGCCGACGGGCCGCGCTTGCAACCGCTATCGGATGCGTCGCGGCGGGCTTCGTCCAGATACCCTTGCTTGCCATGGGCCTTGCCACGGTCGTGGCGTCCTGGCCGCTCCTCTACAAGGCCATGCAATTTATCGGAGCGGCCTATCTGATTTATGTCGGGGTGCGGTTCTTGACGGCCAGCAGTAAGACCTTCCTGCGCGAAGCGCCGGGCCGCGCCACGTCTCCATCGCTTCTCGCCCCGTTCAGGCAGGGTGTGATCTGCAATCTGACGAATCCGACGTCGCTTTCCTTTATGCTCGCGATCCTTCCGCAATTCGTGGCACCGTCCGCCGGATCGCCGGCCCTGCAATTCTTCATCCTCGGAGTTACGATGAAAGCCACCGGGCTGCTGGTCCTTGGTGCGGTGGCCCTCACCTCAGGCACATTCAGCAATTGGTTGTCGCACAGCAGTGCCTTTGTGGCGTGGCAGCAGCGCATTGCGGGCAGCATCATGATCGCGCTTGGCATACGGTTGCTGCTTTCTCCAGTCGCGCCCGCCCTTCCCCGATGATCAGGACCGGCTGGAGCACTTCCGGGTAAAGCGTAATTCCTCAAGAGCACTCTTAAAAGTCGATCAGTTTCTGAACAGCTTCCTCTACCCGTACATTGTCACAAGGTCCAAGCGGCAAAATCGGCCGCGGGGGCAATGCCTGGAACAGTCCGAGGATGCTCCCGATAGCGTACATCACGCGGAAACTGCCGAACTCCTTGAACAGTGCCCATAAGGGTTGAAATGCGGTGTCGATCCGATGCGCTTCCGCGCGATCGCCCCCTTTCGCCGCCCGAGTGAGTTTCGTTGCAGCCACGGGCAAAAGCCCGCCCGCGACACTGAACCACGCATCAGCACCGGACAGGAGCGCACCTGCTGCGCCCCAATCGCCGCTATAGCCGATAGCAAAAGCTGCAGACGTGTTCGCACGCAGTCGAGCGATCTCACCCGCGAAATCTCCGTCGGCAGGCAACGGCATCTTCACTGCGGCAATATTCGGCACCTGCGAGAGCCGTATGATCAGTTCCTCGCTGAAAACGAACCTGGTCGTGCCCGGATTATTGTAGATGCAGAGCGGCAAGTCGGAAACGCCGGCAACGGCAACGAAATGCTGATAAACTTCCTCCTCAGTCAGAGGCGTGTAGGATACGGGAGCCAGGAGAAGTCCATCTGCCCCGGCTTCCTTCGCGTCGCGCGCGAGCGCCTGAGCCTCGTCGGTCCTGAGTGCGCCGACGCCGACGATGAGGGGAACTCTGCCTCCCACGCATTCGACAGCAATCTCCACTGCCCGTCGCCGTTCACCGCGCGAGAGAAATGCGTAAGCCCCTGTGCTGCCGAGCAATCCAATCGAGTCCGCGCGTGCTAGTCGGATACGCTCGAGCAGTCGCGACAGCGCCTCTTCCGAAACTTTGCCGCCCACATCGGCGGGTGTGGGCGGGAACGCTGACAGGCCATCAAAAAAAGCCGCAGGTGCCATCGTCATTTCCCATCGACTGCGTCAGAACAGGCCTCGCTCATATAACCGCGAATGATCGCCGGCAAGACATGCAAGCAAAAATCCGTCGGCAGCCGGCTCCGGGTCACTCGTAGGCGTGTTGCCGCCCGCCGCAGTCAACGATAAATTGCCATCAATGAAGAAAGGAAGCCGCATGGCGAACGTGACGATCCGCAACCTCGATGACGGGCTCAAGAAGCGCCTGCGCATTCGCGCCGCCGAGCATGGGCGTTCGATGGAGGACGAAGCGCGGGACATCCTTCGCGCCGCGCTTTCGACTACCGAATACCGACCGGCCAATCTCGCTGCAGTAATCCGCATCCGAATGGCGCCGCTCGCAGGCGTCATGCTTGACCTTCCGCAGCGCGAGCCCATCCGCTACGCACCGGATTTCTCCGAGTGATTATCTCGATACCAATGTGCCGTCGGAGCTGTTGACACCCACCCTCTCCGTCGCGGTAGAGCCTGGCTCGCCTCCGTGGCAACCCGTAATGTCGCGGATCTCGCTGACACCGGTGTAACTATCATCAATCCCTGGGATCATCGGCCCTGAAAATACCAACGCTAAAAATCCGTCAGCAGCCGGCTCCAGGTCTCCGAGGCGAGGCCGCCGATATAGATGTCGTTGCGCTCTGCCGCTTCCTTGAGGTCCGCATGGCGGGTCATTATGCAGAAATAGCCGCGGTGCCGGAATGACAGCCATCGCTGGCGCGAGATAGCGTTCATCAGGAACGGCTGAGCCATGCCGACCGCCACGGCATAGCCTTCCGCATCGAGCTGCGCGAACATCGCCGCGGCGACGTCGCGTTCACGCCCCTCCTCGCAGACGAGATTGAGCACCGTGGCCGCGGCATCTTGCTTGCCGAAGTAAAGAAAGGCGCCGATCGTGCGACCGTCCGGCAGAACGACTTTCCTGCACTGGAGCGTCCCGAGGTTGCGGTTCATCGAAGCGACGCGCACGAGCCAGTCGAATTCGGCTGGCGACCAGGCCGGGCGGATCGCAAAGCGTTCCAGCATCGGGCTCGCGCATTGGAGGAACTCCTCGACGCCCGCTGCCTCGCTCCTGCATTCGCCCTCGGCCTTCGGGCGCATGGAGGGCCGCAACCGGCGCAGTGCACGGTCAATCGGCCTGAGGACGCCGACGAGAACACGCGAGCGCGCGATTGGGAAGTGGCGGCCCG
Source organism: Sinorhizobium sp. P24N7 (assembly GCF_042436655.1). NCBI lineage: Bacteria > Pseudomonadati > Pseudomonadota > Alphaproteobacteria > Hyphomicrobiales > Rhizobiaceae > Sinorhizobium > Sinorhizobium sp. P24N7. The sequence goes on along the minus strand of NZ_JBHMIW010000008.1, from coordinate 28,798 downwards.
CAAGGATCGCCGCCGCGGTCAACGGCAGAAACGAGCGCTGCCATTCGAGGCTCTGGATCGGCAGGACGATGCCGCCTCCCGCAACCCAATGGTCTGCGCTGACCGGCGACGCATTGTCGGAGAAGCACATGTCCTGGCGAGCCGCCCGCATGGTGCGCGCAAGACGCGCCGCTCCAACGGCCCCGGCTTTGCCATCCGCCATGAAGGCACAGAGAAGGCGGGCCATGGTCGGGCGGCCATTGACCATGAACGCCATCGGCACCGAGAGTATGGCGCTGTCTATGCCAGTAGCACCGCTCTCGTGCACGACGCTGCCGAGTTCCGGAGAATAGTGAGGGCTGCCGAAGAAGACGGTCTGGAGATACCGTCCGAGGTCATCGTCGGATGCCTGATCGTGCCTTCGGAAAATCCTGTTGAAAAGCCGTCCGACCGCCGCAACGTCGTCGGGCGCCATGGGCCGCGTACCGCGGCGCTGCCCTGCATCGACCGGCACGCTCTCGGATACGCGTAGTTCATTCGCCTCCATCGTCATATGGCGCCCGCTCCAAGAGTGAGCGCAGCCTGGCGGCGGTCGCGCCGCACGAAGTGCAGGAACACGCTCCAGGAGGCGACGACCATCGCGATTTCGATTGCGTAGAAGGACAGGAAAGTTCCCATCGGCGGGGCGTACCAGCTTGCCCATGCGGCAAGGCCGGCACCGGCGATGCTGCCGAGCCCCATGACGGTCGCGCGGGCGGCGTGTGCGCCGGAGGCACCGAGTGCCTCGACCGCGACGGACCACATAGCGAGCGGCACCACGACCCAGCAGAGGCTTCTGACGAAGCCGACCAGCGAGAGATAGTCCTTGCCGAAGAGGTAGGGCAGGACCGGCGCCAGAACGAAGACGGTGACGGCCGCAGCCAGGCTGATGACGATTGCGGCAGCGAGCACCCGGCGCACCCGATGGAGGGCGTGGTGAAGCCCCGCCGCCGTCGCCCTCGCCGAACCCGGGTAGATAAGCCGGTTGAGCGCTTCCACCGAAAGATAGCTGCTCTCCAGCATGCGGCGAGCGACACTGTAGCTTGCGACGACCTCGGCGGTGGTGACGAGGCTCAGGACAAGCAGGTCGGCATTCTGGCGCAGCGCACGCAGGATGAAGGGAATGCTGAAGTAAAGGCCTTGCGGGAGTTCCTCCCGCACAATGCGGTAGCGCGGCGCACCGAGTCCCCGGATCGCACGCATACACATGAGCGCCACGAGGACATGGCAGAGGAACTGCCACACCGCCCAGGATGCGACGCTGGTGACTCCGAAGGCGATGCAGGCAAGTGCCGCCGCAACCGTGCGCGCCGCCGCAAAACCGACGACGACCTTGTTGGCGGAGGCAAAATCCGTGTGAGCGATAAAGATCTGCTCGGTGAGTACGATGACCCGGACCAGCAGGATATTGGTGACGAGCATCAGCGTGATCACGGCGACGTTCGTCACGGGGTCCGGCGAAAGGGTGAAGAAGAACGGCAGGACCACCGCTCCCAACAGGACCAGGGCTGCCCCGCTCGCCACCGTCAGGATGACATTGTGCCCGAGCATCTGCGGGTAGATCGCGCGGTCGCGCGCGACCCGGCGCACCAGGCATTCCATCGCCCCGAGCCCGCAGAGATGGACGGCTATATTGGCGACCGCAGTAATTGCGACGAACACGCTGAACTCGTGGACGCCGAGCCAGCGGGCAAGGATGGCAAAGGTAAGGAGTTGCGCCGCAGAACCGAGAACCAGACTGCCGCCGGAGGCGAGATAGGACATGACCATCGGCAGGAATGGTCTGTCACCGCGCTGTTCCGTTACACCTTCCGAGACCATCCGTTCTGCCTTGACAAATCGACTTAAAGGCCGGCACCGGGCTGCGAAACGCACCCCTCGCCGATTGAGGCGCACACTAGCGAGGATAAGTGATTGGCCGGTTAACATAAGCATTGTGGCGCCATGTGTTGTCGGACGCCCTGCATTTCAGCTTCCGTTTACCTGCACGCGCTAGTGTGCGCCGGACCGACATCCCATCCGATAACCGAAGGAGCCTTCGTGCTGCAGGGCGACAATCATCTTGACGGCCGGACCGAGGGTCGCGCGCCACGGCTCGTACGATTCATGGGCGTCGACCTCGAACTGGCGCCGGACGTGCTTGTGCCGAGGGAGGAGACGGAACTCCTCGGGCGGAACGCCGCAGCGATCCTGACCGAGCGCGCCGGACCGGCGACCGTGATCGACATGTGCTGCGGATCCGGAAATCTCGCTCTGGGGATCGCTGCGGAGGTGCCGCTCGCGCGTGTCTGGGCTGCAGACCTAACCGACAGCACGGTCGCGCTTGCGCGGCGCAATGTCGAGCGACTCTCGCTTGGAGAGCGCGTCGTCATCCGCCAGGGCGACCTGTTCGCGGCCCTCGCGGGAGAGGACCTCGCGGGCGCCGTCGACATGATCGTCTGCAACCCCCCCTATATCTCGACATCCCGCCTGGAGGGCGACAGCGCGCATCTTCTCGCAAGCGAGCCGCGGGAGGCGTTCGACGGCGGGCCCTACGGCATATCCATCCATCAGCGGCTGATCCGCGAAGCCGCCGCCTTCCTCAAGCCGGGCGGCTGGCTTCTCTTCGAGTTCGGAGAGGGACAGGATCGCCAGGCCACGGCGCTTCTCGCCCGAACAAAGGCCTATGAGGCAGTGACATTCGCCGAGGACTCGGCCGGAAAGCCGCGAGTCGCACTGGCGCGCAGGCTGGGCGGTGCAGCGGCAGCCGCCGCGGCTGACGGGGCGGACAGATGAGCGACATCCGTTCGCTCGCAGCCGAGGATATTCCGGCTGTCGCGCGGCTTTTCCAGAAGGTCTTCCGCAACAGCGCGGAGGAGCCGCCGCCTGCGTTCATCGAATATCTTCGGCAACTCTATATCGATGCCCCGGGCAACGACCCGGACATCCGCCCGCTCGTGTATAGCAACGATGGCGGCCGGATTTCCGGCTTCGTCGGAGCGAACACTCTGGCCATGACGTATCGCGGCAGGGCATTGCGCGCCGCCATCTGCGGCTCGCTGATGGTCGAAGGCCGCGAAAGCGATCCGATGGCCGGCGCGCGGCTGCTGAAAGCGTTCCTTGCAGGACCGCAGGACCTTTCCTTCAGCGAAACGGCGAGCGAAGTTTCGACGCAGATGTGGACGAAGCTGCGGGGAGTCGTGCTGCCGCAATACAGCCTCGACTGGATACGCGTCATCCGGCCGGCATCGTTCGGCGTCGATCTCGTCGCGAGCCGCTTCGGACCCGCCCGCGCACTCCGGCCGCTGGCTCATGCATTCGACCGCCGCCATCGCGGCAAGTTGCGACGCGGCGAGCTGCGCTGGTCGGGCGTGCCCGAGGCCGCTACCCAAGGACCGCTGCAGGTCGCCGACATCGACCGGCATGGCTTCGCCGAGCTCTTCGCCCCCTTGACCAGGCAGTTTGCCGTGCAGCCGGCCTGGACCGAGGGCCAGCTAAACCATATCCTCGAAGACGCGGAGAAGAAGCCGGAATTCGGCGAGCCGGTGCTTGCGGCCGTCAGGACGCGAAGTGGTGCGCCCGTCGGAGCGTTTTTCTACCACCTGCAGCCCGGCGGAACTGCCAGGGTTCTCCAGGTCCTCGCCCAGCAGGGACAGGCCGGGCCGATCCTCGACTGCCTGATAGAGCACGCGGCCGCGCGCGGAGCCGCTGCGGTTCGCGGTCGAACCCAGCCGGCGCTGCTTGAGGCCATGATGGGCCGCCGTATCGGCTTCGTCCATGCCGCCTCGACCGTCGTCCACTCCCGCGAGGAGGAACTCGTCGACGCTTTCCGTCACGCACGAGGGTTCATCAACGGCCTGGCGGGGGAACACTGGAGCCGGCTGATCGGCGGGACGTTCAACCGGATCTAAAGCACTTCCAAGAAGGCGCAGAGTGGTCTTGCGTCCGGGAATGCGCCGTTCGAAGTGCTCTAAATCACGATGATTTCAGGCCGGGTCGGCCTAAATCATCAAACAACCGCGGCGGGTATGCCGGATCTGAACAGCCCTAGACCTGAAGCTGCTCGGCGAGAGGCTTTTGATAGACGACGATCGGGGCGTGATAGGGTACACGCTTGTAAAGATCGATGACGTCCTGGTTCACCAGCCGAACGCACCCTGACGAAACTGCCTTGCCGATCGATTTCCATTCCGGCGTGCCGTGCAGACGGTACAGCGTGTCCTGCCCGTTCTGGAAGATGTAGAGCGCACGGGCACCCAAGGGATTGTCTATGCCGGGGGCCATGCCGCCATTTTCGACGGAGTATTTTTCGAGTTCCGGCCGGCGGGCGATCATATCGGCCGGAGGCTTCCACCGGGGCCAGGGCTGGCGCCAGTGTATGATCCCTTCGCCCTGCCAGGCGAAGCCCTCGCGCCCAATTCCGACGCCGTAGCGCATCGCCGTTCCGCCGGGCTCGATGAGGTAGAGGAACCGCCCGGGCGTGTCTACGACGACCGTCCCCGCCGGTTCGCCGGTGGGGTCCGACACCCGCTGGCGCAAATATTTCGGATCCATCTCCCTATGGGGAACTGCCGGAATGAAATGCCCGCCGTCTTCGACGGCAGCATATCTGGCTTCCAGTTCGGCATCGCTCGCCAGCCCGATCGGGCGGCTCACCAGACGCGGCACGGGGGCGCGCTGCGCTTGCGGCGCAGAGGTCGAGCACCCCGCGACGGCTGCCGTTGCGGAAATCGCTCCCAGAAGAAGCGTGCGTCGTCGTAATTGAATTTTGCTAAACATCTCAAGCAGGTACGAAGAGAGAAAAGGGGTCGCGTGTAGACGTGTAGCCGACTCGCCTGGATTGCCAAACTCACGGCCAATCACATGTTCGATATCTGCAGCATCGCGCGGAGGGTCGTCGGAGGTTTAGAAGTGGCGAAGTCGGCAGCCCGCCAGCCGGAGGGGTGAGGTGTGTGCGGTTTTGCGCCCGCATGCCGCTCTATTCCTGGATTTGATCACGTTTATGCTTTTAGTCGACCCGACCTGAAAGCATCGTGCCTAGGAATGCAGCTGCCGCGATCCCGCAGATCTGCGTATGGCGGCCGGCAGCGGCGCCGGCTGGCCGCAGTAGACGGGGTAAAGCGTCGGCTCGGACAGAAGGAAGCCCTGCACATGCGTTGCGCCGGCCTTTTTGACGGCTTCGAGCTGTCCGTAGGTCTCGATGCCGTCGACGACCACCGTCGGCGCAACGCAGGAAGCGAGCCCCACCAAATGATGGAGGAACCCCTTGCCCCCGCCCTGGCCGCGGCCGATGAAGAATGCGTCCAGTTTGACGATGTCGACGGGAACGGATAACAGCGATTCCGGCGTCGAGTGACCCGTTCCGAAACTGTCCAGGGCGATTCTGTAGCCCAGTTCGCGCGCGCCTTCGATGAACTCCGCCGCCATCGGCAGGGTGGCCAGCGGCAGGCACTCCGTTATCTCGAGAACCAGGCGCGAGGCCATTTCCCGATTTCGCGAAAGCAGATCGTAGAGTTCCGACCAAGTGTTCTCGTCGAGAATGTTCCCGGCCGAGATATCGCAACCCAACACGCCTGACGGATTGCAGTCGAGCCACTCGAATGCGAGACCGAGCATGTATCGATCGAATGACGCAACGCGTCCCGACGCTTCGAGAAAAGCCGTGAATTCCTCGCTCGTCCTGACCGCTCCGTCACGTTCTACGAGTCTGCCTAGGCATTCCGAATAGAGCACCTCGCCCGTATCGCCGACCGCATTGACCTGTTGCAGCGAGAAGCCTATCCGTCCCTCCCGCATCGCTTGGGTCACGGCGCCGACGACACGGTCGAATCTTCTCAGATGTTCCATCCGGCGACGCGCCTCGCTCGGTCAGTCTTCGATCACGACGTCCTCATCGGGCGTCGTGTCGAGAAGGTGCTCACGAATATCGTCTATCTTCCCAACGGACGATCCGACGCCAAGCGTTTCCTTGACGTCCTCAAGTGTCGCATCCGTCACTTCGGCGCCATTCGTGAAGCTTGCAATCGCCTCGCGCAGCGCTTCATCGCTGAGAGCCGGATCGGTCGGGATGACGTCCGAGCCGAACTCCGCCTCGAACTCTGCATAGGCGATCGCATAGGCGGAGATTGCCGCCATTCGCGGATCGTTCGAGTTCAGGTAGGCGTGATAGTTCCGGCCGAGCGAGCTCAGCTTTGCCGTTTCGGCCTGCGGATTCTTGGGCTTCGGCGTCGGGACAGCCGTTTCCGTCACCCTGGCCTTTACTACCTTACCGGACTTCCCGGACTTGCCGTGCGCCGCTTTTCCGGTCTTCCTGCCGTGCTTGAACAGGTCCTGGAGGAAGCGCGGCGTGCCCGCGCGCTCGCCGCCCGATCTGCCCGAATCGGATCGGGCCTTCGCGTGGCTTCCGCTATTGCCGTGGCTTCCGCTCTTGCCGTGGCCGCCGCCATTGCCGTGGCCCCCGCCATTGCCGCCGCCATTGCCGTTGCCGCCGCCACCATTGCCGCCACCGTTGCCATTGCCGCCCTTGGCGAATGCGATGTCCGACATGCCGGGTGCAAGGCCCGCCAGGGGAGCGCCTGCGAGCGCCAGCGCAATAAGACCTCGTCCGACGAATTTGGAAATAGGCATGAGGGCCTCCTATCGAAAGTCGCGGCCGTTGTTGCTGCGGCCGATTTTCTGCTTCAATTGATTAAGCGATAGCGTGCAACTGGTGCGGGTTCCACCGCCGCCGGACCAATGCGCCGGTTGATTGGACTTAGGTCCGTGGGCTCGGTCGTCAAAAGTCCCAAGATGCGCTATGACCAAGGGGTAAGGGATGGCGCGCGTTGACCGGCCGGCACGAAATGCTAATTTGGCGGTTGCAAAGAACGCAGCAGTGCCGGCGACGAATTGAGCGGGCCATCGTGAGATCTCTCGTGCACGTCGACGCCCTCATCAGACGGTGGAACTCTCAGCCGCTGGCGAAGCAGTTCCTCATTATCGGTGGCTCTGTAGCCGCCGCGGCGATGCTCGTCGTCGGCGCCTTCGTGACGAGCCTTATAGAGGACGCCGTGACGCGCAACTCCGCGGCCACCACGGCGCTCTATGTCGACAGCGTGATTGCGCCGCTCCTGCCCGACATGCAAACGACGCAGGTGCTCGACGATTCGGTGGCACGTGCGCTTGACGAAACGCTTGGGCAGGGCGCTTTGGGTGATCGGCTTGCTTCATTTCGCCTCTGGCGTGCCGACGGCACGGTTCTCTATTCGAGCGACAAGGCCATGGTCGGTCAGAAGTATGAGCTGGGTCCGGAGCTGACGGCAGCATTCGACGGCGGCATGGTCGCTCGTTTCATGCCTCTCGACGAGGCCGACGGCGAGACGGAGCGCCTTTCGAGCAGTCCTCTCCTGGAGATCTACAATCCCCTTCTCCAACCCTGGTCCGGCGAGGTGGTCGCCGTCTCGGAATTCCACGAGATTGCCGACGAATTCGAGCAGAGCCTCAATCGGGCGAGGCTTCACACGTGGCTCGCCGTTGCCGGCTTCACGCTCGCCTTCTTCATCGCCCTTTCGGCCATCGTCCTGCGCGGCAGCAGAACGATAGAGAAGCAGCGCCATGCGCTTGCGCAGCGCGTCGACGAGCTTTCGGCGCTGCTTGCGCAGAACGAGACACTGCGCGGGCGCCTGCGCCAGGCCTCCCAGCGAGCGACCGCGCTGAACGAGACCCTGTTGCGGCGGATCGGCGCCGATCTGCATGACGGGCCGGCGCAACTCGTGGCCTATGCTTCGCTGCGACTGGACAGCAACAAGCTTGTCAGCCCCAAGACGCCCGCCGAACTGCGCGAGCGTGAGATCGCCGCCATCAAGGGCAGCCTCGACGAGGCGATGAACGAGATCAGAACGCTGTGCAGCGGGCTGGTCCTGCCGCAGATAGAGACCGCCGGCCTGAGGAAAATTCTGGAGCGCTGCGTCCACGCCCATGAACAACGAACGGGAACCACCGTGGAGTTGTCGATGACCGACCCGCCCGAGCGCCTTTCGGCATCGGCGAAGATCTGCATATACCGTTTCGTGCAGGAAGCGCTTAACAATGCCTACCGTCACGGCGGCGGCATCGCGCAGCGCGTGACGCAGAGCACGAAGGGTGACAAGGTTACCGTCGAGGTTGCAGACGGCGGGCCGGGCTTCGACCCCAAAGACGTACGGCCGACGAGCCTCGGCCTCGCGGGCCTTGAAGGCCGGGTCGAGAGCCTCGGCGGAACATTCGAGATCAACCCCAACGCACCCGGCACGATTGTCCGGATGTCGATCGGTTTTGAGGAAACGGAGCAGGCATGATGACGGGAATTCGAGTAGCCGTGGTCGATGACCACCCCTTGTTCAGGGAGGGTGTGACACGGAGCCTGTCGGAGATCGACGGGTTCGAGGTCGTCGCCGAAGGCGGGTCGCGGGACGAGGCGATCGCGATTGCGCAAAATTTCAACCCTGATGTGATGCTGCTCGACATCTCCATGCCGGGCGGCGGGCTGAACGCCATTCCGGCGATCCTGAGCGTCGCGCCCTCACAAAAGATCGTCATGCTGACCGTTTCCGAGGCGAATGACGACGTCGCTGCAGCTCTCAAGGAAGGCGCGAAAGGTTACCTTCTCAAGGGGATCGGTGCGAGGGCGCTGGCGGACGTCATTCGCACTGTCGCCTCAGGCGAGAGCTATGTCGCCCCCACCCTTTCCGCCAAGCTGCTGACGGGCCAGCTGGCCAATCCCGCACCGGCCAAATCCAACCTCGTTGCCGAGCTGACGCGGCGCGAACAGGAGGTCCTGCACCTCGTCGCCTCGGGAATGAGCAACAAGCAGATTGCCCGAAAGCTCGATCTGCACGAGAAAACGGTGAAACATCACATGACGCAGATCATGGCGAAGCTTGACGTCGCCAACCGGACGGAGGCCGCCATGGTACTGCGCGACGCGCTCGACTGGCGTCCTGTCAGTCAATGAAGGACAGAAGCCGTTTCCGGTCGGCCGACGTTGCACGCCGGTTGACAATAGTGCGCCCGCGCGAATCCTTCATGATATAACGGGCGCCTTCGATCACCTCGCTGATGCCGTCCCGGTGACGTACGCGCAAGACGGAGCCGCCCCCTTCCACGGACGTCGTTGCTTTTCCGCTTGCCCGGCCGGAATTCGAATTGCCGCCGCCCTTACCGTTTCCGCCGCCGCCCCCGTTTCCACCGCCGTTGCCACCGCCTCGTCCGCCGCCATTGCCACCGCCTCGTCCGCCGCCGCCACCGCGCCCGCCGCCGCTACCACCGCCCTTGGCGAGAGCGGATTGCGGTTCCAGTTCGATGCCTGAGCCCGACAGCGCGATTTTGTAAGGCGATACGGCGATGGGAAGGCCGACCGAAACCCAGCACAGTGCTGCAAGAAAGTTTCGACGCGTGACCATCACGCTCCTCCTGAAGAGTTTTTACCGGGATGCGCCTGATCGCGGTCTCGCGAATGCCTTGACGCTATCACCGATCGTCGGCGTCGCCGCCGACCCGACAACAGTCCACCGGGAAAGCCCGACACTCGCTTTCGCCGGCTGTTGCGCCATCTTTGGTCACGGCCTGACCGGTGCGTCAACTGCAATCGGGGTGTCTCAGACGTTTCGCTTTCGCCGGTCGGACGATCGTCCGATGTGATTCGGACGAAAGTCCGACGACGGGGCGCGGTGGCCAGGCGAAAGCCGTACTGCAGCCTCCCGAACGAGAGGCTGCAGGAAGGGATATCCATCCGGTTGCCATTCGCGCAACCTGGCCGGACCATGGTGCCGCTGCGGCCGGCTCAGGCCGCCCGCACGCCCGCCTTCATCGGTATCTCGATGTCGACTTCGAGCGTGGTGACGTGCTCGCCGCGTTCCATCGTGACGTTAACCTTGTCGCGGTCGACCTGGACATGCTTGGCGATGACCGCGAGAATTTCTTCCCGGAGCACCGCAACGAGGTCCGACTGGCCGACCGACGCCCGCTCATGCGCCAGCAGCACCTGCAGGCGCTCGCGCGCCGTCGGCGCCGAGGTCTGCTTGCTGAAGAAACGGAAAATGCTCATGCTGCCCTCCGTCCGAATATCTTGCCCAGGAAGCCGCGCTTCTCGCCGGGAATGGTCATCGGCACCGTTTCCCCCGCAAGGCGGCGCGCGGCATCCAGATAGGCGCGCGCCGGAGCGCTGCTGCTGTCGGCGAGCGTCACCGGGGCACCGAGGTTGGAAGCCTTGAGAACGTCCATGCTTTCGGGAACGATTCCGATGAGCGGGATCGACAGGATCTCGAGAACGTCATCGACCTTGAGCATGTCGCCGCGCTCGGCGCGGACGGCGTCGTAGCGCGTCAGCAGCAGGTGCTTCTCGACCCGCTCTCCGCGCTCTGCCCTTTCGGTCTTGGCATCGAGCAGGCCGATGATGCGATCGGAGTCGCGGACCGATGAGACTTCCGGATTGGTGACGATGACGGCGAGGTCGGCGTGGCGCATCGCGAGCGTCGCGCCGCGCTCAATCCCGGCCGGGCTGTCGCAAATGATCCAGTCGAAGTGTTTCTTGAGCTCTTCCATCACCCGCTCGACGCCCTCGGGGGTCAGGCTGTCCTTGTCGCGGGTCTGCGATGCCGGCAGCAGGAAGAGGGTGTCGAGCCGTTTGTCGCGGATCAGCGCCTGCGGCAGCTTCGCGTCGCCCTGGATCACGTTGACGAGGTCGTAGACGACCCGGCGCTCGGCGCCCATGACGAGGTCGAGATTGCGCAGCCCGACGTCAAAATCGACGACGACCGTTTTCTCGTTGCGCTGCGCCAGCGCCGCACCCAGTGCGGCGGTTGACGTCGTCTTGCCGACGCCGCCCTTTCCAGATGTAACTACAACTACTTTCGCCATCTTCCCGCTCCTGTTGTCAGAGCGGGAGGAAAACTGTGAGCGGTTTCCGCCCGCATCCCCGCTCTAATTCTATAAATCAGCCGGCGACCGGCTCAGTTCAGTCTTTCTGCCATGATCGAATCGCCTTCCAGCCACAGCTGGACCGACTGCCCGCGCAGATTGGGGGCCATGTCCTCGGCCGTCTTGTAGACGCCGTCGATTGCCAGCAGTTCCGCTTCGAGCCGGCGGCAGAAGATGCGCGCAGACGCGTTTCCGACCGAGCCTGCCAGCGCCCGCCCTCGGAGCGTCCCGTAGATATGGACCGAACCTCCTGCGACGATCTCCGCGCCGGATGCGACGGAGCCAATCACCGTCACGTCGCCTTCCGGGAAGATGACCGACTGTCCGGACCGAACCGGTTCCCGGACGATGATCGATGCCGTCGCCCGAACCGGCTGAACGTCCTCCGACGTAATCGGCGCAGCGGCCTTTCCCTTGCCGGCCTTCGGCGGATCGGCCGGATCGGCCTCGGGTACTTCGAAATCGGGAGCCGGCCGGCCGCCCTTCATGGCAGGCGGCATCCCCGGCTCGAAAAGCGAGGGACGCCCGCCTTCGATCCCCATGACCCTGACATTGCGCTGGCCGAGCTCGTCGAGCAGGCTCTTCAACTGTTTCCGGTCGATCTCGAGATCTGCCACATCGAGCACCACCGGGCGCCCCAGGAAGAAGCCCGCCGAACGCGAAGCGAGGTCATCGAGCCGGCCAAGCCACCAGTCGAGCGGCAGTTCCGGGGAAAGCACCAGCGCCAGGAAGGAGCGGCCCTTGATGCGGATCGAGCGAGCGTCTGTTAGCACTTTGGTCATCTTCGTTAATTTTTGGTTGCCAAGATGTAGGCGAGCCATGGTTAACAAACAGTTAACCGGGCCTCCTTCTTTGCCGATCTTCGGTCCGTTTCGCCCCTGCACGACGGGAAGTTTCCGTCACGCGCGAGCCCGTCTGTCCAAGATGAGACTCGACGGAACCGGCGACCAGTTCTAGGCAGCATGGTGACGAGGGGAGCTTGCACAGGGCTGACGAAGGCGGGATGCCCATGCGGGAAGAATTGACCGCTGCCCCGTAATCGGGGGGAGAGCTGCGAACCTCTCCCCCCGCACTTCTCAGGGTTTGCCTCCAGGTCAATCCGGACGCCTTGCCCTGGCCTGGATGAAGGCGTCTATGTCCCAGATGGGAAATTCCTCCTCCGCCTCCGGAAGGCCGATATCGCGGCGCATCCGATTCGACAGGTGAGAGATCTGGTTTTGCGCCTGATGGCGCCTCCATGCGGCCGACATCAGTGCCCGTGCGGTCTTCCAGACGCCGAATTTACGGTAAAGCTCATCGGCCGCCGCCGCGAGGGGTTCGACAACTATTGCTTGTGGTTCACGCATGACTGTCCGTCCCGGCGCGGTGATGCAGCCAGGTCCTTTCGAGGATCAAAAGACGTGCGGATGCGGAACGCAACAATGCGAACAATTGTCCCGTCAGCCGGTCACGTCAGTTAAAAGGGAAGCGCCAAATGGCGGAGATGCGGGCTTGTGAGCCTCAGATCAGTAGCGGCTGAAGCCAGATGCGCGTCGCATCGAAGGCACGATAGCCGTTCCGCCACAGAGGCGCACAAACACGAGATTGGAATTCATCTTACGCCTCCTCTGATTTGAATTGCGGATGAGGTGATCCTCGCACGAGACAGGCCGATCGGCAAGCACTCAATTTCGAATTGCAATCGGCGCTTCATCCCTGTTGCGGGAATACAACAGTCTTCGCATGAGAAGGCGCATCCGTGCGGCAAGGCACGTCGTTCAACTGCATCTATTATTGCTTGGCGAGACTCATGTTACGCTAACGGCGCATCTCCGGTTGAACGCATGGCGGCCGATTCTCTACTCGCCGTCGTGCAGTCGATCGAAGATGATCGTCAGCAGCGGAGAAAACACCATGAACCGCAACGTTATCATTGGCATTATCGTGCTCGCGATTATCATTCTCGCGGTCATATTCTTCATGCCAGGGACGGCTGAAACGCCCCCGGCGACTGAAACGACTCCCCCGGCGACGACGGAGCCCGCGCCCACAGAACCGGCACCGGCACCGACGACACCTGCACCCTCTCAATAAAGCCGGCCGATCGCACGCCCCGTTTAAGGACGGGGCGTGCGATCGGATTCTTACTCGATCTCCTCGACCGGCTGCACCAGCTGCGGCCCGAGATGCAGGTAGCGCGTGGCCTTGCGCTTGGCGGCAATATCCGCCCAGACGCGCTCGACCTGAGCCGCGCCTAGATTTGCCGCGCGTCCGACCTCGTCGGCGCTGATCCCGTTGTTGAGGCCGAAGAGGCACAGATCCATTCGGTCATAAGGCAGCGAGAAATAGAACTCTTCCTGCGTCTGCTCGAGCGAATAGGTGTCGGTGGTCGGCGGCCGGCGCCGGATTTCCTCGGGAACGCCGAGATAACCGGCAAGCGCATAGACCTGCGACTTGTAAAGATGGGCGATCGGCTTGACGTCCGCCGCGCCATCGCCGTTCTTGACGAAGAAGCCCTGATCGTATTCCAGCCTGTTCGGCGTGCCGAGCACGGCAAAGTTCAGCCGGTCGGCATGGTAGTATTCGATCTGCTTGCGGGTGCGCTGCTTCATGTTCGTCGCGGCGACGATGCCGAGATAGACGGAAGGCGGCATCCGCAGCTTCGTCTGCTTCCCCGCGGGGTCCTGCACCACGAGCGAGGAAATGTTGTAGCCGTCGCCTTCGAGCGCATTGGCGATGACGATCTTCGACGCCCAGCCCGGCCCGTAATCGGGGACGAGTTCGCGAATGAAGGCGTCACGCCGCTGATAGCAGCCCATGGCGTCGAGCGTCGGTCCGATGTCCTCGACCACCGCCTCTACACCGAACGTCTCGGCGACCAGCCGTCCGAGGTGCAGGCTTTCCGGATCGGAATCGTTTTCCGGCATGAAGAGGCAGAAGACGTTCTTCGCACCGACGGCGCGCACGGCCAGCGCGACCGAGACGCTCGAATCGATGCCGCCGGAAAGGCCGAGGACGAGGCCGCGTTTGCGCAGGCTGCGCAGCTGGGCCCGCAATCCGGCCACTATACGGTCGACCTCCGCAGCTTCGTCGATTTTCAGCGTGTCGGCCGAGAAGACGAGCCTGTTCTGGTCCGGTCGGATATTCATTCTGCGGGCTCCAATGTTTCGGCCGCAAGGCGGCGGCTGACTTTTCCTGTATCCGTCTTCGGCAATTCGGTGCGGAATTCGACGATTTTCGGCACCATGAAATCCTCGAGATGGCGGCTGCAATGACGGATGATGTCCTTCTCCGTCAGCGTCGGGTCCGACAACACGACGAGAGCGCCGATCGCGGCCCCAAGCACCGGATCGGGAACACCGATGACCAGGGCCTCGGCAATTCCGGGATGCGCATGCAGCACGGTCTCGACCTCCTTGGGCGCCACCTTTTCGCCGCGCGTCTTGATGATGTCGTCCTTGCGGCCGACGAAATAGAGGAAACCCTCCTCGTCGGTACGGAACAGGTCACCGGTGTGAAGCACCTTTTCCCATGGATTAGGGCCGGGGCGGAGCATGCGCTCGGTCGCGGCGTCATTGCGCCAGTAGCCCTGCATCACATGCGGGCCGCGAATGACCAGTTCGCCGGCTACACCGGGCGGTACCCGGTTCCCCTCGTCATCGACCACGAAGGCTTCGGTGTTCGGTATCGCGATCCCGACGGAACCCGGCCGCCGGTCTAGCTCTTCCGGCGGCAGATAGGTGCAGCGCTTGCATTCCGTCAGTCCGTACATGGAATAGAGCCGGGCGCCCGGGAAAAGCTCTCTCAGGCGGGCGATATGCGCCGGCGGCAGTGCCGCCGCGGTATTGGAGAGAAAACGAAGGCTCGGGAGAAAGCCGGGTTCGAGGTCACGCATCTGCAGGATCATTGCCGCCATGGTCGGCACCAGCGGGAAGCCGGTAACCCCTTCGGTCCGGATACGGTCGAAGATCGCCTGCGGGAAGGCGAATGACTTTTCGAGTACGAGCGTCGCGCCGAGCCGGATCGCCATCAGCAGTTGATAGAGCCCGTAGTCGAAGGCGAGCGGCAGCACGTTCAGGATGATGTCGTCAGGCGTGTTCTGGAGATAGGAGGTGATCGACTCCGAAGCCGCATCGATATTGCGATGCGTCATCATCACGCCCTTGGGACGGCCCGTCGAGCCCGAGGTATAGATCAGCATGCCGAGGTCGACGTCGATGCCGCCGTGGCGGACGGGCGCAGGCGCAACCGTCAGGCATTCCTCAAAGGAAACGGCACCGTCCGGGATGCGGCCCCCCGGACCCGCGGTCGAAGCGACGAATGGCGCATGGCCCCGAGCAAGCGCCAGCGCCTCGGCAACGACCGGCATCAGCTTGGCCTGCGCCAGGATAGCCGCCGCCTCGCAATCGGCGACGATATAGGCAAGTTTGTCCGCCTTGGTCGAAGCATTGATAGGGCTGAAGGTCGCACCGGCCTTGAGGATCGCGAAGATCGCGACGGCCGCCTCCCAGCAATTGTCCATGAAGACAAGAACCCGGTCGTTCCGCTGCACGCCGCTTTCGGCAAGAGCGGCGGCGAGGCGGCTCGAAAGATCGTCGAGTTCGGCATAGCCTAGCCGCCGGCGATCGGTGACCAGCGCCGTCTTTGCCCCGTTTGCCGCGGCGTTCCTGATGAGGAATTGCTCGAACCGCATGATGGTGGTGCCCCCCGCCCTTCGCCGCTTACGCCGAGACCGGCACGGCGGCTTTCGCTTCGATGAACGCCGAAATCCGCGCGAGCGAGTCGAGATTTTGCGGGACGATGTCGGCATCGGCCATCACGATCCCGAAATCGTCTTCGATGAAGGCCACCAGTTCCAGAACGCCGGTCGAATCGATGATGTCGTTCTCGATCAGCGAAGCGTCGTCGGCGAGTTCGTATGCGCTGTCGCCGAAGAGAAAGTTCTCGATGACGAATGCCTTGACCTTGTCCTTAATCGCTTGGGTCATTCCACTATCCTTTTCTCCAAGGGTTTTTACGCGGCCTCAGCCTTGCGAAGGCTGGTGCCGGTGAATGTCTGCAGCCAGAGTTGCGTCGAGAGGACGCCGACGAAGGCCGCATTGTCGCGGAAACCGGAGGCCGGGCGCGACTGGCATTTCTCGTAGAGTTTCGTTACCGCTTTGGCGTTGAAGAGCCCACCGGCGGCGACCGCGTCCTCGCACATGGCCGACCGCACATAATCGAGTTCGCCCGCGCCGCTGAAGGAGTGGCTGTCCGGAGCGCGATAGGGCTGCTTCGTCCGCCGGCCGATCGCCGGCGGCAGCAGATCTTTCGTCGCTTCGCGCAGGATATGCTTCTCGACGAGCCCTTTGAGCTTCATGTCCGGCGGCAGCTTTGCGGCGAATTCGACGAGGCGGTGGTCGAGGAACGGGAAACGGCCCTCGATCCCATGCGCCATCGCCATGCGGTCGCCCTGGCTCGAGAGAATATATCCGGGCAGCAGGAAGCGGCTTTCGAGATATTGGGCCTGATGCAGCGGATGCCAGCGGCCAAAGGCGGCGGGGAGCCGACTGACCAACTCTTCCGCCGCATCATAACCCTTGAGTTCGGCGCGCAGGTCCGAAGAGAAGAACATCTTGGTTGCCGCCGTGCCCTTGAGGCGTGGCCGATGCGAAAAGAGCGGGTCGTCGAGGGCCACGTCGCCGGCGCCGAAAAAGGCGGCGAGATACTCGGCCGATTGCTGCTGCAAACCGGGCAGATAGGGGTAGAGCTTGCGGAAGAGGTGCGGCCTGAGGCGCGAGCCGGGTTGCCGGCCGCAGAAGCGGCGAACGCGCGCTTCCTTGAAGATGTCATAACCGGCGAACACCTCGTCGGCGCCCTCGCCCGTCAGCACCACTTTCAGACCCGCTTCCCGCACCAGGCCGGACAATTTGTAGAGCGGTGCGGGCGCAGTGCGGATGATCGGCTTCTCCGTAAAGCGGATGACATCGGGAAAGTCCCTGGCGATGTCGCCGGCGCGGCATGCGACAGCCCTGTGCTCGGTTCCGAGTGCCGCTGCCATCTCCTCCTGGAAGGCGCTTTCGTCATGCTCCGCGCTGTCGAAGGTGACGGAGAAGGTGCGCAAGCCTTGGGACGTCATCCCGGCCGCCAACGCCGAGATTATGGACGAATCGAGGCCGCCGGAAAGATAGGCGCCGACGGGCACATCGGCCCGCATGCGGATCCGCGTCGCGTCCGTCAGGAGCGCGCGCAGTTCCTCCGCAGCGCGGCTTTCCTGCGCGTAGGCTGAGCGCTCGTCGCGGTCCGGATAATCGAGCTGCCAATAGGGCCGTGTCGTGATGCCTTTCTGATCGGCGATCATCAGATGCCCGGGCTCGAGCTCGTGGATGTCACGGAAGGGTGTGCGCGGCGCGATCGGCGCCCATAGGGTGAATATCTGGTCGAGCGCGATCGGGTCGATCTCCGCGGAGACCCCCGGAACTTCGAGGAGCGCCTTGACCTCGGATGCGAAATAGAGCGTGCCGCCTTTCAACGTGTGGAAGAGTGGACGCACACCCATGCGGTCGCGCGCGAGCACCATCCGGCGGCGACGTGCGTCCCAGATCGCAAAGGCGAAGTCGCCGTTGAGGACGGAAAGACAATCCGCGCCCATCTCTTCGTAAAGATGGAGGATCACCTCCGTATCGCTGGAGGTGCGGAAACGGCGGCCCCTGGCGCGCAGGTCGTCGCGCAACTCCACATAGTTGAAGATTTCGCCATTGAAGGCGATCGTCAGCTCGCCGCTCGGGTCGGACATCGGCTGCTGGCCGTCCCCAAGCCCCACAATCGACAGCCGGACATGACCGAGGCCGGCACCCGGCACGGTGAAGATCCCACGCTCGTCCGGCCCGCGGTGGCCGATCGCGGCCGTCATCCTCTCGAGAAGGGGCTTACCGTCCCGTATTGAACCAAGATACCCGCCGAATCCGCACATGCCTATTCGCTCTCACGCCCGCAATGACACCCTAAATATAGACTGAATACCGGCGAGAATAGTTAATCAGCCGGGCTTTTTTCAATAATGGTAAATTGTCTTCTTGGCCTCGATAATAATCGCTGCATCCTTGCCCGCATAATATTCACATTTACTTTGATACATTTTTATGCTTATTTTACTAAAATGGGATGCATCAACAAATCATCCAATCTTAACGGATGGATAACGGGACCGCGCGCCGCCCAGGTTCTTTCACATTGCAGGCCTCGAGGCGTGGAACGCGCAGTTTCCATTTTGTTAAGAAAAAGCGTCCAATCTTAACGTTTGAGCTGCACATCTCGGAGCACATGATGAGCTACGATTGGACCGGCGAGCGGACACGTCGGATGAAGATGATGAGATATGCGATCGCCATTGCCCTCGCCCTTGGGCTTATCGCCGGCGCGGCATCCTGGACGCTGCAGACCATCTAGGCCCGAGCGAGCGCCACTGCATGTTTCTATTGATCGTAGCCGATCAAAGGACAAAAACATGCAGTACCTCAAAGTGCTACAGCGACTTTTCGGCAATCTCTCCTCCGTTCTCATCCCTGTGCTTGTCACAGGGATGAGAACAGGCCGCGTCTGCTGCGCGGGAAGAGTTGTTTCAGCCCAAGGACTTGGTCTGGCTGGATTCCTGTGACAAGCACAGGAATGAGGGACCGGGGATGTGCGACTGCTACAGCTTTCACTTGCGAATATGCGGGGGATGATCAACCTGTGACGCAATGAAACCCGCCGAGGGGTTGCACCCTCTCTACCCTCATCCCTGTGCTCGTCACAGGGATCCAGCAGCGCCGCGTCCGCGGCGCGGGAAGCGTTCTTTCAGACCAAGGACCTGGTCTGGGTGCATTCCTGTGACAAGCACAGGAATGAGGCGATCAAACAAACCGCGGCGGGTGGACCGAATCTCAACAGGACTTAGGCCGTCGCGCATTCGGCTTGCCCGGCAGGCAAAGGCGCCCGACACATCTTTTCTAACTCGAATTGAGTAAACGCTAAACCTTGACGCGAGCGCGCCCCGGGAGTGAAATCCGGGTTGAGGCGTATGCCTTGAGGCCGCCCGCCGAATGCTATTGAGGAGGCGGCCTCACCAGTTTCGAGGGGACGATAGGTGGACCCCGCCGCATAACCGATCAGCAGCAGCGCGGGTTCACCTATCGGGTCAGGCCAGTTCGAGGCATACCAGGACGCTATATTTTCACGATTTGCATAATGGCGCGGGAACAAAGCAGTTCCTTGCGTGTTCTTCGACGCAGCCGCGTGGAGGGTCGAATGCAGAGAAAATTCATGCCGACGGACGTATTCCTGCGCCTCGAGAAGGAATGGCAGCACATGCGCCATGCAAAGCACAATCTCGAGATCGAGGCCGTTCCTGCGAACGACCAGCGCATCGACGGTATCAATGAACTGGAGCCCTCCGCGATTCCGCGGAACGCCCATAGGAGCTAGTCCGCTTAGTCCCCCCAGATTACCAATCATCGCGTTCCACTATCGACGATCCGGAATTCCGCCATATCGGGCAGCACCACCGCGCCCGCCGAAACATCCAGCAGTCCGCCGGGCAGCGTCACGGCGATCGAATTCAGGCTCGGCGACCGGAATTTCACGGCGCTCGGAGCCGGTCCTCTCGATACTTTGCCGGTCTTTAACGGCACCGCGCTCACGACTTCGTGGCTGCAGAGTAGCGCCGCAGGGGTTATTATCCCGCCCCATGAGCCACAGGCTCGATTGTTTCGGGCCGAAGGGAGCGAGCGATGACCTTCACGCGGCGTGCAGTCGTTCAGGGGCTAGGCATCGGTATGTCGCTGCCGCTCATGCCGCGGGCGCGGGGCCAGGCTGCCGACCTCACGACGCGCGTCATACCGAAGAGCGAAGAAGCGCTGCCGCTGGTCGGCCTCGGCACCTGGATCACTTTCAACGTCGGAGACGACCCCGTCCTGATGGACGAATGCGCCGCCGTGATCGCTGCCTTCTTCGAAGGCGGCGGTCGGATGATCGATTCCTCGCCGATGTACGGATCGTCCCAGCCGACCATCGGCTACGGCCTCCGTAAGCTCGGACATCCGAAGCAGCTCTTCTCGGCGGAAAAGGTCTGGATGTCGGACCCCGGCGAAGGCGCGGCCCAGATCGAGGCTTCGAAGGGCTATTGGGGCGTCGAGAAATTCGATCTCATGCAGGTTCACAATCTCGTCTCCTGGGAAGCGCACCTGCCCGCGCTCTTCGAGATGAAGGCGGCAGGCCGGCTGCGCTATGTCGGCATCACCACCTCGGAGGGGCGCAGGCACCGCGAGATCGAGCAGGTCATGGCGACCCGGCCGATCGATTTCGTCCAGGTCACCTACAATATCCTCGACCGCGAGGCGGAGGAGCGCATCTTGCCGCTGGCGCAGGAGAAGGGCATTGCCGTGATCGTCAACCGGCCGTTCCGACAGGGCGATCTGATCCGGCAGGTCGAAGACGAACCGTTGCCGTCTTGGATTGCCGAGACCGGCGCCCGCAGCTGGGCGCAGTTTCTCCTGAAGTTCATCATTTCGCATCCGGCGGTCACCTGCGCAATCCCCGCGACTACGCGCGTCGACCATGTAGGGGAGAACCTGGAGGCTGCGAGAGGCATCCTGCCCGACGAGAAGCTGCGCCGCCGCATGGCCGCCTATGTGGAGGCGCTGTGAAGCACGATCCTGTCGCACGTGATATGGATTTGACGTGATGTCGGACTGGGGGACCTACACGCTCGCGGATTTCCTGATGTTTTCGCCGCGCGTCTATTTCCGCCTTGTCGAACGCTACAATCAGGGACTCTGGCCGCTTCAGCCGGTCTTCGTCGCGGGCGCGCTTGCCATCCTTTTCGCCACTGCGACGGACGGACGGCGCGCCCGCGCCGCGGCCATGGCGACGCTCGCCCTGGCCTGGCTCTTCTGCGCGTGGCAATTTCTCTGGCTGCGTTACTCCACCATAAACTGGGCGATGTCCTATGCGACGGCGGCCTTCATGCTGCAGGCCGGTCTGCTGCTTCTCGCGGTCCGGTGGACGCAAGGCGGCGTATTGCCCGCGAACAGCCTGCGCCGCCGTGGCGGCATCGGCCTGATGGTCTTCGGCTCGCTCGGCTATCCTTTCGGCCCGCTGCTTGCCGGCCGCGCGCCCGCCTCGGCCGAAACCTTCGGGGCAATGCCGGACCCGACCGTTGCCGTGACCCTCGGCGCCCTTCTGGCGCTCATGCCGCAGAAGCTGTGGCTGCTTCTGCCCATTCCGGTCCTCTGGTGCGTCTTCAGCGCGCTCACCCTTCTGGCCATGGAGGATGCAGGCGCCTGGGTGCCATTCGCGGTGATCGTCGCGACATTTGTCCTCCTCGTCGTCAGACGTTGACGGGAGCTCACTCCTTCACCGCTCCCGTCATCGACGAGACGTAATAATCGACGAAGAAGGAATAGAGAATGACCACGGGCAGCGAACCGAAGAGTGCGCCCGCCATCAGTGCGCCCCATTCGAAGACGTCGCCGCGCACCAGTTCCGTCAGCACGCCGACCGGTACTGTCTTGTTTTCCGAAGACTGGATGAATGTCAGCGCGTAGATGAACTCGTTCCACGAGAGCGTGAAGGCGAAGATGCCGGCCGATATCAGGCCCGGCACGGCGAGCGGCAGGATGATCTTGACCAGAATCTGCCAGCGCGTGGCTCCGTCCACCAGCGCGCTTTCTTCCAGTTCGAAGGGGATCGAGCGGAAATAGCCCATCAGGAGCCATGTGCAGAACGGTATGAGGAACGTCGGATAGGTGAAGATCAGCGCCAGCTTGGAATCGTAGATGCCGAATTTGAAGACGATGAAGGCGAGCGGAATGAACAGGATCGACGGCGGCACCAGATAGGCGAGGAAGATCAGCAGCCCGACGGGCCGCGCGCCGGTGAAGCGCACCCGCTCGATCGCATAGGCCGCGAAAACCGATGCGGCCAGCGACAGGATGGTCGAGCCTACGGCCACCAGCATCGTGTTCCAGAGCCAGCCCGGATAGGAGGTTTCGAAGAGCAGATACTTGATGTGGTCGAGCGTCGGACGGACCACCCAGAACGGGCTGTAATTGTTGTAGTCGGTCAGCTGCGCATTCGGCTTCACCGCCGTGATCGCCATCCAGTAGAAGGGGAAGAGCAATACGAAGACGAAGACCGCCATCGGCAGGTAAAGCACGACGATCCGCCGCGGCAGGCGGTTCAGATAGCTCATGCCCTCGGCCGTGTCGGTGAGGACCTCGTCGTCGGTTCGTGTGGTCGTGTTCATTTTGTCCTCCCGCTCAATCCTGGCCGCCCTGCTGCCATTTGCGGCGTTGCAGACCGAAGAAGCTGAACATGATGGCGGCAAGCAGGAAGGGGATCATGGCGACGGCGATCGCCGCCCCCTCCCCGAGCTGCCCGCCCGGAATGCCGCGCTGGAACGAGAGCGTCGCCATCAAGTGGGTTGCATTGACCGGCCCGCCCTTGGTCAGCACGTAGATCAGCTGGAAATCGGTGAAGGTGAAGAGCACCGAGAAGGTCATGACGACCGCGATGATCGGGGTCAGCATCGGCAGGGTTACATAGCGGAAACGCTGCCAGCTGGTGGCGCCGTCGAGCGAGGCTGCCTCCTGCAGCGAAGCCGGGATCGTCTGCAGGCCGGCCAGAAGCGAGATCGCCACGAAGGGAATGCCGCGCCAGACATTGGCGGCGATGACGGAAGCGCGCGCGTTGTTCGGGTCGCCCAGGAAGTTGATCGGCCCGTCGATGATGCCGAGCTGCATCAGCGACCAGGAGATGATGGAAAACTGCGAATCGTAGATCCACCAGAAGGCGAGCGCCGAAAGCACCGTCGGCACGACCCAGGGCAGGAGCACGATCGCGCGGAAGAAGGATTTGAAAGGCAGGTTTTCGTTCAGCAGCAGCGCCAGCCAGAGCCCGAGCACGAATTTCAGGATCGACGCCACGAAGGTGTAGAGCAGCGTGTTGTAGACCGAGAGCCAGAAGACCGAATCCCGGGCCAGGAACTCGTAATTCTCGATCCCGATGAAGACGCCGTCGCGGCCTATGCGTGTGTCGGTGAAGCCGAGCCAGACGCCCAGCCCGAGCGGATAGGTCAGAAAGCAGATCAGAAAGACGGCTGCCGGCAGCATGAAAAGGAAGCCGAGCACATTGTTGTTCTGCATCAGCGAAGCCGTGGTGGACGGCTTTCCGGACGGCGTTATGGAGGACATCGGGCTTCTCCGGCTGGAGGAACGGATCTCGAGGCATTTGCCGGCAGCGTTTGCTGCCGGCTCTGAGGCGGCCCGTCGGCCGCGGGGGGTCAGACGCGATAATAGCGGTTCGCCCGCCGTTCGGCCTCGATGATGGCGTCTTCCGGCGTTGCCTGGCCCGTGACCGCACTGGCGAACATGTCGACCAGGACGTAGTCGGCCATTACGCCTGCCGAGGCATAGCCGAGCGGTCCGGCGTAGCCGTTCGGCCGCAGCGTCTCCGAGGCGCGCGCATAGGGCGCGTGGATCGGGTCCGAGGTCCAGACCGGGTTGTCGGCAAAGGCCTTTAGCGGCTGGCAGCAATAGGCGCTCGATCCCTCGATCCAGGCGTTCATCTGGTCGGCTTCCATCATGAACTTGAGATAGGCCTTGGCGGCCTCGGGATACTTGCTGTGCTTGAAGAGCAGGATCGAGCTCGTCTGGTGGAGTTCGACGCTCTGGCCGACCGGACCGACGGGGAAGTTGGTCGTGCGGATGTCGGCCGCAAGCTCCGCAAGCGCCGCGTCCTTCTTGGCCGCATAGTAGAGCGAGACGCCGTTTGCCGTCAGCGATACCTGGCCCGCAAGGAAGGCGCGGTTGTTGTTGATGTCGAGCCAGCTTTCGGTGCCCGGGATGAAGGTCTCGTATAGCGACTTTGCGTAATTGACCGCTGCGAGCGTCTCCGGGCTGTTGATCGTGACCTTGCCGCTCTCGTCGACCATCTTTCCGCCATGGCTCCACAGCAGCCAATGGGCGTAGTTGTTGCCGTCGCCAACCGCTTTGCCGTGGGGGAAACCGGCCGGGGTTCCCTTGGCCTTGAGGGCCTTGCAGAGTTCGAGAAAGCCGGCGGTGTCCTTCGGGAATTCACTGAAGCCGGCCGCCTTCATGTGGCTCTCGCGGTAGCAGACGGCGTTGCCGATCGCGGCCAGAGGCATGGCGATGAACTGGCCGTCGCGGCTGGCATACCCCTTCAGGCCGTCGTACCATCCTCCATATTTGTTGCCGAGATAGTCGGCGAGCTCCGTCAGGTCGACGAGCTTGTCGGGGTATTGATGTGCGTCGTCGAACCAGCACATCACCATATCCGGACCGGAGCCGACATTGGCGGCAACCGCCGCCTTCGGCCGGATGTCCTCCCAGCTTTCCTTGTCGATGCGGACTTCGACGCCCGTGGCTTCCGTGAACTTCTTGGTATTGGCGATCCAGGCGTCTTCATCGCCCTTGACGAAGGGCGTCCATCTGAGAAGCCTGAGGCTTGCCCCCTCCTCCGGCTTGTAGCTCGGCTCGGCCTGCGCGAAGGACGGGCGGATGCCCAGACCCGCAACGCCGGCGAGTGCGGCGGAGGTTGCGAGAAAATCACGTCTCTTTATCGGCATGCTACTCCTCCTCAAAATGCGGGAGCGTCTTCCTCCGGCATTCACCGTCCCGCTTGGCGAATGCGGCTTGAGCGATGCCGGCGATTGCCTGGCATCTTTATGGGCCACGAAGGCTCCTCCCTTCGTCAGCGACGTCAGCCGACCAGCCGCCGTCCCGTTCCGGCGTCGAACAAGTGCACATGCGCGGCATCGATCGCGAGATGGATCGTTTCGCCGGGCTTGGCATTCACCCTCTCGCGGAAAACACAGGTCACATCGTGCCCACCGAGCCTTGCGATCAGCTGCGTCTCATAGCCGGTCGGCTCGATCACCGCGATTTCGGCCGGCAGCCCGTTCGGGTCGAGCGCCATGTATTCGGGCCTGAGACCGTAGACGAGATCGCGCCCTTGGGCCGCTGCCGCCGGCTGCGCCACGGGCAGAGCCGTTCCGTCGGCGGTGAGGAAGGCATTCGGATTGTCCGGATCGAGGCGGCCCTTGAGCATGTTCATCGCAGGCGAGCCGATGAAACCGGCCACGAAGAGATTGGCGGGGTTGTCGTAGAGCTCGAGCGGTGCGCCGATCTGCTCGACGATGCCGTCATGCATGACGACGATCTTGTCGGCCATGGTCATCGCCTCGATCTGGTCGTGCGTCACGTAGACGGTCGTGGTTTTCAGCCGCTGATGCAATTCCTTGATCTCGGCGCGCATGGCGACGCGCAGCTTCGCGTCAAGGTTGGAAAGCGGTTCGTCGAAGAGAAATACCTGCGGGTCGCGCACGATCGCCCGCCCCATGGCGACACGCTGTCGCTGACCGCCGGAAAGCTGACGCGGATAACGGTCCAGCAGCTTCGAAAGGCCGAGGATTTCGGCCGCCACGCCGACGCGCTTGTCGATCTCGGATTTGGGTCTGCTTGCCAGCATCAGGGAGAAGGCCATGTTGTCGGCGACCGTCATATGCGGATAGAGCGCGTAGTTCTGGAACACCATGGCGATGTCGCGGTCCTTCGGCGGCAATCGGTTGACCACCTGATTGCCGATGCGAATTTCGCCCGCGGTGATGTTTTCGAGACCCGCCAGCATCCGCAGCAAGGTGGATTTGCCGCAACCGGAAGGGCCGACGAGAATGACGAACTCGCCATCCTCGATCTCGATGTTCACGCCCTTGATGACAGGGAAAGCACCGAAGGACTTCCGAACATCGACAAAATCCACGCCTGCCATTTGCGTTCCTCCCAGAACTGATCTTTACCCTTGCGCCCGCCAAATTCATCGTTTGCGCGATCGCGCCAGGCTGAAAACCTCTTTTTATCCGCGGCCGACCAGCGGCATCCTGGTCGCCATCACGGTCATCGTTAGAACATTGGCCGAGAGCGGCAGGCTCGCCATGTAGACGACCGCCTCGGCGATGTGCTCGATCGGTATCGTCGGCTCCGCCGCAACCTCGCCATTGGCCTGCAGCACGCCGGTGCTCATCCGCGCCGTCATGTCGGTCGCAGCATTGCCTATGTCGATCTGACCGCAGGCGATGTCGTGCATCCGGCCATCGAGCGCCGTCGATTTCGTGAGGCCGGTAATGGCGTGCTTGGTCGCGGTATAGGGCGCCGAATTAGGCCGCGGCGTCTGCGCGGAAATCGAGCCGTTGTTGATGATCCGGCCGCCCCGCGGCGTTTGCGCCTTCATCAGCCGGAAGGCATGTTGCGTACACAGAAAGGCGCCCGTCAGGTTCGCCGCGACGATACCGTTCCACTGTTCGAAGGTCACCTCTTCGAGTGGCACGGGCGGCACGTTCGAGCCGGCATTGTTGACGAGGAGGTCCAGCCGGCCGAATTCCGCCCGGACGGCGGCGAAGAGAGCCGCGACCTGATCCGGATCGCCGACGTCGCAGACGACCGCGCGGACGATATCGCCGGTCCGCCCGCCGATTTCGCCGGCCGCAGCCTCGAGTACATCCGGACGGCGGCCGGTGATGACGACGCTGTAGCCTTCCGCACTCAAGGCCTGGGCTATGCCCCGGCCGACACCGGTCCCGCCGCCCGTGACCAGCGCGATCCTGCCCTCGCCCGATCCCTTCGCCTGCGCCATCTCAGATCCTTCCTCCGAGTTCGTCTTCGATATGGATGCGGATGATCTCGTCGAAATTGCTTTCGGCCGTAAAGCCGAGTTCTCGGGCACGGCGGGCATCGAAGTCGGTCGCCCAGCCGGAGACGATCGTGCGGATCACCGGGTCCGGTTCGCGGCGGATGAGGCCCACGGCCTTCCGGCCGGCAATGCGGCCGAGCGCCTCTATCTCCTCGCCGACCAGCGCCGAAAGCCCCGGCATGGTGAGGTTTCGCCGCGGTCCGATGATATCGGTATCCATTCGCGCCGCATGGATGAAGAAGCCCACGGCCGAGCGCGGGCTCGCGAACCAATGCCGGACATTCTCGTCCACCGGCAGGATAGCCTCCTGGCCGACGAGCGGCTCGCGCAGGATGTTGGAAAAGAAGCCGGATGCGGCCTTGTTCGGCTTTCCGGGCCGTATGCAGATGGTCGGTAGCCGAATGCCGATACCGTCGAAGAAGCCGCGGCGGGTATAATCGGCGAGCAGCAGCTCGCAGATCGCCTTTTGCGTCCCGTAACTGGTGAGCGGCGTCGTGAAGAACTCGTCGCCGATCTTTTCCGGGAACGGCTGGCCGAAGACGGCGATAGAGGAGGCGAAGAGGACGCGCGGGAGGTAGCGCTCGCGCTGTCCCTCGCGGCGGATCGCCTCGAAGAGCGCACGCGTGCCGTCGAGATTGACCAGGTAGCCTTTGTCGAAGTCGGCCTCCGCCTCTCCCGAGACGATCGCCGCGAGGTGGAAGATCACGTCGGGCCGCGACGAGATCAGGCGCTCTGCGCTGCCCTCGGTGGACAGGTCGATGGCAAGCGTCGTCGCAAGCGACGAAAGCGCCGGAGGCACGGGCGGCTCAGCCACGTCCGCCAACGTCAGGCTGGCGATCTCGCGTCCCAGAGATTCGGGCTCCGCGGCCAGCCTTTCGACCAGCTTCCGGCCGATCATGCCGGCGGCACCTATGACCATTACATGCATTTTCGGCGAACCTCCTCCTGTTCAGCCACCCGGTCGGTCCTGCTCAGCTTGACTTTCTGTTCGTTCCGTCTGCCTCCTCGTCCGCCAGCAGAGCCTTCGTCGTCTCATAGATCCGGATCAGATGATGGTGAAAGGCGGCAACGACGGCCGCCCGGTCATGCCGCCTCAAGGCGGCGACGATGTCGCTGTGATCCTTGTAGCTCGCTTCGATTGCTCCCGGCCGTGACATGGCGCTGCGCCGGTAGTCCATCATATAGGTGTAAAGGTCGGTGACAAAATCGGAGAGCAGCGGATTGCCGCAGGCCCGGTAGATCGCCACGTGGAACTCGCGGTCGCAGATCAGAAAGCGCATCGCGTCGTCACCGCAGATCTTCTGCGCATCGAGAAGGCTGTCAAGCTTGCGCAGCGCCTCTTCGTCGATGTTTTCGGCCGCGTCGCCCACCACCTTCAACTCGATATGGAGCCTTGCGGCGTGAACGTCCTCGAGATCGTAGCTGTCGATCGCGTTCGGAGAAGCGATCGTCACTGTGACATGGCTGAGATCGACATTCCCGACGCGGGTTCGGCTTCCTTGCGACACCTCGACCACACCGCGCGCCGCCAGCGTCTGGATAGCGCCGCGCACGGTCTCGCGGCTCACATGGAGCACGCTCGCAAGTTCGCGTTCGCCCGGCAGCACGTCGCCGGGCCTCAGCATGTTGGTCGCAACCAGCACCATAAGCTTGTCGGCAATGAGGTCGCGCGCGGTACGGCGCTCGAGGCTCTTCCCGACTTTCGGCATATGCGTGAGGATTGGACTTCCGTTCACCGCGGCCTCCCAACTGATCCACTGGTTGGTCCAGCAGGTCAGTATGACGAATAGAGGGCTTATCGGAAGGTGCGGTCAAGACAGGTTCGTTGCGGCAGCGCACCAATAATGCACGGCGCCGTTGTGCGGCGCCGTGGGACCGGACACGCTCGGCCTGCCCCTCATCCGCCTGCCGGCACCTTCTCCCCGCAAGCGGGGCGAAGGGACTAGCCGGCCAGCTTAGTGGCCCCAAGCATTTTTCAGGGCAGGTCCCCTCTCCCCGCCAGCGGGGAGAGGGCTAGGGTGAGGGGCAAAATGCGGGTTCAGACCGGGTAGATTGTCGACAGATTAGACCGGGATGATTGTCGACAGGTTAGATTGGCATCTGAGGGGGACCTTTTGATGCCGTTTAACGAGACTTGTCGGATGGAAGAGCGGGTTCGGAT